>DATKNR010000037.1:0-2352 GCA_035541255.1 Patescibacteria group bacterium | reverse complement strand
AGTGACGGCGCAGTAGTTGAGGAGTGCGGCGCCCTGTTGCGCCGCGGTCGCCACCATATTGATGAGCAGGCGGGCGTCGTCGAATTGGCCGTCGAAATAGATCACGCCGCTGCGCAGGCCGTCCTGCCGGATCGTGGGCAGCCGTTCGATCGTCTCCTCCCGGGAAAGAACGGTCGAAGAACCGAACCCGTACTTGCCCGAGAGAATGTTGTAGAGCTTCAGGCCCACGCCGTAGAACGGCGCTTCCCACCAATCATAGTTGGGCACGATGAACGCAAGGTCGCTCACCAGGTGCGGAGCGTTCATGCGCAAGATCCCGCGCTCCTTCAACGCCTCCATCACCAGCGCGACATTGCCCTGTTCCAGATAGCGGACGCCGCCGTGAACCAGCTTGGTGCTGCGGCTGGACGTCCCTTTGCCGAAATCGCTACGCTCCAGCAGCAGAGTGGAGTACCCGCGCGAGGCGGCATCGATCGCCACGCCGACGCCCGTCGCGCCGCCGCCCACCACGATTACATCCCATTCCCCACGCTGCGCATGGAGTCGGCTCAGCATTTCCGGCCGTGTCATTGCGTTCCTCCCTCTGCGTTTGTGCCAGACGCCGCACCTTCGGCGTGCACGCCCCAGGATTTCGACCGCTCCAGCGCCTGCCGCCACCGGCCACAGAGGCTGTCCACCTGCCTGCGGCCCATCCTGGGCTGAAACTCCTTTTCCTTCGTCCACTGCCCTTCGATTTCGGCGGTGTTCTTCCAGAATCCCACGGCCAGGCCCGCGAGGAACGCCGCGCCGAGCGAAGTCGTTTCTGTGATCGCCGGACGGACCACCGGGATTCCCAGAAGGTCGGCCTGGAACTGCATCAGCGTATCGTTGCGTGATGCGCCGCCGTCCACTCGCAGAGCATGGATGGGGATGCCCGAGTCCTGCTGCATGGCGCCGGAGAGATCCGCCACCTGGTAGGCGATGCTTTCGAGCGCGGCCCGCGCGATGTGCCCCGCCTTGGTCCCGCGCGTGATTCCGATGATCATGCCGCGCGCATGCGGATCCCAGTGAGGCGCGCCCAGTCCGGTGAACGCCGGGACCACGTAGACGTCGCCGTTATCCGGGACGCTGAGCGCCAACGGCTCCACGTCTTCGGAGCTGCGGATGATACCGAGCCCGTCGCGCAGCCACTGCACCACCGAGCCGGCAACCAGAACGCTGCCTTCCATTGCATATTCGACGGCTCCGTCCCGCTGCCAGGCCACCGTGGTCAACAGGCGATTGCACGAGGCACTGCTTTCCCTTCCCAGCGTCTGCATCAGAAACGCCCCGGTGCCGTAGGTGCATTTGGCCATCCCGGGGCGGAAGCAGGCTTGGCCGAACAGTGCCGCCTGCTGATCGCCCGCGACTCCCGCGATGGGAATGCCCTCGAGGGCGAGGCTGGTGGAAACGTCATTATAGACGCCGCTCGAAGCGCGGACTTCGGGCAGCAGGGACGCCGGAATGTCGAAGGCCTCGAGCAGTTCCTGGTCCCACCTGCACTCGTGAATGTTGAAGAGCATGGTGCGGGATGCGTTGGTGGCGTCCATGGTGTGCAGCTTGCCACTGGTCAGGTTCCAGATCAGCCAGCTGTCCACGGTTCCGAAGGCCAGTTCGCCCCGCTCCGCCTTCTCGCGCGCGCCCTTCACGCTCTCCAGGATCCACATGATCTTGGTGGCCGAGAAGTAGGCGTCGATCAGCAGCCCCGTCTTCGCGCGGATGGTTTCTTCGAGGCCCGAATCCTGGAGCCGCTTACAGATCGGCGCCGTGCGACGATCTTGCCAGACGATCGCGCTCGACACCGGTTTCCCGGTCTTGCGCTCCCAGACGATGGTGGTTTCGCGCTGGTTGGCGATCCCCACCGCCGCAATGTGGCGCGGGCGGGCGTTGGCCCGGCTCAGCGCCTCGACGGCGACACCGACCTGCGACGCCCAGATTTCTTCCGGATCGTGTTCCACCCATCCGAGGCAAGGGTAAAGCTGTTCGAACTCCCGCTGGGCGAGCCCGTGGATGACGCCATCCCGATCGTAGAGGACAGCGCGGGAACTGGTGGTCCCCTGGTCCAAGGCAAGGATGTATTTCAAGCGTTCACTCCGGTCGAAGGGTTCCGAGGCTCCTGTGGGAATAGGATCGTCCGGAAGCCGGATTTGTTGGCTGGACCTGGAGGATCAATGGCTGACCAATCCGGGGAATGGCGGCAGTTCGCTGCCGTCCACGCCCAGGCGATACTCGGTAATCGTCAGCTCACCGCGGCCGAGCCGCCGCGTTTCCATGGCGACGTGTGTGACGCGGGTACAGGGATTCCCGTCCTGAAGTTTGGTATCGCGGACCAGT
>DATKNR010000036.1:0-13195 GCA_035541255.1 Patescibacteria group bacterium | reverse complement strand
CGCGCGGAGGCTGCTTGCCGCGCCCGGATTTGTCGACGTCCACATCCACGGGGCCGCCGGCCGCGATGCCATGGAGGCGACGCCTGAGGCGCTGACGGGCATTGCCGCTTGCATTGCGCGGCACGGAACTGCTTCGTTCCTTGCTACCACAGTGTCCGCGGGAGTTCCGGAGACGCTGCGCAGCCTGGAAGGTCTGGCCGTCGCCATACGCGCCCACCATGCAAACGCACAGCCGGCTGCAGAATGCCTGGGCGTGCATCTCGAGGGACCGTTTCTGAGTCCCGCGCGCCGCGGCGTCCATCCTCCGGAGCACCTGATCCCGCCCTCGCCGGGAGTGCTGGCAAGATTTCTTGCCGCGGCGGGAGGGTTCGCACGCATTCTGACTCTGGCGCCGGAGCTGCCCGGCGCGGCGGAGACAATCGCGGCCGCAAGGTCAGCCGGCCTGGTCGTCTCGATGGGCCATACGGACGCGACATACAGCGAAGCCATTCGCGCGATCGAGCAGGGAGCCTGCCACGCGGCGCACGTCTACAACGCGATGCGGCCCTTTTCCCACCGCGAGACGGGAGTGATCGGCGCAGTGCTCACCGATCCGCGCGTCACCGCGGAGGTGATTGCCGACGGCGTTCATGTGGACGATCCCGCGCTCCGGTTGCTGCTCGCCGCCAAAAGCGCGGAAAGCGTTCTGCTGGTGAGCGATGGCACCGCAGCGACGGGAATGCCCGACGGGAACTACCAGCTCGGGAGCATCGAAGTGACCGTTACGGGAGGCGTGTGCCGCAACCGCGAAGGGCGCATCGCCGGAAGTACGCTCACCCTGGATCGCGCGGTGCGCCGCATGGTGGCGCTGGGGGTGCCGGCGACCGCAGCCGTGCAAATGGCCACGGCCAATCCCGCGCGCTTGCTGGGCATCGAAGCCCGGAAGGGCCGGCTCGTTCCCGGCGCCGATGCAGATATCGTGCTGTTCGACTCCGCATTCAACGTTTCCCGGGTATTCCTCCGTGGGCGCGCGCTCGAGCACGCGTAAAGATGGGCGCGGCGCCCGCCCGGCGGGCCTGGGCACGCTGCGCGCCACTCCACCGCGGCGCGCTTCCGCCGAACCCATGCGTGTTGATGCGCGCCAGGTGGCTGCGTTTCGCCTGATGCGCCACCACCTCCTCTCACCGAAGACGGGCGATCCGGTCACCGTGTGCCGCGATGTGTGCGGCATGCAGGCGCAGCTGATGACCGCGGCGCGAATGAACATTGCCGCCCGCACGCGTGCGCTGCTTCGGGCCGACATCGAAGCTGCCTTATGGGAGCAGCGCGCGCTGGTAAAGACGCTCTGCATGCGGCAGACGGTGCACCTGCTGCCCGCTGCGGAGTGGCATATCTACGCGAGGGCCGTTCGCCGCAGCCGCGTGGCAGCCGTGGTCAGGATCATGGAGCGGTTGCGGATCACCCCGGCAGACAGGGAGGCGCTGCTGCGCGCGACTCTGGAATCCCTGGAGAAGGGGCCGTTATCCAAAGGCGAATTGACCGCGCGCATCCGCCCGCGCGTGAGCGCCCGCGTGCGGGAATGGATGGACCGCGTTTGGAATGCGGCCCGGCTGGCGCTGGTCGAAGGACTGATTTGCTACGGCCCCGACCGCGGCCAGGAGGTAACGTTCGTGCGCGTGGATCATTGGCTGCGCGGCCGGAGAGCAATCGAGGAGGATGAGGCCGGGCGGAATCTGCTGGGCAAGTTTTTGCGCGCGTACGGGCCGGCGACACTGCGCGATTTCTGCAAGTGGAGCGGGGTACCCGTGACCGAGGCGCGTGCCTGGTGGGACGGTTCGGCCGAAGAGCGAGTGGAAGTCAGCATCGGCGGCCGGCAGGCGTGGCTGCTGCGCGACGATGTGAATGTGTTTCGAGGCGCCGCGCTCGAAGGGACGGTGGTCAATCTGCTGGCAGCTTTCGACCCTTTTCTGCTGGCGCACGCGGAGAAGGAGCACTTCCTTGATCCGAGGTTTTATAAACGCGTCTATCGAAGCCATGGGTGGGTGCTGCCCGTGGTGCTGGCAAACGGGCTTGCAGTGGCCACGTGGACGCACGCAATGGAGCGCAAACGCCTGCTCGTCTCCATTGAACCGTTCGGGGCGCTGGGGCGGGCCGTGCGGCAGGAGATCGAACGCGAGGCGGAACACCTCGGATGGTTTCTCGGCGCGGAGCCGGACATCGTATTCGCGGCACGATGATGGTCTTGCGAAGCGGAACCCACGCCTGGGCCGGATGCTAGGGACTGAGCGGAATCTTCAGCTCGGACGAAAGTTTGTAGGGGTCAAACGGGCTGCACGAGAAATAGCGGCCATCGACCGCAAAAGTGGGGATTTTGCGGCGGCCTTCGTTCACCGAGATGACCAATTCTTCCGCTTCCGGATCTTCATCCACGTCGATTTCGCGGAAGGTCACGTTGCGTTCGCGGAGGAACACCTTCGCCCGTCGGCAATCGCCGCACCAAGGGGCGGTGTACATGATGATCTCGCTCATTGGAAAGCGCTGAGCCGCACCGGCAAGCGCGGATAAGCTGCTTTCGCAGGCCTCGCGCCTCTTACTTCGATGCTCCTGGCGGGGATCCGATACCGTCGCGTTCCAGCGGGCTGACGGACCGGCGATGCGGAAGCCGTGGAGCCACCTGAATGCGGGTAAGCGAGCGCTGAAGGGCGAGTTGGGCGCGATGGAAGTCCACTTCCTCGCCATGCTCCTGCAGGCGCTTCAGCGCACGTTCGCGCGCGGCCTCGGCACGGCCCAGATCGATTTCCTCGGCGAGTTCGGAGCGTTCCGCGAGCACGATCACACGGTCCGCCAGCACTTCCGCAAATCCGCCCAGCGCGGTTGCGTAGCGCGTCTGCCCGCCCTTCTGAAAGCTCAGCACACCCGTCCCCAGTTCCGTGAGCAGCGGCGCATGTCCCGGAAGGATGCCCAGGTAGCCGTCCAGGCCCGGAAGCTGGATGGAATCCACGTCGTCGTGGAGGACCTGCCGCTCCGGCGTGACCACCTCGAGAGTGAGCTTGTGCCGTTCCATTCCTGTTGCCCGTTAGGCTGCCGCCAGTTTCTCCGCCTTCTCCAGCACTTCCTCGATCGTGCCGGCCATGTAGAAGGCCTGTTCGGGCAGCGCGTCGTGCTTCCCTTCCACGATTTCCTTGAATCCGCGGATCGTGTCCGCAATCTTGACGAACTTTCCGGGCGTTCCGGTAAACGCCTCCGCCACGAAGAACGGCTGCGAGAGGAATTTCTCGATGCGCCGGGCGCGCGCCACGGTCAGCTTGTCTTCCTCGGAAAGCTCTTCCATGCCCAGGATGGCGATGATGTCCTGCAGGTCGCGGTACCGCTGCAGGATGGACTTCACGAGCCGGGCGACGGAGTAATGCTCCTGTCCGACAACGCGCGGATCGAGAATGCGCGAGTAGCTCGCCAGCGGGTCCACCGCCGGATAAATGCCGCGCTCGACCACGGCGCGGGAGAGGTTGGTGGTCGCGTCGAGGTGCGAGAACGTGGCGGCGGGCGCCGGGTCCGTGTAGTCGTCGGCAGGCACGTAAATCGCCTGCACCGACGTGATCGATCCTTTCTTCGTGGACGTGATGCGTTCCTGCAGCTCGCCGATTTCCGTGTTCAGATTCGGCTGGTAGCCCACCGCGGAGGGCATGCGGCCCAGCAGCGCGGACACCTCAGACCCCGCCTGCACGAACCGGAAAATATTGTCGATGAACAGAAGCACGTCGCGGCCTTCCACGTCGCGGAAATATTCGGCCACGGTCAGCCCGGTCAGGCCCACGCGCAGGCGCGCGCCGGGCGGCTCCGTCATCTGCCCGTATACCAGCGCCGCGCGCGAATTCTCCGAATCCCCCGCCTTGATCACGTGGGATTCCTGCATTTCCAGCCACAGGTCGTTGCCCTCGCGCGTGCGCTCGCCCACACCCGCAAACACGGAGACGCCTCCGTGCTGCATGGCCACGTTGTGAATCAGCTCCTGGATGAGCACCGTCTTGCCCACGCCCGCGCCGCCGAACAATCCGATCTTGCCGCCCTTCAGATACGGTTCCAGCAGGTCCACCACCTTGATGCCCGTCTCGAACATCTCCGCCTGCGTGGACTGGTCCTCGAGGGACGGCGCTTCGCGGTGAATGGCAAATTCCGTCTGCGTGGAAATGGGGCCCAGCTCATCCACAGGCTCGCCCAGCACATTCATCACGCGGCCGAGCGTGGCCCGCCCCACGGGCACGGTGATTTCCTTGCCCGTGTCGTACACCGTCATGCCGCGCACCAGGCCTTCGGTGGGCTTCATGGCCACGCAGCGCACTCGTCCCTCGCCCAGGTGCTGCTGCACCTCGGCAACCACGGTGATCGGCTCGGGAACCGAAAACCCTTCCGACGTGATGCGCACGGCGTTGTAAATCGGCGGCAGGTGTCCGCTCTCGAATTCCACGTCCACCACCGGACCGATCACCTGCGTCAGCTTTCCCACCGCTGCATGTTTTTCCGCCATTCTTGGCTCCTTACCGTGACTCGTCACAGTCCTGCCGATGCCGCTCCGCTCACCACCTCGATAATTTCCTTGGTAATCGCCGCCTGCCGGACTTTATTCATATGCAGCGTCAGGCTGTCGATCAGATCCGCGGCATTCTTGGTGGCCGCATCCATGGCCGTCATGCGCGCGGCGTGCTCGGCCGCGGACGATTCCAGCAGCGCGCGGTAGACTTCCGTCTCCACGTAGCGCGGCACGAGCCGGTTGAAAATTTCCTGTGGCGGCTGCTGATAGATGTAGTCCACCTGCGCCGGCCTGGCGATGGACCCGGCTCCATGGCCCCCCGCAGCCGCGCCGGCATCGCCGCGCGGCGCAGCGATGGCCTCGGACGGGATGGGCAGCAGCCGCACAACCACCAGCCTCTGGATGAGCACGTTGCGGAACTCGTTGTATATCAGGTACACGGCGTCCGCTTCGCCGCCGGTGTAGGCGCCAATGGCCATTTCCGCCAGTTCTTTCGCGTGGTCGAACTTCACATTCATCGTGGCGCCGATCATCTCCGCCTTCATCGGCAGGCGGGTCCTGCGCAGAGAGTCGCGCGCGCGCTTGCCCACGGCCACCAGTTCGATTTTTTCGCCGGTGTGTTCGCGCAGAAATTCCGAGGTTTTCCGCAGAACGTTGGTATTGAACGCGCCGCACAGCCCGCGGTCGGCGGAAATCACAATGGTCAGCAGCTTCTTTTCCGGGCGGACCTCCAGCAGCGGGTGAACCGCATGTTCCAGGCGGCCCTCCGCCGATTGCAGCACGCGCAGGATCTGCCGCGCATAGGGGCGCGCGGCCAGCACGCGCTCCTGCGCCCTCCGCAGCCGCGCGGCGGCCACGAATTTCATCGCCCGGGTGATTTGCTGCGTGTTCTTCACCGAGCGGATGCGCCGCCGGAAATCGATCAGGTTGGCCATGAGTCAGCGCGCTGCCTCGTTCCGTCCTACGACGCGGCCGGAGCTGAGGCTACAAATCGTTCCTTGAACGTCGTGAATGCCTGCGTCGCTTCCTGCTTGATGGTGTCGTCCAGCGCTTTCTTTTCGCGTACCTTTGCCAGCAGTGCCTGGTGGCTCGTCTCCAGGTATGCGAGTAATTCGGTTTCAAAGCGGCGCACCTGCGAGACGTCCACGCCGTCCAGAAAACCGCTGGAGGCGGCGAGGATCACCAGGATCTGCTTTTCGACTGGAAGCGGAACCAGCTGTTCCTGCTTCAGGATCTCGGTGAGGCGCTGGCCGCGGGCGAGCTGGGCCTGCGTGGCCTTGTCCAGCTCGGAACCAAACTGGGCAAAGGCGGCCAGTTCACGGTACTGCGCCATGTCCAATCGCAGCGCCCCGGCCACTTGCCGCATGGCCTTGATCTGCGCATTGCCGCCCACGCGGCTCACGGAAATGCCCACGTTGATGGCCGGGCGGATACCCGCGTTGAAAAGATCCGCCTCGAGATAGATCTGTCCGTCGGTAATGGAAATCACGTTCGTCGGAATGTACGCGGAGACGTCGCCGGCCTGCGTTTCGATCACGGGCAGCGCCGTCAGCGATCCGCTCCCGTTCTTGTCGTTCATTTTTGCGGCGCGTTCCAGCAGACGCGAATGCAGGTAGAACACGTCGCCGGGAAACGCCTCGCGGCCGGGCGGCCGGCGGAGCAGCAGCGAAATTTCGCGGTAGGCCTGCGCGTGTTTCGACAGGTCGTCGTAGAACACCACGGCGTGCTTGCCGTTGTCGCGGAAGTATTCTCCCATCGCGCACGCCGCGTAGGGCGCGATGTACTGCATCGAAGCGGGCTCGGTGGCGGAGGCCGCAACCACGATGGAGTAGTCCATGGCCCCGGCATCGTTGAGCGTTTTCACCACCTGCGCGATCGTGGAGCGCTTCTGCCCGATCGCGCAGTAGATGCACATCATGTTCAGGCCCTTCTGGTTCACGATGGTGTCCAGAATGATGGCCGTCTTTCCCGTCTGCCGGTCGCCGATGATCAGCTCGCGCTGCCCCCGCCCGATGGGAATCATCGAGTCGATGGCCTTGATGCCGGTTTGCAGCGGCTCGCGAACGGGCTGCCGCGCCACCACGCCGGGGGCCATGCGCTCGAGCGGCAGGCGCTTCTTCGATTCGATGGGGCCCTTGTCGTCCTGCGGCCGTCCGAGCGGATCGACAACGCGGCCGATGATTTCCTCGCCCACGGGAACGGACATGATCGTGCCCGTCCGCTTCACCGTGTCGCCTTCCTGGACTTTCCAGTATTCACCCAGCAGAACCGCGCCCACCTGATCTTCTTCCAGGTTCAGCGCGATGCCGAACACATCATGGGGAAACGTGAGCATCTCGCCCGCCATGCAGCGTTCCAGTCCGTGGATTCGCGCGATGCCGTCGCCCACGGAAATCACCGAGCCGACCTCATCCACTTCCAGTGTCTGTTTGTAGTTCTGAATCTGCTCGCGGAGAAACTTGGCGATTTCGTCCGCTTTGATCGTGGCCATGCGCCGCTCCTACTCCCGGGTGAGGCGCGCGGCCAGCTGGTTGAGCTGCGCGCGCACCGAACCGTCGTATATCGTGGATCCCACGCGCACCACCAGGCCCCCGACCAGCGTCGGGTCCACGGCGTAATGCGCTTCAATCTTTTTTCCCGTCAGCGATTCCAGCGTGCCGGTGAGCTTCTGCTTCTGCGGGGCGGTCAGCTCGCGTGCCGAGGTTACCGCGGCCTCGGCCACTCCAAGCCGTTCGAGCAGCGTCGTCTCGAACTCCCTCGCGATTTCCTCGAGCAGGTGCGTCCGCCTATGGTCCACCAGCACGTACAGAAAATTCCGCAATTGTTCGCTCGCACCCATCCGCGCTGCGAGCTTGCTGAGCAGCTCCTTCTTCCCGTCGCGCGGAATGGCCGGCGAATCCAGAAAGTTGCGCAAGTCCGCCGATCCCTTCGCCAGGTCGGCGAAGGAACGCACCTCCTGCCGCAACGCCTCCGGACGGCCTGACGCGATGGCCACATCGGCCAGCGCTCCGGCGTACTCTCCGGTCACCGATCTCAATTCGGTCTCCCCGTCTGCCCGCCGGCGCGCGTCGGCTTGCCGGGATGCGCCAGTTCGCCGAGGAACGTTGCGAACATTCCATCCTCCGCCGCCGGAGTGATTTGCACGCGGAGCAGCGCCTCCGCGTTCTCAATGGAGAGCCGGGTGGCCAGTGCGCGCAGTTCGATTCGGGCGCTCCGTGCCGCGGCGTCCACTTCCATGTGCGCCGCCGCCTCAATCTTGGCGGCTTCCTGGCCGGCCGCGGCTCGGATGCGCGCCACTTCCGCTTCCGCATCCCGCAGCGCGGTGGCCCGCATCGCTTCAATTTCACGCGACAGATTGGCCAGCCGCTGCTCGGCCTCGCGCCGCTGCGCATCCGCCTGTTCTTTTGCCTTCCCCGCCTCCCGGATGGCCGAGACAATCTGGCGGGCCCGCTCCGCGAAATATGCCGGCGCTTTCCGGACCAGCACCCACATGAGCAATCCCGCGACGATGGCGAAGTTCAGCCACTGGAACACGCTGCTCAGCCGGGAGGGTTCCCCGCCCTCCTCCGCGGCGGACACCGGATGTGCCGCGAGCAACACCAGCCCGCAGGCCACCAGCAGGACCGTCACAGGGAGGCGCAGACGCTTCACGACGCTCCTCCGGGAACGCGCGGCGCCCCGCCGCCCGCCAGCAGCGCGCGCGCAATCTCGCCGCCCATCACGCTGCTTTCGTGCTCGAGCTGCTTCCGCGCAACCGCGATTTCGGAATCGAGCGCGGCCTTCTGCGCGTGAACGTATGCGGAAGCCTTCTCGCGGGCCGCCTTCACTATATTCATGCGCTCTTCGAGCGCCTTACGCCGTTCCGCTTCCTGCTGGGCGAAGGATTCCACGCGCGCCTTGTATAGCGCGGCCTCATACTCCTCCCGCGCTTTCTTTGCCGCGGCCATGCTCTCTTCTGCTTCGCGCCGGGCGCCTTCCGTCCGCCGCGCGCGCTCTTCTATCGCGTGCAGCAGTGGCTTGAAAAACTGTCCGCGCAGGAAAAAGTAGAAGACCCAGACGAGAAGCAGCGTCGGAAGGGCCTGGAGGAACAGACCCTTGAGTTGTTCGATCAACTCCATACGGTACGGCTCAGCTCTCCACTCCTGTCCATTGGTCCTGGTCCCAGGCCAGAGGATTGCTTCCACCGGGGAAAAGGCGCCAACCCCATCACAATCCGCGAAGACCAGGCAGAG
The DNA here is from genome assembly GCA_035541255.1 of Patescibacteria group bacterium. GTDB lineage: Bacteria > Acidobacteriota > Terriglobia > Acidiferrales > UBA7541 > JOPF136. The sequence goes on along the minus strand of DATKNR010000036.1, from coordinate 4,456 downwards.
CGGTTTTTATAACATCCCCGGCCCGTACGGTCAACGACTGCACGTCCGCCTCCGCACCGCTTCTCTGTGAGTTCGTGGCGTCAGGGCGCAATCGGGCGTCCGCTTGCCTCTCGCGAATGTGCATCCGCATACATGGCAAGACTCTGGGTGAGCACAACCCCGAGGCGCGCTTCGGCTCCGTCGCGGAGCAGTCCCCGGTGAACATTTCCCCCTGTGCGGTGTGGTTTGCTGCAGAGTTCGCGGACGCAGCCGACGCAATGTTCAAGGTTGCATGCCCGGCCGCTTCATCAGAACCGGTTCGTCCGCGATGGCAGGACGCTGCCGTGCCCTCCCCGCCCGCTTTTCTCCACGCCGGGCCGTTCGTGCGGCCCGTCATGGCGGCTTGCGGTCCCCATGCAGGAAAGACACAGCAGTGTCCTGCCACCGCGGTCCGCCCCCCACTCCCATTTCCTGTATCTCGGCTCTGTCTCCTTGTATGTTTTCCGCCGCCCAAGCGAGCCCCCATTCCCGCTTCAGCGCCGGAGGTTCAGCCGTTTGAATCTTTGGCGTGATTTACGCTTTCAAACCTTCCACGCCTCACCTGGATGCTCCAATTCGTCTGCAGTTTTCTGAGCAATTTGCCGTCCTAACCGCCGCTCCACAACTTGACGTACCGGGCTGATCCCCGAGGATAGCCGCCCTGGAAACGGAATCGTTTCGAACTCCACGACGAGCGCCCAACCTTCCGGAATCGCCATCGGATCCCGTTGGGCGAATTCGTCGTGGGCCTGATGCGGCGCGCGTGGATTTGCCGCCACAGAGAGCCCCTTGCTAGACTACCTGCTCGCTCGCGCCAGAACTCTGAGGTGATTCGTCATGCCCTTCGCCCACGTGGACTACATCGACTTCGACTCGCTGCTCACCGACGAGGAAAAACTCGTCCGCCAGACCGCCCGCCAGTTCGTCGAAGACGAAATCATCCCCATCATCGAGAAGCACAACCGCGAGGCCACCTTTCCAAAGCACCTGGTCCCCAAGCTCGCCGATCTGGGCTTCTTCGGCGCTTCGCTCAAAGGCTACGGCTGCGCCGAAATGTCCAACGTCGAATACGGCCTGGTCATGCAGGAGCTCGAGCGCGGCGACTCCGGCCTGCGCAGCTTCGTCTCCGTCCAGTCCGCCCTGGTCATGTATCCCATCTACGCCTACGGCTCCGACGCGCAGAAGGATAAATGGCTCCCGAAACTCCAGAGCGGCGAAGCCATCGGCTGCTTCGGCCTCACCGAGCCGCAGTTCGGCTCCAATCCCGGCGGCATGCTCACGCGCGCCGTCCGCAAAGGCGGCCGTTACATCTTGAACGGCGAAAAAATGTGGATCACCAGCGGCTCGATTGCCGACGTCGCTGTGGTCTGGGCCAAAACCGAAGACGGCGTCATCCGCGGTTTCCTCGTGGAGAAGGGCACGCCCGGCTTCAAGGCCTGGGACGTCCACGGCAAATGGTCGCTCCGCGCTTCCATCACCTCCGGCCTGGCCATGAACGATTGCGAAATCCCGGCGGAAAATCTCCTCCCCGGCGTCGAAGGCCTCAAAGGCCCGCTCGGGTGCCTCACGCAGGCGCGCTACGGCATCGGCTGGGGCGCCACCGGCGCGGCCATGGCCTGCTACGACGCGGCGCTGCAATACGCCAAGCAGCGCAAACAGTTCGCCGGCAAGCCCATCGCTTCGCACCAGCTCGTCCAGGAAAAACTCGCCTGGATGATCACGGAAATCTCCAAGGCGCAGCTCCTCGCCTGGCAGGTGGGCCGTCTGAAGGATGCCGGCAAGGCCGACTTCACGAAAGTCTCCATGCTGAAGATGAACAACGTGTGGATGGCGCTCGAATGCGCCCGCAAGTCCCGCGACATCCTCGGCGCCAACGGCATCGTGGACGATTATTGCATCATGCGCCACATGATGAACCTCGAGTCCGTCTACACCTACGAGGGTACCCACGATATCCACAAACTCATCATCGGCGACAAAATCACCGGCATCCCCGCCTACATGTAGCGCCGGCCTGTCCTGACGCGGGAAGGGCTTCTACCCGTCCCGGCGAAGGTGGGAGCCGGCCTCGGTTCTCCTCGTCCAGATTTCCTGGCGCTGGCTGCTAACCTGAAACCGGTCTCCCGCGTCCTACGTATTGACATTCGATAGGAAGAAGCGGTATCCCTATCGGGATTCGATAGGAGAGCCTCGTGGCCGACAAACAGACCGAACTTCTGCAAGGCACCCTGGACATGCTCATCCTGAAGGCACTGGGCCTCGGCCCGCTTCACGGACTGGGCATCTCCCGGCGCATCGAACAGGTGACGCGCGGCACCTTTCAGGTGAAGCCCGGCTCTCTGTTCCCCGCCCTCCACCGCATGGAGGACGAAGGCTGGCTCAGCTCCCACTGGGGCGAATCCGAAAACAACCGCCGCGCCAAGTATTACCAGCTCACGCGCGCCGGCCGCCGCCAGCTGGAAACGGAAGCCGAGCGCTGGAGCCGCATCTCTCTGGCCATCGAACGCGCCCTCGAGGCCAGCTAGGAGCGCATGCGATGAAGCTCTTGACGCGCCTTCGCAGCTTCTTCCGCCGCCTCGCACATCGCCGCAGCGCCGATCTGGATCTCGATGCCGAAGTCCGCGCTCATCTCGATCTGCTCACCGAAGAGAAACTTCGCGAGGGCATGCCTGCCCCCGAAGCCCGCCGTGCCGCCCGCATCGAACTCGGCGGCCTCGAGCAGGTAAAGGAAGAAGTCCGCGCCTCCCGCTCCGGCTTCTGGATCGAGCAGGTGTGGCAAGACGTCCGCCACGCGCTCCGAAACATGCGCAAGGACTGGCGCTTCGCCTTCGTTGCCATCTTTGCTTTAGCCTTGGGTATCGGCGCTTCAACCGTCGTTTTCAGCGTCTTCTACAATCTCCTGTTTCATGCGTTTGCCGCGAAGGATGCGAACAGGCTGGTTGTTCCGGTGATGCAGAATGAGGAAATTGCGGGGCAGTCGGGCGGCAACCTGGAATCTCTGGACCTTTATCTGGCGGATCTGGATGTGATCCGCGGGCAGAACCACGTATTCGAAAACATCGTTGGCTACATCACTGCGGGCGGCATTGTGCTCGCCAGCGACGGCCCCCGGATGTACCAATTCTTCGATGCCCGGGTAACTTCCGATGCTTTTGAGTTTTATGGCGTGCCCCCACTTCTCGGACGCGCGATCACCCCGGAAGATGGAAAGCCTGGTGCTCCTCCCGTCTTCGTGATGAGTTACGCGACCTGGAAAGACGCTTTCCAGGGAGACGCAAAGATTCTTGGCAAAAGCCTTACAGTCGACGGCGAACCGCGAACGCTGGTGGGCGTCATGCCGCCACACTTCCAGGCGTTCGGTCCACAGTCTCAAATCTGGATTCCGATTACCCGAACGAGCGGCACGCCCCGCACAAAGGGGGAATTCTCTCCGCAGGTGCTGGCCCGGCTGAAGCGCGGTGTGAGCCTGGAAGCCGCTTCCGCGGACCTGGATGTAATCGTGAAACGCCTCGCCCTTCTCCGTCCGGGCGATTTCCCAAAACATTTCACGGTGCGAGTCCAGTCGGCCACTGACTACATGCTGGAATCGCAGGGACACATTCCCGTATTCCATTCGGACATTAAGCATCTGCTGTATGACCTGCTGACTGCGGTGGCGATGTTGTTGCTGATCGCATGCAGTAATGTGGCGAATCTGCTGTTGGCTCGGGCGAGCGTGCGGGAAAAAGAAATGGCGGTCCGCTCGGCCTTGGGCGCGACGCGCGGCCGACTGGTCCGCCAGCTTTTGGCGGAAAGTTCCGTGCTGGCGACGGCCGCTTGCGTCGTGGGTTGTATCTTCGCGTGGTTCGGAGTGAAATTCGTCCCGGCGATCATTCCGCGCGCGGGAGACGTGTATGGGGGTGGGAGTCTAGGAGGTGAAACGGGAGTCGGGCTCAATCCGCCTGTTTTACTCTTCGCCGTGGGCCTTGCCCTATTCACGACGCTGGTCTGCGGCCTGGCGCCTGCTCTTCGCGTGGCGCGCGCCGACCTACAACCGCAACTGGCCGGCACGGGCAAGGGCGTAAACGGCGGCTTTCGCCACGGGAGATTTCGCGCGGGACTGGTGATCGGCGAAGTGGCTCTCTCCATCGTTCTATTGATCGGTGCCGGACTGATGATGCGCAGTTTCTATCTGCTCACGCACGTTGAGCTTGGTTTTAATCCCAAGAATGTCTTGATGGTGGTCTTTCTTCCGCCGCCGAGCCACGGCATGACACCAGCTCCCCAAAGATTCGCCTCGCCCGAGGGGCAAGTGATTCTTCGGGAGGTCGTGGAGAGGTTGAAGACATTGCCGGGCGTGGCCCAGGTTTCGGTGGAGGATACGATTCCCGGCTATGGCCCTACGCGCGGTCTGGAAGTGACCGTGCCCGGGACGGCGCATTCCAAGGAAACAGGCCTT
>DATKNR010000035.1:0-24564 GCA_035541255.1 Patescibacteria group bacterium | reverse complement strand
GGCGGTGGAGAGTTTGACGAAAGCGTTGCCGTAGTCGCCTTTGTTGGGAAATCCATTGGCATCGAGCGAGGTTTCGAAGACGCCGTTGGCGGCGAGAACGTAAATGTTGTTGGAGGAGTCGACAGCGGGAGCGCCGCCGGCCATCCAGATGGAAGGGCCGGCGCCGCCGGAGTTGGGAGCGAGGTTGAAGACGAGAGAGCGTGCGAGTGTGGATTCGTTGTAGCCGATGATCCAAGCGGTGTACGGCTGAATGTCGCAGTGCGAAGACCACATGGTGTAGACGATTCCATTGAGCAGGAGCAGTCCCGGCCGCTCCTTGTACTGGTGAGGATCAAAGGTGGTGGTGCCGCTGGAAGTGGGATAGGTGGCCTGCACTTCGACGGGGCCGCCGAGCAGCTCGGCGCCCGTGGTGACGTCGAGCGCATGGATTCTGTGGTGGTATTTGTTGCTTCCGTCCTTGGTCATGGCGACGACAAAGATGGTGCCGTGGGCGCCGGCATTGCGATCGATGACGGGCGTGGCGGTGATGCCGGCTTCGGGGGAAACCTGGCCGCAGCCATGGTCGTCGCCAACGGATTCTCCGGCGGGCGCAACGGAAACGTTCCAAAGCATGGCTCCGTTATCGGAATCGAAGGCATAGACGAGATCGTGTTCGGTGGCGACGAAGACGACGTTGTGCATGACCCCGCCGATGCTGAGCTGAGAAAGATAGAGCGGCTGCGCGTCCACATGGCCCGTGACGGAAAGGTTGCGCTTGAGACCGAAGCTGGTGGAATTCAGGCCGGCGGGAGTGAGCGTGGTCTCGGTGAGGTTCTGGCCGGTGCGCGCCAGATCGTTCTTGTAGGTGGTTACATCCGTTCCGGACACGGTGACGGTGTGGACGGTCAGCGTGGCCGTACTGCTCGTCCGGCTGCCGACGGAATTGGAGACCGTAACACTGAAGGTGTCGCCATCGTCCGCGGCAGTGGTCTGTGCCGTCGTGTAGGTTGACGAATCCGAATTCGCGATGACCATCCCGTTTTCCATCCACTGATAGGAGAGCGGGGACGTGCCGGTGGCGGTGACGGTGAATGTGGCCGTCTGGCCGACATTGACGGACTGGCTCATGGGCTGAGAGATGATCGAAGGCGCTTGCGGATTGCTGCCGCCACCACCGCCGCCTCCGCCTCCGGACGGCATCGAGCTGCTCGTGCAGCCCGGCATGAAGCAGACCGCAAGCAGAAGAAATCCAGCGATCGAGACCCTGCGGCGATCCATCCCCATCTCCTTCGCGTCCGGCGGGCGTGGGCGGCCGCTCCGGTGAGTTCGCGCGTGGGAAGGCCCGAAAAAACGGGCGCCCGCGCGTATGGGCTGGGGGAACTCCATATTAGCAGCAAACGGAAAGAGGGAGTCATGAGGACGAGCCGAACGAATTACTGTCCGGAGGGTCAGGGAGGAAAACCCTGCGGGGAGGGCCGTCAACCGTAATACAACCTATTGTGATGTTCCGCTTGACACTACAGCATTTGGCGTAGAGAATCCGCCCAGTTTGGGCCCTGCTTCCGGCTCTTTTTCAGGGGTCTCTGCCGAGAAGGCGGAGAGGGGGAGACGATGCAGTATTTGCCCGGCTGGACCGTGCAGTGCATTAATCCTGTGTGCGATGCCCGTGGCCACTGGATCCGCGTGACGGAAATCCACACGCCCCAGTGTCCTTGCTGCGGCGCCCCGCTACAGAACGTTCCGCCGCCGCTGGCACCGCTGCGCATGCGGCCGCGGCCGCTGAGTGCGTACCGCCCACGGCGGATGGTGCGGTAGCTGCCGACGCGTAGACCGCTGAATCGGCGCCCGCAACGGCGGGTGTCGCTCACCTCGCTGGAATTTCCCGACACACAATATGCGGAGAGAGGACCAATGACCGGCTAGACCTTCCTGCGGCGGGCAGGAGCCGGCGCTACGGGAGCATCATTGGCGGAAAAAAAAAGCGGCCGGGGGGGAGCCGGCCGCTCGGGGTGGACATGGGGAGGGACTCGTTGGAGATAGAGATCTTTTTCCGCTGCCGCGGACTGCGTTACTCCTGCTTCCTCCGGGTGCGCACCGGCGCCAGGGCCGGCTGGCCGATCCTGCTGAGCAAGAACAGCGCTACGCAGATGCCAAATCCCACTTCGAGGATCATCTGCCGCTCCCGGCCGGGCGTTTTCTGCTGCCTCGGTACCGCCCGCCGTCACCAGGGAGAATCGCAAACTGACGCCACCGGGTCGATAGGTCAGGGGTCACATTCTTACTGGTACTAGGGTACCGCCGGCGCAGAAGCTGCCTGAATAGCCCGCGAGAATGGAAAGGCCTCGGATGTTCAGGTGGGACAGGGCGGGTTATCATCGTGACTGGCTGGGCGGAAGGCCGCCATATTGCTGGCCCATGACCTCCGTGGTAGCCTTTGCCCACTCCGCTGGGAGCCTGCCAGGCCGACGGCGCCTGCTCCGCCATGGCGGGCAGTCCCGCCCCGGCGGGCAAGTTCCGACCCAGTCCTAACCGATGAGCGCAGCAGCCACTCGCGTTGACCGTCTGACCATTCAGGAGCGTGTGCTGGATATCGCCCAGCAGTTGCTGGACGAACTGGGGAGCCACCGCGGGCTGGAGGAAATCCGGAGCGCGGCGCATGCGCAGAGCGTGCAGTTGCTGCACCTGGAACGCGACCTGGGGCTGGGGAGCCTGGAGCGGGTGGAGCTGATCGTGCGGGCCGGGGACGTGTTCCATATCCGCCCGCCCGACGAGCTGTTTGCCGAGGCGAACACGATCGGCGATGTGATCGCCGCGCTCGAATTGCAGCTTGGGCAGAGCCGCACGGGCACGGCCACCGACCTACACACGCGATTCGCGGAACGCGAAAACGCCGCCACGGCGGCCGAACTCGGGCTCGATTCCGCGGAAACGCTGCTGGACGTGCTTCGCCGGCGGGCGCGAGCGGAGCCCACGCGGCTGCATCTGCGGCTGCGCGAAGATACGGGCGAAACGAAAGACATCAGCTACGGAGCGCTGTTCGAAGGCGTCGCCACGTTCGGCCGCGGCATGGAGAACCTGGGAGTGGCCGCGGGCGACCGAGTGGCCATCATGCTGCCGACGTGCGTGGACTTCTTCCACGTGCTGCTGGGAGCGCAGATGGCCGCGGCGATCCCGGTGCCGATTTACCCGCCGGTGCGCGCCGACCGGATCGAGGAATACGCGGCGCGACAGGCGGCCATCCTGCGAAGCGCGGAGGTGACGACGATCGTCACGTTTGGCCGCGCGGAAAAAGTGGCGCGCCTGCTGGGGCCGCAGGTGCCTTCGCTGCGCCGCGTGACGACGGCTGCACAGGTATCCGAACTGGGCTCGAAGCCGGGACAGCTTTCGGGGGCGCGACACGTCTCCGGGAGCGACATCGCGTTCCTGCAGTACACCTCGGGCAGCACGGGAGATCCGAAAGGCGTGACGCTGACACACGCGAATCTGCTGGCCAACCTGCGCGCCATCCTGGCGGTGGTGGAGATGAATCCCGCGGACCGCGCGGTGAGCTGGCTGCCGCTGTACCACGACATGGGACTGATCGGGGCGTGGATGGGACCGATGTATGCCGGGGCACCGCTGTCGCTCATGTCGCCACTGGCATTCCTTTCGCGGCCAGAGCGGTGGCTGTGGGCGATTCATGAGCACCGGGGTACGGTGACGGCAGCGCCGAATTTCGCGTACGAGCTGTGCGTGCGGAAGGTGCCGGACGAACGGATCGAGGGGCTGGATTTATCGTCGATGCGTTACATGCTGAACGGAGCGGAGCCGGTGAATCCCGCGACGCTCGAACGGTTTGCGGCGCGATTTTCGCGGCACGGATTCGACGCGCGCGCACTGATGCCGGTCTACGGGCTGGCGGAGAATTCCGTGGCGGTGAGCTTCACGCCGCCGATGCGGGGCTGGCGGGTGGATTGGCTGGACCGCGCGGCGCTGGAAAACGACGGGCGCGCGGTACCGGTGGCGGCTCTGGCGAGCGCCGCGGGGAGTGCGGGACGAAACGGCGACGCGGCCGACGCGAATGTGGCGGGGTTCGTGTCCGCGGGCTTTCCGATACCGGGGAATGAAGTGCGCATCGTGGATGACAGGGGAAACGACGTGGCGGAACGAGTGGAAGGCCGGCTGTGGTTCCGCAGCCCCTCCGCGACGTCGGGCTACTACCGCAACGCCGCGGCGACGGCGCAGCTCCTGCGCGAAGGCGGCTGGCTGGACTCGGGCGACCGGGCCTATTTCGCCGACGGAGAGATTTTCATCACCGGGCGCGCGAAGGACATCATCATCAAAGCGGGCCGGAATCTCTATCCACACGAAATCGAGGAGCTGGCCGCGGCCACGCCGGGAGTGCGGAAAGGGTGCGTGGTGGCGTTCGGAATGGTGGACGAAACGAGCGGGACGGAACGGCTCGTGGTCGTTGCGGAAACGGCGGAGCGAGACGCGGCGCGGCGGGAGGAAATCGCCGCGGGGATACGCGAGCGCGTGGCCGAAGGCGTCGGGTTGCCGCCGGACGACGTGGAAATGGTGCCGGCGGGCGCCGTGCCGAAAACGTCGAGCGGAAAGCTGCGGCGGGAGGCGACGCGCGCCCTGTTCCGCGAAGGCCGGCTACACCAGGGACGGCCGCCGGCGTGGCTGCAAGTGTCGCGGCTGGCGGCTCGGTCGGCGCCGAAGCAAGTGGCGAGCCTGGCGCGGCGCACGGTGGATGCGATCTATGGCGCGTATTTCCTGGCGATGGTGAGCCTGCTGGCCATGACGGTGTGGGCGGAGCTGCACATCATTCCCAGCCGGCCGGTGGGAGCAAAAATCAGCCGTGCGCTGAACCGGCTGTTCTTCCGGCTGGTGGGAGTGCCCATTGAACTGGCAGGGGAGGAGCATCTGGAAGCGCTGGCGACGCGATGGGGGAGGCAGTCGAAGGGCGGGCTGCTGATCGTGTCGAACCACGCGAGCTATACGGACGCGGTGGTGATGCTGGCGCTGCTGGGGGCGTACAAGTACCGGTTTGTGGCAAAACAGGAAGTGATGGGCTACCCGTTCATCGGCGGCATTGTGAAAAAACTGGGGCATTTTTCGTTCGTGCGGGAGAACCGCGAAGCGCGGCTGAAACAGGCGGACGAGGTGGAAGAGGCGCTGGTGCGGGGCGAATCCGTGCTGATCTTTGCGGAGGGGACGTTCACGCCGGCGCCGGGACTGCGGCCGTTCCAACTGGGGGCATTCAAATCCGCGGTGGCCAGCGGATGCCCGGTGCTGCCGATCGCGCTGCGGGGCACGCGCGAGCTGTTGCCGGACGATGCCGTGCTGGCGCGGCCGGGCAGCCGCGTGACGCTGACGGTGTGCCCGCCGATTTATCCGAATGGAGAAGGCTGGCAGGAAATTCTGCGGCTGAGAGATGCGACGCGGGCGGCGATTGCGGAGCATTGCGGGGAGCCGGTGGTTTAGCGGCGGGCGCGAACGGCGAAGAGAGCCGGCGCGGGACGCCGGCGTTACGAACCAGGCTCCGCGAGGAGTTCGCGGGCTGTGGTGAGGGCGAAGTAGGGATATTTCTTGCGGAGATCGGCGGAGCCGCCTTCTTCGCGGTCGACCACGCTGATGACGGCGACCACTTTCATTCCTTCGCTTTCGGCGGCTTCAATCGCCTCAAACGTGGACTTACCTGTGGTGCAGACATCGTCGGCGATAACGACGTTGCGGACAGGCACGCGGCCGATGCCTTCGATGCGGCGCTGCATGCCGTGTTCTTTGCGCTCCTTGCGGACGAGGAAGCCGCGGAGGGGACGCCCTTCGAGGTGGCTGAGCGCGACGACGGAGGAGACGACCGGGTCTGCGCCGATGCTCATGCCGCCGATGGCTTCGGCGCGGATGGATTGGGCGGCGAGTAATTCGAGTATGGAGTGGGCGACGAGGACGGAGCCTTCGGGATCGAGAGTGGTGAGGCGGCAATCGAGATAATAGTCGCTCTTTTTTCCCGAGGAGAGAGTGACCTCGCCGCGGACGAGAGATTTCTCGCGCAGGCGACGCCGCAATCTCGCCAGATAATCCGCTGGAACATCCACGGCCATTCGCAGGCTCCCCGGAGCGCGCCAATTGTAGCGCAGAGCGGAAAAGAAAAGCCCACGGTCAGAACAGGGCTGACCGTGGCCTGCCTGCGGCCGGCAGGCTAACCGGAGTTAGTGCAGGCGGAAGATGACGGTGATGAGCGTTTCGACCTCGACGGGCTGGCCATTCAGGAGAGTGGGACGGTAGCGCCACTGGAGAATGGCGTCGAGTGCAGCGCGAACAAATAGCTGATGCCCGCTGACGACTTCCGCCGACTCAACGCGGCCGTCCCTTCCAATCACGGCACGAATGACCACGGTGCCTTCAAAGCGGATCTGGCGGGCCAGCTCGGGATATGCCGGCTCGACGCGAGAGATCAGCATCGCCTGCTGAATCTCGGAGGGCACGAGGCGCGGTTTTTTCAGCGGGGGAGGCGGCTCGCGAGGAGGAACTGGCGGCGCAGGCGGCGGAGAGCCGATGCCCGGCAGACCTAGACTGTCGAGCAGTCCATTGGGATCGCCGAAGCCGGAGCCAGGAGAATCTTCACCTGTCGAGCCGATATCGGGCGCGGAGTCCGCGTCGAAATGGTGCGCAGGCCGATCCGGCGGATGAAAGGTGAACGGCACGGTCCGCACATCATAGATGTGTGGGTGAACGTGTGCCGGAAGCGTTCGGGGAGGCTCGTGCGTGCCCGGCGAACCTTTCCAGGGCGGGAGCGGGACGTACCGCTCGACGGCGAGCAGCACAGCGGGGGCGCCGAAGAGCGGGCGGAGCATGAGCAGAGCCAGCACAATCACCTGAATCAGGATGGCGATGAGGATGGAGCGGCAGCGGCGCCGGCGTGCTTGCCGGCTTTCTTCGTTCTTCTGTTCGAGCAGGCATTGCGAAAAGCGATTCTGGGGTTGCACAGGAGCGCCTCCTTGGCGGGGCACACTCCGCCGGGCGCTGCACGGGCAGGGGCCTGCCTCGGGCAGGCAAACTCCCGCGCGGGCGCCCGGCCGGAGCCGTGCTCCCGTCTCTGAGCCCTCCTCGGGCTCGATGTAGGGAAGGTTGCGCAGCCTTTGGAGAATTGACACCGGGGAGCAAGGGGCGGTTCCGAGCAGGACGGAGGATGCCGCAAATCATTCAAAACAAAGGGGAAAGTGCGGCCTATGGGTGGGCGGAGGAGGCCGAGGTGCTAACCCCAACAGATTCAACAAGGTAGTGTGATGGGAAGCACAGAAAATAGGAGAGCAATTGTGTTGCCATTATGCAACAATAGGAGGTACCCACGCATCTATCAAGGTGGAAACAAGCCATTTTAGGCTGGAGGAGTTAGTTCCATGTCTGTGCGTTCGACTGAAACAATTGGGGTGCGCTACACGGGCTGGGCAGCGCTGCACCGGGATCCCCAAGAGGATCCGGTGACATTTACCTGCCCGCACTGCGGCACACAAGGACAGAAGCAGGCTCGCCGGTCGCGAGCGGAGTACCGGTTTGCCGACGGGTTCTTGCAGGATCTGCAGGGCGAAATGACGGCCTGCAAGGGATGCCACCGACCGCTTCATCTTGCTCCCATCGTGCTGCTGCACGATCAGGACGAGCGGAAGCGGTTTGAAGCAGTATTTCTTCCCGAGGCGCTGGTCAGCAAGAACTGAAGCGCATCGGCCAATCCAACTGGCAGAGACGCCGGCCGCCGATAATGGGGACCGGCGTTTTTGTTTGGCGCGGGTCGCCCGGGGGAAAACGCAGAGGCTGAAAGCCTGTGCGACTGAGCTAGCCCATCCAGTCGAGATCGACCTTCAAGTGGTTCGTCTCGAGTTCGCTGCGGACGCGCTCGAAGGCGTCGTCCACGGTGTCCGCGAATTGCAGGAGACCGTAGTCGGATTCGCTGATGGTGCCCCAGCGAACCATGGCGCGCCAGTCGAGGACCTCGTCCCAGTACTTTCTTCCGTAAATCAGAATCAGGTTGCGCTGGGGAATCTTGTCGCTCTGCAGGAGCGTGAGCATCTCCCAAAGCTCGTCCATGGTGCCGAAACCGCCGGGAAAAACGATGAGGGCTTTGGCGAGCTGGGCGAACCAGAGCTTGCGCATGAAGAAATAATGGAAGTCGAAATTCAGTTCCGGGCTGATGTAAGGATTGGGGAACTGCTCGTGGGGGAGCTGGATGTTCAGCCCGATGGATTTGCCCCCCGCTTCCGCGGCGCCGCGGTTGGCCGCCTCCATGATGCCGGGGCCGCCACCGGAGCAGATGACGAAGCGGCGGGGCTTCTCGCCGAATTTCGCTGACCACTGGGTGATGCGCCTGGCGAGCACACGGGCCTCCTCGTAATAGCGCGACATGTGCACCGCGGCCTGCGCCTGGCGCAATCTGAGCACGTACTTGTGTTTGGCCTCCGCACCGCGCGGCCGGTGCGCGCGGTCCAGGCGGCGCAGGTGCGCCTCCGACTCCTCGAGCGGAGACATGCGCGCGGAGCCGAACATGACGATTGTGTCGGCGACGCCTGCGTGGCGAAGACGTGTGAGCGGATCGAGATATTCCGCGAGGATGCGAAGAGGCCGGGCCGCGGCGCTCTCCATGAATTCGGACTCCTGATAGGCGGGCCGCGTCTCGTGGCGCGGATGTTTGTGCTTCATCGTCACTCTCCGGAGCGGTGCGCGCACCGTGCGGGCAGGGAAATCGGAGCGCGCAACGATTCATTCTAGGCGCATCGCGCACCGCCGCGCACGGAGCGGGTGGAGCGCGGTTTCCTGCCTTGCAGCCGTCCGCCCGCGGGGCGCGAGTGATACCATGACGGCAGCGGTTGCCGGCGGCGCGCGGCCACGAAGAGCGACGGCGAGAGACAGGGGATAACCCCCCAGCGGCCATTGGCGTCAAATTCTCAGAGGGACACGGGATGCATCGCGCGAGACAGGCGGCGGTCTTGGGATTGGCGCTGGCAACGGCAGCGGCCGTGGCCCCGTGCGGAAACGCGCAGGCGCCGCCGGGGCCCATGCCTGCTCCCCAGCACATCCAGGAACAGCCCAAACCGGCGGTGCGGGTGAATGTGGATTACGTCTCGACTCCGGTGACGGTGCGCAATTCGAACGGCGAGCTGGTGCTGAATCTCTCGGAGAACGACTTTCATGTGGTGCAGGACGGCGTGGAACAGAAGATCGAGCACTTCGATCTGGGGGGCGATCCGCTGTCCGTGGTAGTGGTGGTGGAAAACAGCAGCCGGATCGCGCCGCTGCTGCCCGCGGTGCGAAATACGGGCATCCTCGTGTCGCAGGACGTGATGCCGGGGGACGTGCAGGCCGCGCTGATCAGCTACAACGACAAGCCGGAAATCCGCCAGCCGTTCACATCGAGCGGGGACGCCATGGAACGGGCAATGAGGAATCTGCCCACCGGGCTATCGGGCGCATCGCTGTTTGACGCGCTGTCGATGGGAGTGGACCTGCTGTCGCGGCAGCCAAAGGAACGCCGGCGGGTGATTGTGGTGATGGCGGAGCCGGTGGACACGGGAAGCGAAACGCATCTGGGCGAAGTGCTGCGCGCGGCGCAACTGCAGAACGTGGTCATTTACAGCGTGGGGCTTTCCACGACGGCGGCGGAGATGCGGGGCGGGCCTCACTACCGGCCTTCTCCCTATCCTCCCGGGATCAGCCCCATGCCTGGTCCGCCGGGAGTCGTGCAGACGCCCTCGACGCAGGAGAGCGAGACCGATTCCGCGGACCTGGGCGCCCTGGTGGTGTGGATCGTGCAGCACGTAAAAGCGACGGTGAAGGAAAACGCACTGCAAGTGTCCGCGGCGGCCACGGGGGGAGAAAACATTTCCGCGTACAAAGACCGCACAATCGAGAAATCGCTGAGCACGATTGCCGGCGAACTCCATGCACAGTACACGCTGGGATACCGGCCGGCGGGCGGCAATCAGCCGGGCTTCCATAAAATCGAAGTGAGCGTGGACAGGAGCGGACTGAAGGTGCGCGCGCGACCGGGGTATTACCTGGAGTAGAGAGAGAAAGAGAAAGACGCCGGCAAGATGCCCTTCCTGCGTCAGGGCAGGCCGGCAGTAGGAAATAAAACCTCAGTCGAATTCGCGCCGGGGCGCTGTTTGCTCCGCTCCCACCCGCCCGGACACGATGTCGGCGCGCGAATAATTCTCTCCCCGAATCGGCGCTCCGCCGGCGCGGCGCAAGATTGTGAGCTGGCCGGTGTGCTGAAGGGCGTCGGCCACCGGACCCTGAAACAGACGTTCCACGGTGGCATGAAGGGCGTCGCCGGAGGCGAGATAGGCGTCAAATGCGCCGAGGGCCGCGAAGAACCGCGCGACTTCAGCATCCCAGGCAAGCGGGGACGAGTTGCTCCACTTTTCCTCACCGCGCGCGATGGAGAGCGCCCAGTCGAAAAGGTCGCCCATGTGGGCCAGAATTTGCGCGGGGGTGCGGACGCCGGGGGCGGCGCAGAAGGCGGAGAACTCCGGCGGCGCACCGCGCACCGCCTTGCCCGCGCGGTAGGCCAGAGTCGCCACGGTGTGGCGGAGCAGGCCGACAGTCGCGTCCGGTCCGGGCTTCTTCGGTGCGGCTTTGCGGGCGGGGGCGCGCCGCGGCGCTTTCCTGGGTTTTGACGGTTTGCGCTTCTTCATGCGATCTGCCTCCAGAATGAAGCTTCGCGGGTTTCGACGAGCGCGGCTTTTTTCTCCCCCCACTTCTTGATGTGCGCGGTTTCCCAGTGTTTCTGATGATGTTTGAGGCTGGTCCAGACTTCGCGGAGAAGGAACAATCCGGGGACGTCGGAGGAGGCATGCAGGTCGTAGGCGATGCAGCCGCGTTCGGCGCGGCTGGGCGCCACGAGCGCCTTCAATTCCTTTTCCAGCTCCGCTTCGCGGCCGGCGCGGGCGCGCATGGCCACTACCAGGGTGACACGGCCCTTGGCCGGGCGGGTGGCGGGCGGCGTGCCGCGCGGCGCGGCGAGCTTGTGGATCTTTCGTTTACGCGATTCGCCCATGGGGCGGGATTTTATCGCAATCGGGGGATGCGGCGATGCGCCACTATTTTTTGGGCGCCTCGCCGTTCTCTTCTTCCTCTTCGAGGATGGTGGCGGCCGCGGCGATGTGGTCGTCGGCGTCGAGGCGGAGCAGGCGGACGCCCTGAGTGGAGCGGCCGGCCTCGCGGATTTCGTTGGCGTGGACGCGGATGACCTTGCCGTGCTCGGTGATGATCATGACGTCGGAATCTTCGGTGACCTGGAGAGCGGCGACGACTTCCCCATTACGGTCGGTGGTCTTCATGTTGACGACGCCCTTGCCGCCGCGGGAGGTGATGCGGTATTCGGACAGCTGGGTGCGCTTGCCGTAGCCTTTTTCGGAAACGGTGAGCATGAGGGAAGAGAGGGAATCCTTGATCTGCTCGTTTTCCAGCTCGTCGAGGTCCTGAGTGGACTTCTTGTGCTTCTCAGCGATCAGGGAGAAGTTGGGCTGGACGGTCTCCATGGAAACGACGTAGTCGTCCTTGGCGAGGTCCATGCCGTTGACGCCGCCAGCATTGCGGCCCATGGGGCGGACTTCGGACTCGCGGAAGAGGATGGCCTGGCCGTCGCGGCTGGCGAGGAAAATCATCTGCTTGCCGTCTGTGAGCATGGCGCCGATGAGCTCGTCCTTGGACTCGAGGTTGATGGCGATGATGCCGGTGGAGCGGACGTTGGAGAATTCAGCGAGAGCGGTCTTCTTGACGGTGCCCAGCTTGGTGGCGAAGAAGACGTAGCGGCCTGCCTCTTCCAGATTGCGAGCGGCGACGAGGGCGGTGAGTTTTTCGTCCTCCTGGAATTTGACGAGGCTGTTGATGGCGCGGCCGCGAGTGGCCGCGGCGGCCTCGGGGATTTCATAGACCTTGAGCCAGTAGATGCGGCCTTTCGACGTGAACAGGAGGATGTAGCTGTGAGCTGAGGCGATGAAAAGGTGCTCGACGAAATCCTCCTCGCGGGTTTTGGCGCCGATGCGGCCCTTTCCGCCGCGTCCCTGGTGGCGGTAGGTGGTGGTGGAGGTGCGCTTGACGTAGCCGGCGTGGCTGACGGTGATGACCATGTCCTCGTCGGCGATGAGATCTTCAAGCTTGATTTCCTCGACGGCGTCGACGATCTGGGTGCGGCGGTCGTCGCCGTAGTCCTTCTGGACTTCGCGGAGCTCCGCGGCGATGACGGACTTGAGTTTTTTCTCGCTGGCGAGGATTTCCTCGAGCTCGGCGATGCGCTCGCGGATGGTCTTGAGTTCCTTGAGGATTTCGTCTACGGAGAGCTGGGTGAGGCGGTGCAACTGGAGCTCGAGGATGGCGTCGACCTGAGCGGGAGTGAGGCCGGAGGAGGAGGGTCCGGCGGGCTGGCCCTCGAGGGGGCCGAGCTTGTACTTGCGGCCGTCGAGCTTGACGCCTTCGAGCTTGCGCTGGCGGCCGTTTTCGGAAATGGTGACTTCCTTGTCGGAGAAGAAATCGAGGAGGTTCTGCCTGGCTTCGGCGCGGCTGGCGCTGCCGCGGATGACGCGGATGACGCTGTCGAGATGGTCGAGGGCGATCTGATAGCCGACGAGGATGTGCTCGCGCTCGCGGGCCTTGCGGAGATCGAAGCGGGTGCGGCGGAGGACGACATCGCGGCGATGCTCGATGAAGTGGCGGAGGAGGTCGACGAGACCCATCTCGCGGGGCTGGCCGTTGACGATGGCGAGCAGGATCATCCCGTAGGATTCCTGCATCTGGGTGAGCTTGAAGAGATTGTTGAGGATGAGCTTGGGCTCGTAGCCGCGCTTGACCTCGACGACGATGCGCATGCCCTCTCGGTCGGATTCGTCGCGGGGCTCGATGATGCCGTCGAGCTTCTTGTTGTTGACGAGCTCTGCGATGTGCTCGATGAGGCGTGCCTTGTTGACCTGGTAGGGAATTTCGGTGATGACGATGTCTTCGCGGTCTTTCGATTTTTGCTCGATGGCGGCCTTGGCGCGCATGAGGAAAGTGCCGCGTCCGGTCTTGTAAGCCTGGAGGATGCCTTCGCGGCCGCTGATGTAGCCGCCGGTGGGGAAATCGGGTCCGGGAACGATTTTCATGAGCTCTTTGAGGGAGGCGTCGGGCTTTTCGAGGAGGAAGATGGTGGCGTCAATGACTTCGCGGAGGTTGTGCGGGGGAATGTTGGTGGCCATGCCGACGGCGATGCCGCTGGCGCCGTTGATGAGGAGATTGGGAACCTTGGCGGGGAGGACGACGGGCTCCTCGCGGGTCTGGTCGAAATTGGGGACGAAATCGACGGTTTCCTTCTCGAGGTCGGCGAGCATTTCCTCGGTAATGCGGGCGAGGCGGGCCTCGGTGTACCGCATGGCCGCGGGGGGATCGCCGTCGACGGAGCCGTAATTGCCCTGGCCGTCGACGAGGGAATAGCGCATGACGAAGGGCTGGGCGAGGCGGACGAGGGTGGGATAAATGACGGCTTCGCCGTGGGGGTGATAGTTGCCGGAGGTATCGCCGCAGATCTTGGCGCACTTGCGGTAGCCGCGGTTGGAGGCGAGGCCGAGATCGTTCATGGCGACGAGGATGCGGCGCTGGACGGGCTTCAAGCCGTCGCGGACGTCGGGAATGGCGCGGGCGACGATGACGCTCATGGCGTAGTCGAGATAGGACTTGCGCATCTCGACTTCAATGTCGACCGGCAACATCACGGATTGGTTTTTCTCATCGGCCATGTGTGAAATGCTCCGTTGTTCGAAACTCAAAATTCGCGAAAGGCACGACTGAGTCGTGCCCGGACGAAGACCAAGATGCCGGCCTGAGGCCCGCCTGCGGCAGACAGGGCCGGCGCTACAACTTCGCGGACCATTGCAGAACCGTGGCCTTCACGGCTTCGAAGGCGGAAGCAGCGTTCGAGAATCGCTGAGCCGCGAATTCCTGCTCGAGGCGCGCGAGAAATGCGTCGCGCTGGGCCTCGGTCGCAAAGTCGATAGCCACGCCGCGGTCGTTGTCGGGCGCGGCGGTGGGCGTGGCGCGGAAGCCGCTGCAACCCAGGCCGCGCAAACCCGGCAATGTGGCCCAGCTCAACTGGTAGATCACTCCGATTTGTTCCGCGGGCCGAGGGCCCAAAACAGCACCACCGCAGTGGCCAGGACGAAGGCCAGGATTCCGAGCTCGACCAGAAAATAGGTGCGGTAAGCGTCTGCCGCAGACGCGTCCGCGCCGAGAAGCGCGTGCCATTGCCCCCAGAAGCGGAGCAGCTCCGGGGCGCGCATGCCCGCGGTGATGAGGCCGGCGAGCAATAATCCCCAGCGAATCGCCGTGCGATAGCTGCCGCGAGTTGTTTCGGGTGCTCCCAATTCCCAGCCTCAGCGAAACTGCGAAACAACGGCACATCAAAGGCAAAAACGCGCAACCAAGAGTGGCCGCGCCACTAAATATCCAGGTTGCGGACGTCGAGGGCGTTCTCCTCGATGAATTTGCGGCGTTGTTCGACGTTTTCGCCCATGAGCGTGGTGAAAATTTCATCGGCGGCGACGGCGTCTTCGAGCTTCACTTTCAAGAGCGTGCGCGTATCGGCGTTCATGGTGGTTTCCCAGAGCTGATCGGGATTCATTTCGCCGAGGCCCTTGAAGCGGGTGACGGCGAAATCCTTCTTGGCCTCTTCGAGGACGTGATTGAGGACCTCGGTGGCCGTCTCCTTGGCGACCTTGGTGCCATTGGTGGAGATGGTGAAGGGCGGCTTGTCGTATTCCTTCATGATGGCGTGGAGCGCATGAAGGCGCTTGTATTCCGGAGTAGAAGCGAGCGCCCAATTCATCTTGCGGATGCCGGTGCCGCTGCCGATGAGCAGCTCGTAGAGGCTGTGTTCCTCGTCCCAGTCAATCTTCGTCTCGATCTTGACCTTGGCCTTCTCGACGGCGGCCTCGAGCTTTTCGAGCGCCTTCTTGGTTTCGAAGTCGGACTTCTTTTCGAGATCGGAGGCGGCGGCGAGCGGCACGACGCGCGCGTCGCCCAGTTTTCGGGCGAGCCGGGCGGCGAGCTGGTCGTACTCCTGCACGTTGAGCAGGAACTGAGCGAGCGCGGCGCCGGAAAGCGTGCCACCGGTGATTTTCACCGAGTGGTCTTCCGCGGCGCGGGTCATGAGCTCGCGATTGAAGGTCTTTTCGTCGCGGATGTAACGGTCCGTCTTGCCGCGCTTGACGCGGTAGAGAGGCGGCTGGGCAATGTAAATGTGCTCGCGGTCGATGAGCTCCTTCATGTGGCGGAAGAAGAAGGTGAGCAGGAGGGTGCGAATGTGGCTGCCGTCGACGTCGGCGTCGGTCATGAGGATGACTTTGTGATAGCGGAGCTTGGCGGCGTCGAAGTCTTCCTTGCCGATGCCGGTGCCGAGAGCGGTGATGATGGCGCGGATTTCCTCGTGGCTGAGCATCTTGTCGTAACGGGCCTTCTCCACGTTGAGGATCTTGCCCTTGAGCGGAAGGATGGCCTGGTAGCGGCGGTCGCGGCCGCCCTTGGCGGAGCCGCCTGCCGATTCGCCCTCGACGATGAAGAGTTCGCAGCGCGCGGGATCGCGCTCCTGGCAATCGGCGAGCTTGCCGGGGAGGCCGCTGGAATCCATGGCGGACTTGCGGCGGGTGAGTTCGCGGGCCTTACGGGCCGCCTCGCGGGCGCGAGCGGCGTCGATGCACTTGGAGATGATGCGGCGGCCGACGGTGGTGTGCTTGTCGAAGTATTCGCCGAGCTTTTCGTTGACGAGCTGCTCGACGCGGCCCTTGATGTCGCTATTCAGCTTGCCCTTGGTCTGGCCTTCGAACTGGGGCTGGGGAAGCTTGACGGAAACGACGGCGACGAGGCCTTCGCGGACGTCGTCGCCGGTGATGCCGATGTCTTCCTTGTCGCCCTTGAGCATGCCGAAGGAGTTGGCGTAGCCGATGATGGTGCGCGAGAGGCCGGTGCGGAAGCCGGCGAGGTGGGTTCCGCCGTCGACGGTGTTGATGGTGTTGGCGAAGGAGAAGACGCTTTCGGCGTAGCCGTCGTTGTACTGGACGGCGATTTCCATCTCCACGCTGTCGCGCTTGCCTTCCATGTAAATGGGGGAATCGTGGAGCGTGGATTTGCCGCGGTTGAGGTGCTTGACGAATTCGCTGATGCCACCGGTGAAGCGGAATTCGGCCTTCTTGTCGGAGCGTTCGTCCTCGAGAGTGATCTTCAGGCCTTTGTTCAGGAAGGCCAGCTCGCGAAGGCGCTGGGCCAGGACGTCGTAGCTGAACTTGGTGGTGTCAAAAATCTCTTCGTCGGGATGGAAGGTGACTTTCGTGCCGGTGCGGCGGGTCTTGCCGGTTTCTTTCAATTTGCCGGTGGGATTGCCGCGCTTGTAGGACTGCTCATAGACGTGACCGTCGCGGCAGATTTCGAGGTCGAGCCAGTCGGAGAGTGCGTTGACGACGGAGACGCCGACGCCGTGCAGACCGCCGGAGACTTTGTAGGATTCGCTGTCGAATTTCCCGCCGGCGTGGAGGACGGTCATGACGACTTCAGCGGCGGGACGCTTTTCCGTCTCGTGCATATCGACCGGAATGCCGCGTCCGTTGTCCACCACGGTGACGGATTCGTCTTCGTGAACGATGACGTTGATTTCGTCGCAGAAGCCAGCGAGGGCTTCGTCCACGGAGTTGTCCACGACTTCCCAGACAAGATGGTGCAGGCCGGTCTCGCCGGTGGAGCCGATGTACATGGCCGGGCGCTTGCGCACGGCCTCGAGGCCGCCGAGTACTTTGATCGATTTAGCGTCGTACTTGTGCCCAGACGCGGACGTAGCCGCTGATTCACGTTCCCCCATTGCTCGTGCTCCTCGACTGCTCGGGATATTTCCAGTGCCGAATCGTTCGTCGCGGGGAAGGCTGGTCCCCCGAACCCTCGGGGGAGGAGTCGGGCCATCGCGATCTGTGGTCCGCCCAGAGCTGCAGGATGAACTCGAAGACCGCGCGCTCCATCCCGTCCGCTACAGGCGGACGCGGCGAAGCCTTCCTGGCTGATTGCCTGCCGGAGGCAGGCTCACCCGGCCGAGCTCCGGGAGCGAAAAACCGCCCCCTAGAAACTTGCTGCCGGGCTTCTGGCGCTTTGCTGAATGCCGCCGTGAGCGGCGACAATCAACAAAGCAATTTTACGCGAAAAGGGGCGGGGGAACAAGCGGGATTCGCTGCTCATTGCCTATCTAAGACCTGTATTTACAATCGGTTACGAGTGGCCGGGCGCCGGCTGACAAATCTATTGAGGCGCGAGAATCCGCGCCGCGGCAAGCGCATAAATGGCCGTGAATTCGCACACTTTTTTGATCGCCACGGCCTCATTTGGCCCGTGGGCGAGCTCCAATTTTCCCGGTCCGAAGGCGTAGGCAGGCACACCACATTGCGCGTAGAAGCGCGTCTCGAGAAGGCCGGGACACATCTCGAATCGAGGGACAAGGCCCGTGATTTCCCGCGCGCAGGCGGCCAGCGTTCGCGCCGCGGGCGAGCGGGGGGAAACTCCGGCCGCGGGCTCTTCCTGGAGGATTTGCGTTTCGATTTTGAATCCGCGCCGACGGAAACGATCCAAGACAGCGAAGAGGGCGCGCTTTTCGGCCGCGAGCGACTCTTCCGGATTGAAGCGGCGGTCGAGCGTGAAGGAAAATTCGGCGGGGACGGAGTTGAAATTGGCGCCGCCGGCAGCCTGGCCGCCGATGAGCAGGACGGAACTTTCTGCCAGAGCCGGCGAGATGTTGAAGCGGGTGCGACGGCGCGCGACGCGTCGCTGGAGCGCAGAGAACGCGCGCGCCACTTCCATGGCCTGCTCAAATGCATTGACGCCGCGGAAATGGAGACCCACGTGAACGGGCTTGCCGCGAATTGTGACGCGCATCGAGATGGCGCCGCGGCAGGCGTTCCAGACGACGCCGCTGGTGGGCTCGGTGGTGAACATTCCAATTCCGTTTTTCGCCAGCAGGCCGCGCCGCGCCAGATAGCGGGAGCCGCCCGGGCCCGCGGTTTCCTCGTCGGGAACGATGACGAGACCAATTTTTCCGTCGAGGGGCACGCGCAGGTTTTTCAGAACGGCCATGGAGTAAATCATCGCGGCGATGCCGGATTTCATGTCGGCGGAGCCGCGGCCGGCGAGCACGCCGTTGGCCACCACCGGACGGAATTGCCGCGCGGACTGCGCAGGGACAACGTCATAGTGGCCATGGAAGTAAAGCGTACGGCGGCCGGAGCCGAGAGAGGAGAGGACGGAGATGCGCGGCTCGGGGCTTCCGCCAGGCAGATTTGCGGGAGCGCGGACGAGATGAACAGGTAGGCGGAGCGAATCCAGCTTGGCGGCGATGAGGCGGGCGCATTGCGCGTAACAGCGGCCAGGGGGATTTTCCGTGGGGACGGAGACGAGGGCGGCGGTGAAATCGCGGATCTCGCGCTCGCGGCGCGCGACGGCGCGGCGAATGGCCGTGGCGAGGGAGGATTCGGCGGAGGGCATGCGGGGATTGTGGACGCGTGGAGCGGACGGGGACAGCGCCAAAATGGACATGGGCGGAGACGGGCCAGGAAAGGACGCCGGCAGGATGCCCTTCCCAGGCCAGGGCGAGCCGACGGTACAAAACAAACTTCAAATGCGCATGGGCATGATGACGTAGCGGTAGCGGGTGCCCTCGTCGGCGACGGGCCGCAACTGGCCGGCGGACTGCTCGTCCTTCAGTTCCAGGCTGACGGGCCCCTGAGGAGCCGCAGCAAGGAAATCGAGGAGGTATTTCGCGTTAAAACCGATGGAGAGCTCCGTGCCCTTGTACTCGCGCTCGATGACTTCCCGGGCTTCGCCGTATTCGGGGCTGGAGGCGGAAATCTCCACACCTTCCTTGGTGAGCGAAACCTTCACGGCCTGGGAGCGCTGATCCGCGAGTTGCGAGACGCGGCGGAGGGCATCGGCCAACTCGTCGCGGTCGATGCCGACGGACTTGTTGTTGTCGCGGGGAAGAACGGCTTCGTAATTGGGGAACTGTCCGGTGAGCTTGCGGGAGATCAACTGGCGTTCGCCGATGCGGAAGAAGAGATTGCTTTCATCCTGGGCGAACTCGATCTGCGCGTCATCGCCGGCTTCGGCGGCGAGAGCCTTCAATTCGTTCATAGCTTTCTTGGGGATCAGCACACCGGCCTCGGCGTTCAGACCGTCAACCTTGTGGGTGGCTTCCACCAGAGCGAGGCGATGGCCGTCGGTGGCCACCAGCGCGATGGAATCGGGCTTGAGGATGAGTTTTGCCCCGTTCAGCGTGTACCGCGACTCCTCCATGGAGATAGCGAAGTAGGTCTTGGCGATCATGTCCGCGATGAGCGCCGCCGGGAGGCGGACGAAGACGTGGGGCATCACAGGCAGCGCGGGGAAATTCTCCCTGGCCATGCCGACCATCTTGTAATTGCGCTTGTCGCTGGTGAGCTGGACCCAGTGGTTGTCCAGCAGCTTGAAACGGATATCGCCTTCGGGGAGCAAGCGGATGATCTCGAGCAGCTTCTTTGCGGCGATGGTCCCGCTGCCGTCCTTTTTTGTCTTAGCCTCACAGGAGGTGCAGATGGTGAGTTCCAGATCCGTCGCCGTGATCGCCAGACGGCTGCCCTTTGCCTCGCACAGAATATTCGCGAGGATCGGGATCGTCGTTTTGCGCTCGACGACTCCCTGCGTCAGGCTCAACTCCTTCAGCAGGTCCGCCTTAGTCACGGTAAATTCCATCTCTTGAATCCCCCGCATTTGCGTAGCTACAGCGCTCTCGGGCACGGCGGTACTGTAACCCTTTTCGAAGGACAGATAAAGACCGCAGTAGCCGTAGGGGCTGTGAAATTCGTGAGGAAACGGCGGAAATGCCGGTGGTGCGGGTACATGGCAGGACTTTGTGCTTGTGGATGAAGCTGTGCATCGAGCGCGCCGGCTGCGGAAATTGGGCGGATGGAGCGCGGGCGATGTGTGACTGCCTCGTCTAAAGGCGGCCGGCACGCATGTATTCCACACATGCGCACACGGGGTGCGCAGGTTTCCCACAGAGGGATGCACAGGGTGCGTGGCGGCTGCAGCGGCGGCGCGGCATGTGGACAGGGAAGCCACCCATGCGAGGTGCGACGGAGAGGGCAGGATCCGGGCAGGGGAAGGCGCACAGGCTGAAAGCCTGTGCTACGGGTCATCCGAAGGAGTCGATCATTTTGGCGATCATGCGGTGCAGATCCTTGTCCTGCCGCCGCAGCGACTCAATCTTGTGGATGGAGTGCAGCACCGTGGTGTGGTGCTTGCCGCCGAACTGACGGCCGATTTCCGGGAGCGAAGCGGTGGTGAGCTGCTTGACGACGTACATGGCAATCTGCCTGGGGTAGGAGATGGCCTTGGCGTTCGAGCGCATCTTGAGGTCCTGGATGCGGAGGCCGAAGTGCTCGCTGACGCGGCGCTGGATCTGCTCGATGGTGACCTTCTTTTCCGCGGCGTCGATCAGGTTCTTCAGCACCTGCTGCGCGGTGGGGAGTGAGATGGTGCCACCGGTAAGCTGCGTGTAGGCCACGAGACGGGTGAGAGCGCCTTCCAGCTCGCGGATGTTGGATTTGATGGAGCGGGCGATGAACTCCGCGACTTCGTCAGGCAGCGCGACGCGGTCGTTTTCCGCTTTTTTGTGGAGGATGGCCATCTTGGTTTCGAGGTCGGGGGGCTGGATGTCCGCGATGAGGCCCCATTCGAAGCGGGAACGGAGGCGCTCCTCGATGGAATTGATTTCCTTCGGCGGGCAATCCGAGGAAATGACGATCTGCTTACCCTGGTCGTAAAGCGCGTTGAAGGTGTGGAAGAACTCTTCCTGAGTGCGCTCCTTTCCGGCGATGAACTGGATGTCGTCGACGAGGAGGGTGTCCACGGTGCGGAAGCGGTCGCGGAAGCTGATCATGCGGTCGAAGCGGAGGGAATTGATGACGTCGTTGGTGAACTTCTCCGCGCTCGAATAGCAGAGCCGCATGGCCGGGGAGCGCTTCTTCATCAGGTGGCCGATGGCCTGCATGAGATGCGTCTTGCCCATGCCCACGCCGCCGTAAAGGAAGAGCGGGTTGTAGGCCTTGGAAGGCTGCTCGGCGACGGCCTGAGCCGCGGCGTGGGCGAACTGATTGCAGGCGCCCACGACGAAGGTATCGAACGTGTAGCGGGCACTGAGCTGGTGGTCCGTGGAGTCGAAGTCGAGTTTGGCCTGCGTGTTCGCCACGGCGATGCCCGGGCGAGGAGGGGCCTCGGGGCTGACGAATTCGATCTGCACGTCCTGCGCGTTGACCTCGTGGAGGGCGGCTTCGATGACTCCCTTGTACGTCTCGGTGAGGCGTTTGCGGTGAATGGCGGAAGGCACACGGACGCGGATTTTCGCTTCGCCAGGCGGCGTCTCCTCCTGTTCGGTGGGCCGGAACCAGGAAGTAAAGGCGTGCGGGTTCACCCGCTTTTCGACGTGTTCGAGAATTGTCTGCCAGGAAACCATTCGCCTCTCGCGGACCGTCAGTTACGCGGGGCGGTCAGGAAAACGGCCAGCCGCCAATTTCCACAGGTGTGGAAATCGTGTGGAAATGAAGCCCCTCCGCGCAGGGGCTGCTGCTCTGGGCTATCGGTTGAAACCTACGTGTGGAACGTCCCCTGTTCCACGGGATTCCGTCAGGTACTCGCCACCCCTTCCGGGCTTTCCCGGTCCCGGCTACGGGACCAGCGCGAGCGGAGATTCTGCACAACTCCGCCCACGCGGGCAAGAGAAAATTGCGCGAAGGCCGGAAGCGTTTCGCACAGCGCGTTCACAGTTTTTCCACAGAGCCGCGGCGCGCGAGGCAATCTCAAAATCGCCGCTAAAATCCGGCGTCGCGTGCATTTGCCGCGCCCGGAAGCGAGGCGCAAGAAGTTGCTGCATCCCGGTGCTGTGGATATCTCCTGGAGGGAGGCGCGGCGCGCCGCGCAGATTACGGTCCGGTGACTGGCGGGCGGGGAAGATCAAACACGCCCTTGTCTGCTGTGCCCACGACAATCCGATTCGGCTCGATGAGCAGCGCGCTCGCCTCGATGCGCGCTTCGTCCGGCGTGTAAATGAGGTAGGAACCCAGCGGAGTTCCATCGGCGGAGTAACGGAGCAGGCGGCCACCGATGGCCAGCCAGATTTCGCCGTTGCCCTGATCCACGGCCACGGGCCCGAGAATGGTATGCAATTCGGGCGCTCCCTTGGATTTGTCTTCCTCCCGCACGATGGTTCTTCGCGCCGCCATGGAACTTTCGATGTAGTCCTCGGTGCTGATCACGAGCTGGAAATCGGAGTAACCGAAGCGGTCGTAGCGGCGGACAGTGGGTTCGGGCAAGTAGGTAAACGAATAAAAGATATGACCGGCGGAATCGCGGCAAAGCCTGCCGAGATTGGCGAGGCGATTCAAATCCTCGCGGCCGGAAATCTGGGCGGGCTCGCCGAACTCGCGCGTCTCCTGGCCATCGGCGCCGAACACCATCACGAGTTTGGGAGAACGGAGATTGACCACGGCCACCTCTCCCCCGCCGAGAGCGGCCACCGCGATGGGGCCGGGGACACGGATGTCGCGCACCGACTTTCCATGGGAATCATAAATGTCGACGAGATTGGCGGCGCGATCGGCGACGTAGACTTGTCCCTGCGCGTCGACATCGAGATCGGAACCATACTGGATGGCGAGGTAAGGCGCAGGATCGGCCGGGATGTGTCCGGCTTGCTGGCCGTTGGCGTCGAAAACGGCGACGCCGCCGCGCTGCGTGAGCACGAGGTAACGGGCAGACGGATCGCGGCGAATCGCAGTGACGCCGGAAGTGATCGAGGGAAACAGGCGGGCCCGCGCGATGAGCTCCGAATCCACGGTCGCGCCCAAGGAAAGCGCAGAGGCGAGAGCCGCGGCAATCAGCGCCGTCGCGGCTGGAAATGCCCATGAGCGGACTGGGATTCGCATCAACAGAGTTCTAGGAGATGCCAGAGACGCTTCCGGGTTGCCCGGAGCGGCGCCCGCTCAGTCGAGCCGAAGGCAGAGGCGGGAGATGGAGCGAGCGAGTCCCGTCTGCTCGTCGGCATCCACGACGACGCCGTTCATGCGGACGTCGCCTTCGCCCACTTCGAAGCGGGCGGGCAGGCCGTCCAGAAATCGCTTCACCATGGCCTGTTTTTCCATGCCGATGACGGAGGCATGAGGGCCGGTCATGCCGACATCGGTGATATAGGCGGTGCCTTTCGGGAGAACGCGCTCGTCGGCGGTGACGACGTGCGTGTGCGTTCCGATCACCGCGGAGACCCGCCCGTCCAGGTACCAGCCCATGGCCTGTTTTTCGCTGGTGGCTTCGGCGTGGAAGTCCACGATCACGATTTTCACGGGACCGGCGCCATTGACGGGCCCGAGCCCGGCGAGCCGCTCGAGTTCGCGGTCGGCGGTGCGGAAGGGGCAATCATTCGGCGTCATGAAGACGCGGCCCTGGAGGTTGAGGAGAGCAAACGGCGTTCCCTGCTTCGCGCGGCCGACGTAGAGGCCGGCACCGGGCGAGCCGGGAGCGAAGTTGGCGGGACGCAGCAGGCGCGGCTGAGAGGGAAAGTAGTCGAAGATCTCCTTCCGGTCGTAGATGTGGTTTCCGCCTGAAAGCACCTCCACTCCTGCGGCGAGAAGCTCTTCCACCAGTTTGGGAGTGATGCCGAAGCCGGAGGCGGCGTTTTCACAGTTGACGATGACCAGGTCGATGCGGTGTTCCTCGCGCGCAGCCTCAAGCTCGGCGCGCACGATTTCGCGTCCGGGCGAGCCCACAATGTCGCCGATGAAGAGAATCCTCATCCGAACCGATGTCCTTTGTCGGAGAAAGAGACGGGCAGAAGAGCGGTCCACCCGGTCGTGAGACGCCCCATCCTGAACCTCAGGAAAATTGTGGCGTCCTGCACCCGCTTTCAGGCCACTCTCACGCGTCCCCCGCACGGGGCGGGGTACGGAGAGCTCGCGCAAGGGCAGGATTGACGCGGACGCCAGAGGTTCGGTGTTGGTTCAAGGATCGGTACGCCAACACGGGCCTCGCAGACCGCTCCCGATTTCATGATAGCAGAATGCCGGGCGCAAGGCGCGGCAGCCGGTGCCGCCGCGCCCTGCCCGGAAGCTAGAAGTGGAAGCCGAGCTCGATGGTCTCCGCCCGGGGAGTGACGTAGTGCGTCCCGCTGAACGTGGAGAGGAAATTGTAGAGCGCCACTTTGTTCGTCAGGTTGACCACGCTGAAGCGAAGGCTCCACTTGTAGCGGTCGGCGTTGAACAGGTTGTCCGAGCCGACGGCGATGTCGAACAAGTGGCGCGGAGAGACGCGCGGCGGATTGTGATCGTCATTTTCCGTCCCCGGTGCGGGAATGCTCACGAGATTGGAGCCGTAAAGGTTCGGGGCGCAGGTGGTGAGCGGGACGGCGAGCGTGGGCTTCTGCGTGCCGCAGAACAAGCCCGCCTCGATCTGCTGGGCCGCGCTCAGTCCGGTGAGGTCCACCGGAGTAATTGTGTCGGCGGCAAACGGCACAGCGCCAGCCAC
>DATKNR010000034.1:0-18623 GCA_035541255.1 Patescibacteria group bacterium | reverse complement strand
GCAATTCTTCCAAGGTCGGAATGCGGGCATTGGCCGCCGATCGCTTCCCTCTCACGGCGAGCCGGGACAGGCCGTTCCCCGCCACGGCGGGCAGGCTTCGAAAGGCGGGATGACACGATGAGGGAGGAGAGGAGCGAAAGTCCAAACCCGGAAATCGAAATTCGAAATCGGAAATTCGAGAACCTAAAATTCGAAACTCCAAATCCGAAACTCGAGAGTCGCAACTCGAAAACTGAAATTCAAAAATCGAAGATGGGGCGAAAAGCGTGATTTTCGAAAGTAACGCGAAAACGGGCGATTTCGGCGAGTTTCTGAATGGCGAATCCAGTTAACATAATTTTGTTATCCGGACTCCTACAACGGCTGTCCGGAGGCCTAAAAACGCAGGCGAAGGGGCTGAACTGGAGCAGGAATGGGACGGATTCTGAAGCCGCGGGTGCACGGGAGATAGCAACACGCAAGCGGAGACTCCACAACGATCATTTGCGAGGCAGGCTCTATTGCCTCCGGTTAGATGCTACCCTAGACTACCCCCAAGGGGCGGGGTGAATCGTGTTCCCTTCCAGCAAGTTTTCACGAATCGCCCTGGCGGTCACCCTACTTCTGGCCGCCCTGCTGTTTCTCGCGGTGCTGGCCGTTCGCACGCCGGCCGAAAGCCATCAGGCTTCCGAGTTGGTTCAGTCCCTCATCGTCTCTTGGGCCGCCGTCTGCGCCTTTGTCGCGGCTCGGCGCTCTTCGGGCTACTCCCGCCAACTCTGGGGGTTGCTCGCTGCCGCACTGGCCCTCGCCACCACTGGCCACCTCTTGGTCTTCTACTTCGGCAGCATCCAAGGTGCCGCCCGATCTTCTCCCTGGCCCTCCGACATTTTGCTGTTCATTTGGGTCGCACCCGCCGCCATGATGCTGCTCCCCTGGCGCCTGGAAAGGAGCAGCCTTGCCCGGTGGGAACGCGTCCTCGACTTCGCTCAGATCGGAATTGTCTTCGTCACCGCCTATCTCTACTTCTTTTACATCCCCGCCCTCTGGGAATCTCAGGGTCCCCTCATGTTTCGCCGGCTCATGGCCGCGGCCGTGGCGCGCGATGCATTGCTTGCCGCAGGCTTTTTCCTGCGCAGCGTCACCTTCCCGCGTTCTCCGGTTCGCTCCTTCTTTGCGCGCATCTCCGCCTTCTTCGTCTTCCTCGGTGTCGTGGAAGCGGTTGCCATCTCGGGTCTGAGCAAGACTCTGCATGTCTCCGATTGGGCCGATGCCTCCTGGGCCCTCCCGTTTCTTTTTGCCGCGATCCTTGCCGCCACCTGGTCCACTCCCTCGCAACCTCAGCGGGAGCCGGAGGCGTTCAGCCATCAGGTTTGGGTGGTCTCCCAGGCGCTTCCCGTCGCCATCCCCCTCCTTGTGATTCTCATGGGCAGTTCCATCGCTCACGAACAGATCACCATTGCCGCTCTTGCCGTCGCCTTCGCTTTTCTCTGTTCGTCCGCGCGTCTGTTGCTCACCAGCCGGCGCCATCAGCGCACCGTATTGGACCTCCGGCGCGCCGAACACGCGGCTGGCCTTTCTGAGCAGCTCTTTTCAGCCGCGTTTCGCTTCAGCCCCGATGCCATTAGCATCTCGCTCATCCCAGAAGGCGCCATCCTCGAAATCAACGACAGTTTCATGCGCCTCACCGGTTTGTCGCGCGACGAGGTGATCGGCAAGAGTCCACAGGGCCTGGGTCTCTGGGTGGATGACGACAAGATGCGTGCCCTCCAGGCTCGTTTCCGTGAGGTCGGCGAGATTCGTGATGTCGAACTCAGATTCCGCCGCAAGGACGGCTCCCTTCGCGACGGTCGTTTTTCCGGCTCCATCATCACCCTCGACGGCCGCCGATATTCCCTCGTTGTCGTTACAGACGTCACCGAAAGCAAGCAGGCCGCCGACGCTCTCCGCGCGAGCGAGGAGCGCTTCCGCTCGTTGGTCCAGACTCTTCGCGTGGCTGTCCTCAGCTGGGGGCCGGACGGGCGCCTTCAGTTCGTCAATCAGGCCCTACTGGACATGTTCGGAATCACCAGAGAGCAGATTCTTGGCCGCTCCGGCCAGGACATCCTTCCCGCAATCCGCGAGGATGGAACCCGTTTACCTGAGGAAATGCGGCCCGTGCAGCGCGCGATTGCAACGCGCCTTCCCGTTCGCAATCAGGTCATGGGCTGGCCCATTCCCGGCACCGATCGCATCGTCTGGACTCTCACCGACGCCGTCCCGGAGATCTCCCCCGAGGGTCAGCTCGTGCGCGTCATTTCCTCCCTCACCAACGTGTCCGATTGGAAGCGCGCGGAACAGGAAAAGCGCGTCTCCGAAGAAATGTTTTCCAAGGCGTTCCAGTCCTCTCCGGACGCCATGACCATCAGCACGCTGCATGACGGACGCTATCTCGAAGTCAACGAGGGATATCTGCACCTCTTCGGCTGGCGCCGCGAAGAGGTGATCGGCAAAACCACCACGGAACTCGGCATTTGGCCCGACCCCAGCGAGCGCGAAATACTCAAACGTCGCCTGCTTGACGAAGGCCGCGTCCGGCAGATGGAATTGCATCTCCGCGTGAAGTCTGGCCGCGTCCGCACCTTTCAGGTGTCCGCGGACGTTATTGAACTCAATGGCCGCGCCTGCATGCTCGCCGTCAGCGACGACGTCACCGACTGGAAGGAAGCTCAGGAAGCCCTCCGCTTCAGCGAGGCTCGTTTCCGCACGCTGGTGCAGAGCCTCGACGTCGGTGTCGCGCTGTTCAGCGCTGATGGCCGTCTCCAGTTCGCGAATCCCGCCGCCCTCCGGATGGCCCGCGTCAGTTTCGAGGACGCCTTTGGCAAGCTCCCCTCCGAGATGCCGATGCGAATCACTCGGGAAGACGGATCTCCCGTCACCGGCTCCCTCCGGCCCGTCGAGCAGGTGATTAAGTCCGGCCAGCCCGTCCGTGACATCGTCCAGGGATGGCAAGTGGCCGGCTCCGAGGAGATCGTCTGGATCTATGGAAACGTCGTGCCGTTGATTTCCGAGGATGGAAAGGTCGCCGGCGTCGTTGCTTCCTTCTCCAACATCACCGAACAGAAAAAATCGGAAGAAGTTCTACGCCAACTTTCCGGCCGCCTCCTCCGGCTCCAGGACGAGGAACGCCGCCGCCTCGGTCGTGATCTGCACGACAGCCTCGCCCAGAGCGTTCTCGCCGTGAATCTCAGCCTCGCCCAGATCACCAAGTCCGCCAAGGAGCTGGACGAACGCAGCACTCGCGCGCTCAGCGAGGCTCGCTTTATGCTCCAGCAGATGTCCCGCGAAATCCGGACCCTTTCCTATCTCCTCCATCCGCCCCTGCTCGATGAGCTCGGCCTCGCCTCCGCCGTAAAAGAATACGCTCACGGCCTTGGTGAGCGGAGCGGCATCCACATTCAGGTCGGTGTCTCACCTGGCTTTGGCCGCCTGCCACAGGACACGGAGACGGCGCTCTTCCGCGTGATTCAGGAAAGCCTCGCTAACATCCAGCGGCATTCCGGGAGTTCAACCGCCCGGATTCTTCTCGATCGCCGCCCGGACTGCATCCTTCTGGAAATCTGCGATGAGGGCACGGGAATTCCCGAGGCAACGGCGCAAATCGCGAACGAGGCTGCGGCCAGATTCGGCGTCGGCATTGCCGGCATGCGCGAGCGCATGGCCCAGTTGGGCGGTACCTTGGTCATTGAATCCGGCGCTTCCGGAACCACCGTTCGTGCCACACTTCCCGTCAAAGCTGAGGTGCTCGATGTTGCTGCGCATTCTCGTGGCGGATGATCATCCCGTCGTCCGCGCCGGACTGCGCTCCCTCATCGAGTCCCGGCACAACTGGCAGGTCTGCGCCGAAGCTCAGAACGGCCGCGAGGCCGTCGAAAAATCCGGCAAGCTCAAGCCCGATATTGCCGTGCTCGACGTCAGCATGCCCGTGCTCAACGGCATCGAAGCCACTCGGCAAATCCGCAGGCTTTCTCCCGAAACCGAGATCCTCATACTCACGATGCACGATTCGGATCAGATGGTGCAGCAGCTCGTCGATGCCGGATGCCGCGGTTACATCCTCAAGGACGACGCAGACCGCCATCTCCTCGCCGCGCTCGACTCGCTACGCCGCCACAAGCCGTACTTCTCTTCGCGCGTGGCCGCCGGACTCTCCCACGTCCCGCTCGACGGCGTAAACACCCACGCATTCCCTCGCCGCGCTCGTGGCCGACTCACCCCGCGTGAGCGGGAAATCGTTCAGCTGCTCGCCGAAGGAAAAAGCAACAAGGAGGTCGCTGGAGTCCTTGGCATCAGCGTGCGCACCGCGGAAACTCACCGCTCCAATATCATGCTGAAGCTGGATTTGCACTCCATCGTGGAACTGGTCCGCTACGCCGTCCGCAATCGCATCATCGAGGGCTGATCCTGCTCTTTCAAGGCATACCGTGAAACACGTAGGCATTCCGCTGAATTCTTTTTCCGGCTCCTGCCCGTCACACTGGGCCTCGGGTTGTTATGGCTACCGCTCTTCCGAGGTGGATGATGGGCCCTGGCTCCAGCCGCATTCGTGTGTTGGTGGCGGACGATTCTCCCACTGCTCTGAATTCCATTTGCGCGTTCCTCGAAATGGAAGGCGGATTCGAAATCGTGGGCACTGCCAGTGACGGCATCAACGTGCTTCAGCAGGCCGCGGCGCTTCATCCTGACCTCGTTCTTCTCGACATTCACATGCCCCGTATGAGCGGCCTCGACGTTACGCGCGAACTGCGCCGCGCCAGCCCGGCTCTCCCCATCATCGTCTTCTCGGAGATTGCCGGAACCACTCTCTGGGCCGAGTGCATTGGCCATGGCGCCAGCGCGTTTGTGCACAAGAGCCAGATGCCGGAGCAGTTGCTTCGCGAAGTCTGGCGCCTGTTTCCCGGACATCGCAAATAGCGTCTCTCACGCCCGCCCGCACTCGCTCCTCACACATCTGCCGCGGATGGATCCACACTTCCTCCCCAGTCCGGCAGGTCGCGCCGGCCGGCGAGCGCCTCCGCCGCCCAGCAGCCCAGATACACGGAAAGCGCGACGCCGTGGCCGGAATACGCGCCGAGCACCAGCACATCCTCCGAGTTCGGATGGCGCGCAAACACCGGCTTCCATTCCTCTCCGATCAGCATCGGCCCGCCCCATCGATGGGTGATTTTCACGCCATGCAGGACAGGATGCAGCCCACGAACGCGTTCCTCAAGTCGCGAGAGCAATCCCGCCGGATCTCCTCTGCGGATCGACAATGTTTCCAGTTCCCGCCAGTCCGCCAAGTGCACGAGGCCGCTTCCAAATACAACGGCGTTCGAACGCAACAACCGTCCCCAGAGGTAGGGAAGATCAACGGTGTAGAACGGTTTGCGAGACACCAGTCCCAGCGCTCGAAGCTGCTCTGGCGTCAGCGGCTGCGTGGCCAAAGCGAGCGTGAATTTCGGTTGCGCGCGTCCCGCAAGTCCGGACAGTTCCAGCGACATTCCATTCGTCGCCACGAGCGCACGCCCGGCACGAAGTTCCCTGCCACCCACGTTCAGTCCCACCGGCCGCGTGAAGTTGATCCGCTCGACGGGGGAGTTTTCGACAATCTGCGCGCCGAGCCGCGATGCGGCCCGCGCCAGCCCGCTTAGTAGTTTCCCGGGATTCACCGTGCCTCCGGGGACCTGTCCGGAAACTCGCAGCTCGCCCGAATCTACCCAGCAAATCGGCGAATCCGTCCCTCCCCTTCGGTGAGAAAGTTCGTACGCACCGGGCAGCGTGAGTTCGCAGGCCACCCGCAGCGCGCGCAAATTCCGCTTCACTCCCAGCAGCACATCGCCCAGCCCCGGCAAGTCGCCCGCCGCTGTTTCCGCGAGCGCGATTCCTCCGGTGTGACCGCTCGATCCCGCACCGACGGTTCGAGACTCCAGCACGGCCACGCTAGTCTCCGGAGAAATCCGGCGCAGCCATGCCGCTGCCGCAAGACCCGAAAAACCAGCGCCCACAATGGCCACGTCAACGTGCGGCGGCTGGCGACGCCGCTTCGAGCGAAAATCAATCCTCCACGGCGGTTTTCCCCAATCTCGTTTGCTCAACACAGTCGACTCCGCCTTGTACGCCCCCAGCGCGCGGGTGATTTCCCATTTCCAGCACTACGCGCAGAGATAATTGTAAGTTGGTTTGTCGAAAGGATGGAGGCAGCGCGCTATTCGTGCCGCAGCGCGTGAAGGGGGTCCACGCGCATCGCGCGACGCACAGGAACGTATCCCGCCAGCAGCGCGGTTGCAACCAGCGTCAGCGCCACAGCGGCAAGGGTTGCCGGATCGTTTGCCGATACTCCGAATAGCATGTGCCGCATTAGGCGTGAACCAACAAGGGCACAGGGAACGCCCAAAGCCAGTCCGGCCAGTGTCATCCCCAGCGTCTCTCCCATCACCATTCGCAAAATCGTTGTCCGCGTGGCGCCCAGGGCGATGCGAATGCCAATCTCCTGTGTGCGACGCGACACAGAATAGGAAACCACGCCGAAAATGCCGGTGGCGGCGAGCAGCAGGGCCAGGGCGGCGAACAGCGCGAGGAGCAGAGTGCGAAATTTGGGGCCCGCCAGCGAACTCTGAACGGCTTCGGGAAGTTCGCTCACATCGCTCACGGCCAGTTCGGAGTCCATCCCGCCAATCTCATGCCGGAGTGCCGCTACCACCGCGGATGTTTCCAGAGGGCTGCGCACCACCACATCCGCTCCGGGAAATGGGGACTGCGCAAGGGGAACGTATACCATCGGGCCAGGTTCGACTCCCGGGGCAACGTCGCGTACATCGCCCACGATTCCGACGATGCGGCGCGGCACGGCGCTCTCCCGGCCAAACGCGAAACTCAGTTGCCGGCCAATCGGATTCTCACGGGGGAAATATTCGCGCGCCAGCGACTGGCTGACTAGCGTAACGCGGGGCGCGGACATCACGTCGCGCTGGTCAAATTGACGCCCGGCAACCAGCGGGATTCCCATCACGTGGAAATAACCCGGACTGATGGCCACGTAATCCGCCGTACGGGACGAGCCCGCAGCCAGCGCGGGAGAGCCAACGATATCGAACACCACGTTGAGACGGACATCTGCGATCGGCGTGGGCACAACCAAGGCGGAGTCCTGCAAGCCCGGCTGGCCGTGAAGCCGAACGAGAAGCGCATCGGTAAACTCCAACCACTGCTGCGGTCCGGAATACCGCGCGCTATACAAGGAGAAATTCGCCTTCACCACGCTCTCGGGAGTGAACCCCGTATTCATCGCCGCCATGCCGGCGTAGCTCCTGAGCAGCAGCCCTGCGGCGACCAGCAGAATCACGGCCAGCGCGGTTTCCGCGGAGGCCAACGCGCGGCGCACGTGGCGGCTGGCGGCGGTATCCCCGGCGCGCGGGTTCCCTTCGCGAAGTCTGCTTTCCAGACCCCATCTGGCGGCGAAGAACGAAGGGGCAAGCCCGAACGCGAACGCAGCGAACAGAGAAAGCGCCAGAGCAAACCCGAGCACGGCGGAATCCACACGGGCCACGTTGAGTTGCGGAAGATTCTCCGATAGCAGGCTGCCGAGAGCGTGGACACCCCAGTACGCCAATGCGACCCCCGCCAAACCTCCGAGCAGTCCCAGCACCACGGATTCGGCGAGCAACTGCCGGACGATGCGCCCGCGGCCCGCCCCCAGTGTGACGCGCACCGCCATCTCGCGCGAGCGGGTGCTGGCCCGCGCGAGCAGCAGGCTGGCAATATTCACGCACGCAATCAGCAGGATCACGCCCACAGCGCACCACAGCATCAGGAGCCCCGGACGCACATCCCCCACAATCACTTCCTGCAACGGCGCCATGCGAATCAACCAACCTTCATTTTCGCCGGGAAACTCACGCGCCAGTCGCGCGCTGATGGCGTTCAAGTCGGCCTGCGCCCGAGCGAGGGAAACGCCGGGCTTTAACCTCCCAACCACACCCAACCAATGCCCGTCGCGGTTGGGCATCCAGGAACCGAACAACGGGTCCTGAGCCAACGGTATCCACAATTGGTTGGTGCGCGGCTGAGCCGTCGACCGGAACGATTGCGGCAAAATGCCGACTACCGTGAACGGCCTGCGCTCGAGGCGGATGGTGGCGCCGAGAATTTGCGGATCGGATTGAAACAGGCCGCGCCAAAGGGATTCGCTGAGGATCACGGTGGCGGGAGCGCCCGGCTTTCCGTCGCCGGGCAGAAACAATCGCCCTGCCAGGGGCCGCGCACCGAGAAGCGAGAAGATTCCGGGCGTAACTGAAGTTACGGTGACCACGGCCGGGTCCCCGTGGCCCGTCACCGTAAGCTCGTGGCGCGAGCTCGCGTCCATCGCGCTGAACGCGTGGTTCTGATCACGCAAGTCGAGAAAATTCTGCCAGGACCAGCCGGCCTGCACTTTCGCATCGCGCTCGCGCTGCTGAAAAACGAAGAACAGCTGATCGGGATGTGGATAGGGCAAAGGCTTGAGAAGAACGGCATCCACCGCGCTGAAGATCGCCGTATTGGCGCCGACACCCAGTGCGAGCGTAAGTACGGCTACCAGTGCGAAGCCGGGATTCCGGCGAAGTGCGCGACATCCGTAGCGGACGTCCTGCAGGAATTCATCGAGCAACGGTAAGCCGCGAAGCTCACGGTTGGTTTCTCGAAGCTGCGTCTGGTTTCCCAGGCGGACCCGGGCAGCGCGCTCCGCCTCCTGCGTACCCATGCCCCGGCGGACGTTTTCCTCGACGAGCATGGCGAGATGGGATTCCAACTCGCGGGCGAACTCCTGGTCCACGCCGCCTGCCGACCACCAACTCCGCACGCGCGCCGGCAGTGCTCGAATCCAGGCCAACATCACTTAGCCCCGCTCCTCGGCGCGCAACACGCGGCCGATCACGCCGGCAATGCGCTTCCAGTTTTCCGTTTCCAGGTGGAGTCGGCGACGCCCAGCCTCGGTGATGGAATAAAACTTCGCCTTGCGGTTGTTGTCCGATGTGCCCCAGGCCCCGGTGATCCAACGCTTTTGCATCAGGCGGACGAGCGAGGCGTAGATGGTGCCCTGGTTGAGTTGCAGGGCCTGCTCACTGATCTGCTCGATGCGGCGGGCTATTCCGTAGCCGTGGAGCGGCCCCATGGCATCCAGGGTCTTCAGGACCATGAGGTCGAGAGTGCCCTGCAGCACGTCTGCTCTGGCCGGATGGCGATCCATGCGCCTCCTGTGGGATGTGCAAAGGAGCATGTCAGATGACCTGTGGGATGTCAACAGGAGAGAGGGCCGGCCGGGAGCACCGGAAGAAAGAGGCTTGACAATATTTCGATATTTAGCTAAATATAGAGACGTGGACAATGTCTTCAAAGCCCTTTCCGATCCCACTCGCCGACGCGTCCTTCAACTCCTCCGGCGCCGGCCCATGTCCGCCGGGGAACTTTCCGACCACTTCCCTGTTTCGAAGCCGACGATGTCCGCGCACTTTGCCATTCTCGCCGGCGCTGGCCTGATCGAAGCCGAGAAGGTAGGAAGGACCATCACTTACCGCCTGAAGATGTCGGTATTGGAAGATGCCCTGCTCGGCTTCGCGCATACGCTGGGATGGGGAAAGAAGACGAAGGCAGGAGAGCCGCGCTCCGCGGGGAACGGCGGCGATGACTGGCGCACGCTGAAGAAGGAGGCCTGATCATGGAAACCAAACCAACCTGGCACCACTTCGCTCCCGCGCTCCTGGGAGTCGGGGCGGTGCTGGTTGCGGCGAACGCGTATGAGCGCCCCGAGCGAATTGCGCCGTGGGCGGCCGCTGGCGGGCTACTGGCGGGCATGGCGCTGGCTCTCGTGTTCGCATCACGGGGCTCGTTGGAAAACGCCAAGCGGCGGCGGTTCGCGGAGTCGGTCCGCTCCGGAATCGTGTTCGGCGGGCTGATCCTGGTGTTTACGTTGAGCATGACGCTGAGCAAGGCACTCGGCGCGGGCGAGACCAACAACACATCTGAACGGGTGACCATGGCAATTGTCGGGGCATTTCTCGTGTTTACGGGAAATGCGATTCCGAAGACGCTTTCGCCAATGCCCGCGGATGCCGCCTACGCGGGGAGCGTACAGGCGTTGCAGCGCCTGGCAGGCTGGACATGGGTGCTAACGGGCCTCGCCTACGCGCTGGGGTGGCTGGTGCTGCCGCGCACACTGGCGGAGCCCATGACGTTCGTGCTGCTGCCCACCGCGATGCTGTTCATCCTTTTTCAACTGTTCCGTCTCCGCCGGGCAAAACAGCGGCCGGCGTGAAATCACCCGAAGCAGGAGGAACCCGATGTTTGAACGTCTGATGGGACTCAAGTCAATTTCGCCGCGAGGCCTGCACCAAATGGTTGAGCGCGGCGAGGCGACGGTGATTGACGTGAATTCCCGGAACAGCTGGGAGGCGGCTCACGTTCCCGGGGCATTGACGCTGGATGCGCTGAACTTCGAAGCGAAGGACCTTCCCGCGGACAGGGACTCTGCCCTGGTGTTCTACTGCTCGAACTTTCTCTGCCGGAAGGCGCCGAACGCGGCGCGCCGCGCAAAGGAGATGGGCTACCGGAACGTATACGTCATGTCGGCGGGAATCAGCGGCTGGCAGAGCGCATCGCTCCCCACTGAGTCTGGGCCAAGAGCCGCATCCCCATCCGCCGAAACGGCAACCCGCGGATAAATCTCCGGAATCCGGCTTCTCCCTTCCCCTGCCGGCCGCGCGGGAACCGCTCCCAAAAATCCCCGGTGCGAATTCTCCAAAACATGCGTATAGTTGTTTCGCCAAAATGAAGATTTGCCGAGTCTGCCAGTCCCAATTTCCCGACGACCAGACCACCTG
The DNA here is from genome assembly GCA_035541255.1 of Patescibacteria group bacterium. Taxonomy (GTDB): domain Bacteria; phylum Acidobacteriota; class Terriglobia; order Acidiferrales; family UBA7541; genus JOPF136. The sequence goes on along the minus strand of DATKNR010000034.1, from coordinate 7,773 downwards.
TGCCAAGGACGGTACCGACCTGCACAGCGCTACGGACATCCAGCCGGGCACAGTGCTGGGCGGAAAGTACGAAATCATCTGCAAGGTGGGTGAAGGCGGGATGGGCGCGGTTTTCAAGGCCAAGCGGACGTCCGACGGAACGATCTGGGCGCTGAAAGTGGTGGCCCATCGGCTGGTCGAGGAAGCCGGATTCCGGCAGCGATTCAAGTCCGAAGCGCTGATCATGCAAGCCCTGAATCACCCCAACGACGTGCGTGTGGTGGACTACCTGGAAACCGAAGAGGGCCAGCCCATCACAGTGATGGAGTTCGTGGACGGTCCGCACCTGGACGAACTGGTTCCCGCGGGCACGAAGATGGACATCGCGCGGGCGGTGAACCTGGTGATCCAGCTGGTGGACGGGCTGGGCGCCGCGCACAAGATGACCATCATCCACCGGGACGTGAAGCCGGACAACGTGATGGTAGCGAAGGATGCGAACGGGAAGGAAATCGCCAAGCTGCTCGACTTCGGCGTGGCGAAAGTGAAGGAGGCCGGGGAACTCTTCGCCAGCCAGAAAACCGCGGCGGGAGTGATGATCGGCACCCCCGCGTACATGTCGCCGGAACAGGTGAAAGGAGTGCCGAGCGATCAGCTTACCGGAGCGGTGGATCTTTACGCTGCGGCAGTAATCCTGTTCGAGCTGCTGTGCGGCCGGCCACCCTTTGTCGAAAAGAAACCGGTAATGATGCTGATGGCGCACGCGGCCACGCCTCCGCCTGATCCGAGGCAGTTCCGGAAAGATATCCCTGCGCCGCTGGCGGAAGCCATCCTGAAAGCGCTGCAAAAGGATCCGACACAGCGATTTGCGAATGCCGAAGAGATGCATCAGGCGCTCGCGGCGTCCCTCGCCCCCGCGGCCGCGGCCGCGGCAGCGACTCCCGTAGCGGCGGCGTCCCCGGCTCCACCACCGGCCGCGCCCGCTCCACCGGCGAAACCGGCCATTGCGCCGCCACCTGCGCCGACTGCTCCTCCACGGCCAGCGGCAGCGCCACCGCCACCACCGCCTCCCCCGGCACCAGCGCCAGCCGCTTCCGCACGACCCGCGGCGGCGGCACCGCCGCCGACGGCGCGGCCTGCAACCAAGGATCCAGAGGCCACAGCGCAGCGGGAGAGTTCCAAACTGCCGCCAGCTCCTGCGCCAGTGCAACCCGCCGCGCAACCGGCCGTGGCGGACGTGCAGCCCGCGCGAACCTCAGTGCGCTACTACGGAACGATTCCAAAGCCTTACGGGACGCAGCAGAAAAAACCGAAGCGGCATTGGGTGCGGGTGATCGTTATCCTTTTCTTGCTGGCGAGCCTGATCGGGGCGGTGATTTGGTACCTGGCACCGAAAAACCGCAAACTGTGGCTGTCTTCGGAGTTACATTCGAAACCCGCGGCGATGCAGAGTGTTGCGCACTCGGGGCACGGCAGCGACCGAATTCCGTCACAATTCTCCTAGTCAGCTTCCTTCTCGAGCAAGAGGTTCGGCGCTAATGCTGGCGCGCACAACCTCCGGTTCCTGGCTGTTGAGGACGTACTCCAACTCCTTCAAGAGGTCCCGATCCCACCAGCCGCGCTCAGCCTCTTCATGCATGGTGGAGATGGCCCTTTCGCGGGTGAAGGCTCTGCGATAGGGACGGTCAGTGGTGAGGGCATCGTAGACGTCGACAGTGCTGAGGATGCGCGCCGTGAACGGAATGGCATTGCCTTTCAACCCGTCGGGATATCCGGAACCGTCGAGCTTCTCATGGTGGTGACGAATGATGGGAAGAACGTTGCGGAAGGACTTGAGCGGAGCGCAAATGCGCTCACCGACCACGGGATGTTCCTCCATGATCTTGCGTTCTTCGGGCGTCAGCGCACCGGGTTTGCGCAGGATATTCTCAGGCACGGCGACTTTTCCGAGGTCATGAACAATCCCGCCGCGGCGCAAGGCGATCTGGAATTCCTGAGTGAGGCCGATGCGCCGGCCCATAGCTTCCGCGTAGACGGAGAGGCGGTCGCAGTGGCCGACCGTGTAGGGATCCTTCGCTTCAATGCTGATAGCCAGGCTGCAAAGGACGGTTTCCGCGCTCTCCAGCTCGTCGGTGAACTGCTTGAGGCGAAGGAGGGAACGCACCCGCGCGAGGAGCTCAGCCCGGTCCACAGGCTTGCTGAGAAAATCGTCGGCGCCGCCTTCGATGCCCTTGATGCGATCCTCGCTGCGATTCAGCCCGGTGACGAGAACGACGGGAATCAGGCGAGTGGAAGGATCCGATTTCGCTTGATGGCAGACGGCGAAACCGGTGCGGCCCGGCATCATGACATCCAGGAGCGCGAGATCCACGCGACGAGAGCGGAGCAGCTTCAGCGCTTCCTCGCCGTCCGAGGCCGGGATGGTGCGGTAGCCTTCGTACTCGAGGAGCTCAGCGAGAATCTCGCGATTGGCCTCCTCGTCATCGGCAATCAGAATGGTGACCGGCTGAGAGTTTTTCAGTGCCATAGAGATCCCTGGCGCTCCATACTGAACGTCAAATCAAGGAATGCGGGAGCGCGAATGCCGACGGCGATGGAGTCACGGCAACTGCGAAACGAATTTGTCCCCGAGCCAGTCGCCGGGACACAACAAAGATGAGAGCGCAATCCCCAATCCGGACCCATAGCCGCCTCCTTATCAACATCGGCACGGTGGAGATGGACTTGAGCGAGCAGGAGGCCAAATCGCCAAGTCGCGCCCTATTTCTTTGGAATTCCCATAATCAGTGCAAACGACTAATCTCCAGAAATGAAACCGGAGACCGCCTTACGTCACCGCGAGGGAGGGACGAGTCATGACTGAAGATGCAGTGGTCTACCGCTCGAGCGTACAGATAGAAAGAAAACGAGGGCCGCTGCGGGAGGCGACGCTGCCGGGAGAACCGAAGCCGGTCTATTTCAGCGTTCACGGAGCGATTGCGAGACACTACAGGATTCCCGAGGACCAGCTTCCGGAGCCGCATGCAGCCACACTGGATTATGTTGTTGCGGCGACGGGGGGTTGAATGCTGGGCACGTTTGCAGGCGCGCTGGCAGCGCGCGGAATCTCTCCGGACGAGGGCCGTGCTTCATGCACGGCAAATGGCGAAATCGAGACGGAAGAAGGAGTGCTGGTAATCCGCAGAATTCACGTGGCGTTTGCGATTGCGGCGGGCGAAGAGAAACGCGAGACGATCGAACGCGTGCATGGCACGTTCGCGATGCAGTGTCCGGTGTACCGCTCGCTGCGCGGGGCCATCCAGATCACATCGAGCTTCGAACTGCGGCCCGCGTGAGGGGATGCTGCGGCGAGAAACCCGCGGTGGAGGAGACGTGGACGGACAAGGCGGGACAGCACTTTGATGGTGTGTTTTCGCGCGTACCAGCACGGCGGGTCGCCGAGGTGGGGAAAGACCGCATGAACGCAGGTGACGACCTGCGGCTGATCGAAGTAGTACTCCAATTTTCCCCCTTTGACGGCCCCGGCCTGATAGACGGTGAGATTTTCGAGCAGTTGCGCCGAACCGCCGTGAGAGACCCGATAGCGAACGATGGCGTCTTCGCCCACGTAGACCAACGCCACGGAGGCGAGCAACAGAAAGACGCACCAGGCGAGGATGCGAAGGAGGCGTGCCATCGCATTTATCTTACATTCAGGGAACGAGTGGGAACCAGCGCGAGAAAGGCCAGATCAGCGAACGAGTCTTTCCAAAATGCCGTGGATTGCGGCGAGAGCGCCGGGGAGAAGCAGAAGGAGAGTTGCGAGAACACCGGCGAACAGCAGATCCACGTGGCGAGGCCATGGGCTGCGCGCCGCCGGAGCATCTCCGAGAGACGCGTTGCAAAGCAGCCGGGCAACGCGCGCCTCCAGACCGCAGCCGCATTCGGTGAGCGGAATGGCCAATTGAGGCTGAACCGGGGCACCCATTCGAGCGACGCGTACGAGAGCCGAGGCGAGAGCGAGCGCACGGCGTGGATCGCCGGCAGCAGCCTCGTCGTCCGCGGCCCACTCACAGAGCCGGGCCCACTCGCGCTCCAAGACGGCAAAGTGGCGGCCCAGAGGAAGCAATTCCGGGGCCAGAAGCAAGGCAAGACGTTTTCCATTGTCGCGCGACCTGCGGTGAGCATCCTCGTGGCAGAGTGCCGCCTGAAGTTCCTCGGGCGGGAGAGAATGAAAAACCCCGCGGGAGAGGAAAAGGGCGGGACGGAAGACTCCGGAGAGAGCGAGAAGGGGCGAGGTCCCGTCTACGATCAAAACGGGGGCGCGCTGGCCTTCGATGCGGAGGCATATTCCCAATCTGCGGCATTTGCGGCCAAACGCCAAGGTACGGACTGTCGCAACGGAGGCGCGGAAGACCGCGACGATCCACTGGACGATTCCCATAGCCGCGGCAGCGAAACAGAAAATGCCCACGGCCTCCTCCTGGCCACGTGGCTCAAACCAGAGATAGCTGGGCACACAAAGCGCGGTGACGACGAGCAAAGCTGCGAATAGCGGCGCGAGCCGCAGGAGGAGTAAGAAGCGAGCCGCGGTGCGGGCGCGCATTCCCTGGGCTCGCCGGAGGGCAGGGGGCACCACGAACAGCACAAGCGCACCCACAACGGTATGCACCAGAAAGAAACAGGCGAAGCACAGACAAATCAAGCGGACAAGATAACCGGAAGTCACTGCGCACTCCGACGAGAGAGTTCGCGCCGGCGTTTTCTGATCTCTTTTTCCAGCTCGTCGAGCAAGAGGGCGTCATGTTCGCCGACCGCCTCCAGGAAGCAGGAAAGGAGCAATTCGCGCGAAGTGCCGTTGGCGGAGAGGAATCCGCCGACAAGATGACTGGCGCGACGGCGCTCCCACTCTTCCCGGGACATTCGTGGGGAGTAGAGATAGGCACGGTCCTGCTTGGTGCGGGAGAGCAGGCCCTTCTTGAAGAGGCGGTCGAGAGTGGTCATGACCGTGGTGTACGCGAGGGGACGGTTCAGCGCCGCAAGGACCTCCTGCACCCGGCCCTCGCCCCGAGTCCAGACGATTCCCATGACCTCGGATTCGAGGCGTCCAAGGACCCATCCGGAGCCGCCGCTGACGATCTGCCAATTCTTGAAAAGCCGAAACATAGACGATGGCTACCCGCAACGGCGGGCAGACGTGCAAAGATTCTATGCCTATGGCGCGGGCCAGCAAAGTAAAGAATGGCCGCGAGGAGGGCGAGAACGCGCGTAGGAGCGGAACGGCAGGCGGAGAGAAGCAGTGGGGGTAACCGGCGGGACCCGGCGCAACCGGGGAGGATCGGAGAACTAGGAGGCTGAAGCGTCGAGAACTTCGCGAATTCTCTGCCCGAGGGTAGTGGTGTTGAACGGCTTCTGAAGAACGCTGGCGTGGGACAGGGCGGAAGCGGGGAGGGAGTCGGATTCTCCCGAGTAGCCGGTGGTGAAGATGGCCAGCAGACCGGGCTTAAGGGCCAGCATGCGCTCGAAGGCGGCAGGGCCATGAAGTCCCGGCATGACGACATCGAGAAGAACCAAGTCCACGTTCGAACTGTTTTCGGCGAAAAGCTGAACAGCTTCCTCTCCGTCGTGGGCAAGGAGAACGCGGTAGCCGAGGGCTTCGATCATTTCGCGGGCGGCTTCGCGGAGATCATCGTTGTCCTCGGCGATAAGGATGGTCTCTGTACCGCAGCTGGGGCGGAGGATGGGCTTCTTTTCGCGCGTCTCCATGACGCCACTGCCAACCGGGAGATAGACGTGAAAGCGGGTGCCGCGGCCGAGCTGACTCTCCACGTCGATGATGCCGTTGTGCTGTTTGACGATGCCGTAGACCGTGGCGAGGCCGAGACCGGTACCCTTCCCCACCTCCTTCGTCGTAAAGAAGGGCTCGAAGATGTGCTCGAGGGTCTGGGCATCCATGCCGGTGCCCGTATCGGCGACGGTAAGCTGGATGTAGCGCCCGGGACGAAAGTAGGAACGAAATTCCTCAACGTCCGGACGCACCTCGGTGATGCGAGTGGAAATGGAAAGCTTGCCGCCACCGGGCATAGCATCGCGCGCATTGATACAGAGATTCATTACGATTTGCTCGACCTGACTGGCATCTGCCCAGGCCGGTTCCAAGCGTTCGGCCAAATGGAGTTCAATCTCCACGTGCTCGCCGATGACCTTGCCCATAAGACTCACGGACTCGCTGACCAGCGAGTTGATGTCGAGGTTCTGCGGCTCGAGGACCTGCCTGCGGGCGAAGGCGAGCAATTGGCGGGTGAGCACGGCGGCACGCTCGGCTTGGGCGCGGATCTTGGTGAAGCGCTGACGGGCGCGATGCTCTTCCGGAAGATCTGCGAGGCCGAGTTCCGCCCAGCCGAGGATGGAACCCAGGACGTTGTTGAAGTCGTGGGCAATACCACCGGCCAGGCGGCCGATAGCCTCGAAGCGCTGCAACTGATTGACCTGGGTTTCGAGGCGGCGGCGCTCGCGGCGCCCTTCGGTTTCCTGGAGAGTCCGGTCGACAGCGCTCAGCAGACGGCGAAGATTGCCCTTGAGCAGATAATCCTGGGCTCCGGATTTCAGGGCACTGACGGCCATTTCCTCTCCGATGGTGCCGGAGACGAAGATGAATGGAATCTCGACGTTGCGATCGCGAAGAAGCCGGAGAGCTTCGGTGCCGGAAAAGCCGGGCATGGAGTGGTCGGACATGACCAGGTCCCAGGCCGCGGAATCGAGGGCGGCGTGCATGGCCTCGGAGCTATCGACGCGCTGGTGGGTGACGTCGTAACCGCCGCGGCGCAGCTCGCGAACGAGGAGGAGGGCGTCGTCCTCCGAATCCTCGATGAGCAAGACCCGGAGCGGGGTGCGCATCAGGCAACCCGGCGGGGCGCCGGTCCATTCTGGCTGGCTGCAGATTGCCAAGTGGCGAGAGGGCAGCCATCCGAAACGCGCAAACTCAAGGGATAAACCTCCAAACCGCATTGCCGCAACTGCCCGCGGGGAGGATGGCGAGCATAAGCAAACAGGCACTTGAACATGGCTTCCTCTTCCGTGGCAGCCAGACGACGCCGGAGTGCCGGCGCGCTGGTCTAGTAAGTAATCGGCGGGACAGACGAAAACTGCAGAAGGTAGTTACAAGATGTGAACGGGCTCGGGAGAGGTGATGGAAGGGGAAACCTCGGGGGTCTAGACTGTGTTGGGAGCCGGGAACTTGGTATCCTCTTGCGGAGTCAGGGCACAGGTATCCGGAAAACGCGGCGGCGCTTGAACCCCAAAGCAAGATGGAAACGAAGCGGGACGAGCGTTTGCCGCCGTTTCCAATCACACGCGGAGATCAGACATCGTGAAACGACATAATGCAGGACGCAAACCGCATCGCATCATGGTCCTGGACATCGGAGGGACCAACGTGAAGGTGGCGGGAACGGGCCGGACGGAGGCGATCAAAATACCTTCGGGGCCGAAACTGACGCCGAGCAAGATGGTGAGCGACGTGAAGAAGGCGGTGAAAGGCTGGAATTACGACGCGGTGTCCATCGGGTATCCGGGAATGGTGGCGCACGGACGCCCGTGCCACGATCCGCGGAACCTGGGACCTGGATGGGTGGGATTCAATTTTCACAAGGCGTTCGGGAAGCCGGTGAAATTGATCAACGACGCGGCGATGCAGGCCCTGGGAAGCTACGACGGGGGACGGATGCTGTTCCTCGGGCTGGGCACCGGGCTGGGGTCAGCGATGGTGGTGGACGGAATCCTGGAGCCGCTGGAACTGGCGCACCTGCCCTACCG
>DATKNR010000033.1:0-20635 GCA_035541255.1 Patescibacteria group bacterium | reverse complement strand
CCGGCTGGAGTCTGCGAGGATTCCGCCGCCGTCGCTCCGCTCGCCGCCGCGGTCCGCCCCGAGCTCGAATCCCGCTTCAGCCGTTCCAGGTCCGCGCGCATTTCCGCCGCGCTCTGGCACCGCAGCTTCGGATCTTTCTCCAGGGCTTTCTGGATTAGGTCCTCGAGTTTCGCAGGCAGACCGGGATTTAACCGCGTCGGCGAAGGCGGTGTCCGATTCAAGATCGCGTCGAAAATCACCGCCGAGGTTTCACCGCGAAACGGCAGAGAGCCGGTCGCCATCTCGTAGATCACCACGCCCAGCGAGAACAGATCCGTCCGCGCGTCCAGATCCTTTCCCCGCGCCTGTTCCGGCGACATGTATGCCACCGTACCTACCGCCGTCCCCGGACTGGTCAGATCCTCCAGCGTCGCCCCGGCTGTGGGCACTCCCGCCGCACTCATCCCCGGCAGATTCCGGCCCGTCTGCTTCGCCAGCCCGAAATCCAGAATCACAGCATGGTTCCGCCTGGTGATGAAAAGATTCGCCGGTTTGATGTCCCGGTGGATGATTCCCTTCCCGTGCGCCGCCTCCAGCGCGTCGGCGATCTCGATTCCCCATTCCAGCAATTGTTCGAGCGGAATCGGCACACCCGTGATGCGGTGCTTCAGCGTCTCGCCCTCCAGGAATTGCATGGCGATGAACCGCCGACCTTCATGCTCGCCGATTTCGTAAATCGTGCAGATATTTGGATGGTCCAGCGCGGAAGCCGCCTGGGCCTCGCGCTCGAATCGTTCCAGCGCCTGTTTGTCGTGGGCCAGATCCTCCGGCAGGAATTTCAGGGCCACAAAGCGGCGCAGCTTCACGTCTTCCGCCTTGTACACCACACCCATCCCACCGCCGCCAAGCTTGTCCAGCACACGATAGTGGGAAATCGTCTTTCCGGTGAGCGATTCCGGCGCGGGCATTTCGCGGACATGGTAGTAGCCGCGCGAAGTCAAAGTCAACGGAACGGATAGCGACGGGCGCGCGCAAAACATCTTCGGCGCGGCATGCAATTCAAGCGGGAGAATTCGCCGTGGTCAGGGCGTCCAGCGGAATCGCAGCACTTTTCCGCTGGAAGGATCGAGCAGCAGCAGGGCGCCCGGCGGCACGTAGGCGAGCGACGCCCGCGTGTCGCCGCTGCCGGAAGCGAGAGCAATCCGCGCGCTGAGGTCCGCCTCGAAATACGGCTGTCCGTCCAACGTCCACACCAGCAACCGCGGCGGTGCGGCGTCGAAGCAGAACAGAAATCGGTCCGACGTTACCAGGCTTACCGGATTTCTGGTCACGATCGGGCTTCCGATCTTGCCGAGCGCCCCGAGAAAATCTCCGGCAGCCGAAAACCGGGTGATGAGCGCATTGCTTCCATCTGCGATGAACACCGAACCGTCCGGCGCCGTCGCCAGCGCCACTGGAGTGTGCACGCGCGGGTTGCCAGCATTTGCGCGCGCGACCATTCGCACGAACCGTCCCCGCCAGTTGTACTCCGCAACGGCGCTCTGTCCCGCGTCTGCGACGTAAAGATTGTCGTTCCCATCCACGGCCAGCGAAGAAGGCGCACGGAACCGGCCCAGTCCGCCCGCGTGCTGTTCATGGTCCGGATCGCCTGTCGGGCCAAACACCATCACGCGGCCGGTCCGTCCATCCGCCGTGAAAATGTCTCCGTCGGAATCCACGGCGATCGCCACCGGATTCCTCACTCGCGGATCGTCAAATGCCAGCAGCGGATGCCCGTCCGCCGTGAACTTGTGGAGGAATCCCGATCCAGCGTCCGCAATGTACACGAGGCCGCGCGCGTCCGTCGTGATCGCAACCGCCATCTTGAGGTTGCCCGGGCCGTCTCCGCGCGTTCCCCAATCCCCGAGAAATTCGATGCGGGGGCCCCGGTCCGACACGGGGCGAGCACCGGCCATCGCCGCCTGCTTCGCCTCCCAGGCATGCATCATGCGGGGGGCGGCTCCCACCAGGAGAGAAGCCACAACGATCGCGCTGAAGATGAGCCGGGAGCGTCTTGGAAGATGTTTCATCGCCGGGCTGCTGGGCAGAGCCTCCGCGAATGTCTTGTACGCAGCGCCTCAGTGCCGCGGACGCGCCGCGCGGCGGTTGTCCGTACGGTGCACTGAAGTTTGATGCATAGAATACTCCCTGTGCTCCTCGCCGCCGCGCCCGCTGTTCGTAAACTCAAACGTCGCGTTTGCCCCTAACGCGCGCCCGGGCTGCACGCGGATCGGAAGTCTCCCGCACAGATTGCTCTCAACGTACGCGGTTTCGTAGCGATGGCGCGTGGCTCCCCATGTGTACACGCGAATCAGCGTGAAATCACATGGCTGCCCGTCCGGTCCCTGAATTCCCGCAACGAGAAACTGCGGCATGTCCTTTGGCGCGGCGGCTCTTGCGGGCGCAACGGACTGCGGCGGTCCCGGCGCCCCGTGTTCGCCCGGGCGCTTTGCCGGCTCTGCGACGGGTGCAGTTTCGCCTGTCGGGACGCTGCTCAGCTCGAACCAGGCCACGAAGCGGTATTGCGTCGAGTAATCGACAAGTTCAGACGGAATGTCGTACTTCACGAACCGGCGCAGCACCCAGCCCGCGATTTCTCCCGCGGTTTCATCCTGTGTGCGCACCAGCGCCCAGTCTTCGTGCCGCGTCGCCTGTTCTGCTGCCGCTCCCGCGCCCTGAGCTGCGCCATCCTCCGAAGTTCCGGGCGTATAGTCCGCCACGGCGCGGCCCAAGACGTCGAGCGCCGCGCCGCCCCGGAACTGGAACGTTCGCGGCGCGGACCGGCCCGGATCGATGTGTACGTTGGTGGCTCTGTCGCAGGCGGCGCGGGCCTGAACTGGCATGGATTTGGCGCGCTCCGCGAGATCGCGAGAACGGCGCCACAGCGCGGAATCGAGCAGGTTGCGCTGCTCGGTCCAGCCGAGCACGCCGGCGGCGGTGCGTACGCGTGCCTGGCCGTTTTGGCGCTCCACAATTTCCACGCGGTCCCCGTAGTGCAGCGTGGCCGCGACTTCGCGAACCTGCGCCAGCGTGGTCCACAGCGTCACGCTGCGGTCGCCCACAAAGGCTTCTTCTCCCGGCTGCTCGCCGCGCCCGCAGCCCGCAAAGCCAACCAGCAGCAGCGCAAGAATTCCGGCAATCAGGCGCAATCGGGGCGCGAAACATGAAGTCGCAGACGGGTTCACCCTCTGCAGCCGGCGGACGACGCGCGCTCGGAACTCAGGACTCATCGCCGAAGGAAATGCCAACCGCACGGGCCGCTAGAACACGGTCGCTCTTGGGATCCACACAGTGGAGCGTACCGATGGCATCGGAGATGGGGACGGATTCAATCCGCGTGCCGCGAAGCGAGACCATTCGCCCGAATTCGCCCCTGGCAATCAAGTCCACAGCGGCGACGCCAAAGCGGGTGGCCAAAATGCGGTCGAACGGGCTGGGCGAACCGCCGCGCTGCACGTGGCCCAGAATCGTGACGCGCACGTCTTTCCCGGTGACGTCGGCAATGGCGTTGCCGATCAGCACGGAAGGATTGCGCACGCGCGACGCCGGAAATGGCCGGCCGGTTCCGTCAGCCGGGGGGAGACGCACGCCTTCCGCCACGACAACCAGGCTGAAGTGGCGGCCGACGGCGTCGCGCCGGCGGATTGCGGCACACACGTTTTCCACGGTGAACGGAATCTCGGGAATCAGAATCACATGAACGCCGCCCGCAATTCCCGCATGCAGCGCGATCCAGCCGGTGTCGCGCCCCATCACTTCCACCACCATCACGCGGTGATGGCTTTCGGCGGTGGTGTGCAGACGGTCGATGGCGTCGGTGGCGACGTGAAGAGCGGTGTCGAACCCAAAGGTTACATCGGTGGAGGAAAGATCATTGTCGATGGTCTTCGGCACACCGACGACATTCATTCCGCGGGAGTGGAACTCGTTGGCGATGCCGAGAGTTCCGTCGCCGCCGATTACCACCATCGCGTCGAGTCCCAGGCGCTTCCAGTTCTGCTTGCATTCCTCGGAGTAGTCGCGACGAACCGTCGCGCCGTCTTCCTCGATCTCGTAGCGGAATGGATTGCCGCGGTTCGTGGTGCCGATGATGGTTCCGCCGCGCGGCAGAATTCCACGGATATCCTCGCGCGTGAGCTCGACGCACTGATCCGGCCAGATGAGCCCGTCGAAGCCGTTGCGGATGCCCAGGACGCGCCAGCCGTGCCGATCGGTGGCCGTGCGCACGACCGCGCGGATCACGGCGTTTAATCCCGGCGCGTCTCCGCCGCCCGTGGAGATCCCGATGGTGAACTTTCCGTCCGTCATGCAGGACAGCCCTCGCCAAGCAAACGTCAGATTGTACAACACGGTCCCTCGATGCCCGCGCCGCGGCGATTCCAATCGCAAACGGCGGTACAATGCGCGGTCGCGGAGGGACGCATGCGATTCCTGGAGGTGTTGCGGCCGCTGGGCCTGCTGATCCTGCGGCTGTCGCTGGGACTGATCTTCCTTTATCACGGGTGGCCGAAGCTGTTCAGCGATCCGGGACATTACGCACAGATGTTTGCGAAGCTGGGATTTGCCGGGCCGACGTCGTACGCGATCGGGGCGCTCGAACTGTTCGGGGGAGGGCTGCTGATCGTGGGATTCTTCACGCGGCCAATCTCGCTGCTGCTGTCCGCGGAAATGGCCACCGCAATCTGGAAAGTGCATCTTGCAAAGGGCTATCTGGCCGTAAACGAATACCAGTTTCCGCTGATTGTGGGCGCGGCTTGCTTCGCGCTGGCCACGTGTGGCGCGGGCGGACTCTCCCTGGACGAACTACTCCTGCCTTCGAAGGCGCCGCGCGCGGGCGGCGCAAAACCAAAGCCGCCCAAATAGCGCGACGAACCGCCGCGCCATTCTGCCGCTGCGCGTTCTTCGATTCTCAGGAAGCCTGCTGAACGCCAGCGGTCCGCACATCATCGGCCGGCAGGATGATCCAGAGCAGCAAATAAAGAATTCCGCCGGTACCGGCCAGAAAGATGGCGAGGAGCCAGAGGATGCGGATGATGGAGACATCCGCCTCAAGAAATTCAGCCAAACCGCCACACACACCGCCAATTTTCCGGTCGGTCATGGAACGATGCAGACGGCGCGACGAAGGCCGCGGGGGCTGAACCCCGGGAGCGAGCTGCTCCTCCGGAATCACGATCCAGGCCACGAGATAGGCAACCAGGCCGATGCCGTAGAAGATTATTGAAACGGCGGCGAGCACGCGCACCAGAGAAACGTCCATGCCGAGATATTCCGCGAGGCCCGCGCAGACGCCGCCCAGTTTGCGGTCGGTAACGCTGCGCACCAGCCGGCGCGGCTCGCCAGCCGGCGGCGTTCCGGAGGGAGCGCCGGGCGGAACCATATTGGCGCCGCAGAAGTAGCAGAAGTTCGAGGCGTCGGCGATTTCCTTCTGGCACTGCGGACAAATCATCGGTAGTTCACCTCGGGTCCCAAAGCCTCGGGACAGCCGCAACCCTTTCTATAAAATGGATACGCAAACGGGCGCATAAAGTTCCCCTGCACATCCCGCTACCAGGCCAGCAGATCGCGCGCGGCACGCACGATATCCGCAGTCTGCGGCAAGATTTCATCTTCGAGACGCGGATTGTACGCGCAGAATGTGTCTTCGGCGGCCACGCGGCGCACGGGCGCATCGAGCGCATCGAATAAATCCTCGGAAATGCGGGCAGCGATTTCCGCGCCGTAACCCCAAGAGCGGGTATCTTCATGCACGACGATGACGCGGCTGGTCTTGGTGACCGTGGCGGCGATGGCCTCCCAGTCGTAAGGACTGAGAGTACGCAAGTCCACAATTTCGATGGAAACGCCTTCCCGGTCCAGTTCCGCGGCAGCCACTTCCGCGCGGCGCACGGTGGCGCCGTAAGTGATGATGCTCAGGTCGTGTCCCTGGCGCACCACCCGGGCCTTGCCGAACGGAATCATGAAATCCGGACCGGGGTAGGGCGCGCGATTGTAAGGCTGGCGATAGAGGTGCTTGTGCTCGAGGAACATCACGGGATCATCGGAGCGGATGGCGGTGCGGAGCAAGCCGGCGAGATCCTGCGCGGTGGAGGGCATGACCACGCGCAGGCCGGGAGCATGCGTGAACAGAACCTCTCCGCACTGGCTGTGATAAGGCCCGCCGCCGGTGAGGTAGCCGCCGATGGCCACGCGGACAACAGCGGGAGCCTTGAAATTTCCACCGGAGCGCCAGCGGATGAGGGGCAACTCGTCGCGGAGCTGCATCATGGCGGGCCAGATGTAGTCGAAGAACTGAATTTCGACCACCGGCTTCATTCCGCGGGTGGCCATGCCGATGGCGCGGCCGATGATGTTGGCTTCCGCGAGGGGCGAATTGAAGACGCGGCTTGAGCCGTAGCGCCGCTGGAGATTGGCAGTGGCCTTGAAGACGCCGCCCTTGCCTTTCACCTTGTCGAGATGCTGCTCGCGGGAGCAATCCGCAACGTCTTCGCCGAAGACGACGATGCGCGGATCACGGGCCATCTCGTCGTTGAGCGTGGCGGAGACCATTTCGACCATGGTCTTGGGCTCGCCGGCGGGTATCGCTTCCGTGGAGAACTGAGCGGAGGCAGGATCCACTTCGGGCGAGTAAACCCAAAGCGCAGCGCTGCCTTCGTCGGGCAGCGGAGCGGCAACAGCGGAATCGGCGGCGTCGCGCACTTCCGCATCCACTTCGCGTTCAATCCGCTCGATGGTCTTTTCGTCGGCGAGTCGTTCGCGAACCAGGAACAGGCCGAATTTCGGAATGGGATCGCGCTGCGCCTGCTTCTGACGCTCGTCAGCTGGACGGTAAAGCTGCTCGTCGTCTGAAAGCGAGTGGGCATAAGGTCGCGTAACGTGCGCGTGGACGAGCGCGGGTCCGCGGCGCTCACGGCAGTGCGCCACAGCGCGGCGGCAGGCCTCGTAGCTTTCAAGAGGATCGGTGCCGTCGCACTCCTCGACAAACAGGCAAGGATAGTTCCGGAGGAGCTGGGAAATGTTTCCGCCCGGCGTCTGCGCTTCCACCGGAACGGAGATGGCGTATTCGTTGTCCTCCACGAGGTAGAAGAGCGGAAGCTTCTTGGTGCAGGCGGTGTTCAGCGACTCGTAGAATTCGCCTTCACTGGTGGCGCCATCGCCGCAGGAGACGTAAACGACTTCGTCGGGATGATGACGCACCGCATGGCCCATGGGGGCGCAGCGCGCGGCCTCGAGCGCCTTGGGAAACTGCGCGAAATAAAGCGAGGCTTCCGCCGCGCCTGCAGCCTGAAGGAACTGAGTGCCGGTGGGGGACGACTGGGTGACGATATTCAACTCCTGGCTGCCCCAGTGAGACGGCATCTGACGGCCGCCGGAAGCGGGATCGTCCTTGGCGCCGACGGCTTCGAGCAACATGGCAAGCGGAGTGACGCCGAGCGCGAGGCAGAGGCCGCGGTCGCGGTAATAGGGATAGAAGAAATCGTAAGCGGGGCGGAGGCAGAGTCCGGCGGCGACGGTGGCAGCTTCGTGGCCTGCGCCGCTGATCTGGAAGAAGATTTTGTTCTGGCGCTTGAGCTGGATTTCGCGGTCGTCGATCTTGCGGGAGAGATACATTAGCCGGTAGATGCGGAGGAGAGTGTCGCGGTCGAGGCCGTGAAGCTTTTTGGAATCGGCGGGAGCGGTTTTCACGTTGGAGTGAACAGCCATTCCGTCTACCTCGTGTGCGTGGGAGTTGGCGCCCCCTCTGCGAACCTGCGGGGTTGGGAGGAATGGAGGCGCCGGGTCATGGTTTGCCCGGAGGTGGATTGTAACAGAAGAGGGGAGGGACGAAGAACGTTTGAAAGTCGAGAGTTGAGACTTGAAATGGGTGCACACAAACTGCAGAAAGGAAAGGGGTTAGAAATAGGGATACCCCCCTCCCCCGGGAATTTCCAACCGCTTGAGAATCTATAACTTACAGGAAATTGAGTTCGCAAGTTGTT
Organism: Patescibacteria group bacterium; assembly: GCA_035541255.1. Taxonomy (GTDB): domain Bacteria; phylum Acidobacteriota; class Terriglobia; order Acidiferrales; family UBA7541; genus JOPF136. Next base: position 12,638 of record DATKNR010000033.1, on the reverse strand, counting down.
GATAATACAAGGGGCGATTTTGTGTGGAAATGCAAAGGAGTGCGTAGGCGCATGATTCTTCTGGGGGTTAGGACTAATTTCGAGGTGTTCTCGGATTGGCGTGGCCAAGTGCATCGATGGCGACCCGCGCGGACTCTATCACGGGTTGGGGACGTAATGCAAGAGGAAACTAGGGAAGCCCCCATGACAATCCATTGGAGCCCTCCCGCGCGCGCAGGGGAATGCGCGGTGGGGCCGGAGGTGGAGAAGGCGCGCTTGAATGCACACGCCAGCGCGACAGAGGGATACGAGACCTAGAAGCCGCCCGGAGCAGAGGCGGCTTGGGGAGTCCCCTCTTTATATGCCTTGACACGTATATGCCCTGTGGAGTATACGTGAGGCATGCAATCCGCGTTCGAAATCATCGCTGAGCCGAACCGCCGCGCGATCCTGAGCCTGCTGGTCTCGTCGCAACAGTCGGTGGGAGAGATCGAGCGCCGGCTGCGAATGCCGCAGCCGGCCGTGTCCAAGCACTTGCGGGTGCTGCGCGAGGGCGGCTTTGTGGAATCCACAGTGGACGCCCAGCGGCGTCTCTACCGCCTGAAGCCCGAACGGCTGAAGGAGCTGGACGGCTGGCTGGAGCAGTTCCGGCGATTCTGGTCCACACACGTAGATGCTCTCGAACGGCACCTGGACCGCATGTATCCAGAACCACGAACAAAACGAAAGCCGAGGAGAAAACGATGAGCGATCGCGAGCCATACACGCCGGGTCCGGCCCGGGGAGCAGAGGTGCGGAAGGAGGGAGACAAGTGGACGCTCATTCTCGTGAGGGAACTGCGCCACGCGCCGGAAAGGGTCTGGCAGGCGCTGACCGATCCGGCGCAACTGCGCGAGTGGGCCCCCTTTGAGGCCGATGGAAATCTAGGCGCGCCTAGAATGGTGAGGCTGACGTGGGTGGGCTCGCCGCAGGCCCTGGAGACACACGTGACTCGAGCGGAAGCTCCCAAACTGCTTGAATACGGCGATATGCGGTGGGAGCTCGAAGCCAGCGGCGGCGGCACACGGCTGACGCTGTGGCACAGCATCGACCGCCGCTTCGTCGCGTGGGGCGCGGCAGGCTGGCACATCTCGTTCGACGTGCTGGATCGGCTGCTCAGCGGAACTCCGATCGGCCGGATCGTCGGACCCGAGGCGATGAAGTTCGAGGGCTGGCAGCGATTGAGCGGCGAGTACGCAAAGCAGTTCGGCGCCGAGTTGCCCAAGTGGCCGCCCAAGGCCGCGCAAAAAGCGTGAATCGGGAGGGACTACAACGATGATGAAGGAAGCCACGAAACGGTCGGTTTTTCGCTGGATTCACATCATCTTCGGCATTCCGATCGTTGGTTATGTTTACAGCCCGTTCGAAAGACTTCCGGACTATGCGGCTCCCACGCGATATGTCTTCTTCCCTGTCATTCTCCTTTCGGGGCTGTGGATGTGGAAAGGACCCTGGGTCCGGCGATTGATTTCGAACAGAGCGGGCTGACGAACGAAGCAAGGCGGGATGGCGGAAGGGGATATCGAGGCGGCAGGTCGCGCTGGGCGCAGCGAAATCAGATGCCCGAGGAGGAGCGGAACATGAAAAGGCATGCGGCAGTGGAATCCGCCGCTCGGTTGATCGACGCGCGGATCAAAGAACTTGGCGACTGGCGCGGGAAGACACTCGCGCGCGTGCGCGAACTCATCCATCAGGCGGAGCCTGACATCGTCGAAGAGTGGAAGTGGATGGGCACTCCCGTCTTCTCGCACGGGGGCATCGTGTGCACGGGAGAAACGTACAAGAACGTGGTGAAGATGACATTTGCAAGGGGCGCGCAGCTGAAAGACCCGTCGGGCCTGTTCAACTCGAGCCTCGAGGGGAATGTCCGGCGCGCGATTGACATCCACGAAGGCGAGAAGGTGAACGAGGCAGCGTTGAAAGAACTGATTCGCGCTGCCGTGGCGCTGAATCTGAAGGGCAAAAGCCGACCGAAGCCTGCCCGCCGGGGCGAGTCCCGGCAAGCGGGCCGAGGGCGGGGCGGCAAGCGCTAGTGCTGGCCCTGGATGGAGATGAGCTCCACTTCAAAGATGAGCGTGGAGTTGGGCGGAATCTCGGGGCCCGGGCTGCGTTCGCCGTACGCCAATGAGGCCGGAACAAAGAGTTGCCACTTGGAACCGACGGGCATGAGCTGGAGCGCTTCGGTCCACCCCTTTATGACGCGGGCGAGGGGAAACGTAGCGGGCTCGCCGCGCTTGTAGGAACTGTCGAACTCGGTGCCGTCAATCAGAGTGCCGCGGTAGTTGCAGACGACGGTATCGACGGCGCGGGGCTTGGGACCGTTGCCGGCGACGAGGATCTTGTATTGCAAGCCGCTGGCCAGGGTGACCACGCCCGGCTTGGACTTATTGGCTTCGAGGAACGCTTCTCCGGCCTTCAAATTGTCGCCTGCCATGGCCTGCTCCTTGGTGCGCATTTGGGCCTGCATTTCGTTGAAAGCAGCCTTGATCTCCTCTTCGGAGAGAGCGGGCTTTCCGGCGAGCCCGTCCTTCAGACCCTGCTCGAAGACGGCGGGATCGACGTCAACGGCCTGACGCCTGAGACCGCTGCCGATGTTGGCGCCAAAGGCATAGCTGAATTTTTCCTTCAGATCCTTGAACTGACCGGAAGGCTGCGCCGCCGGAGGAGCGCCCTGGGCGTGGGACGCGGGAGCCGGAGCGGGTTTGGCCGGCGCGGAGCTTTGGGCGGACGCAACCGGGAGATTGAAAAGAACGGCGAGAGAAGAAAGGGCGACAGGTAAGAATGTGAATTTTCGCATCCGAGGATTCTCCCATCAGGCAGAGCGGGGAGCAACTGGGGGCGGGAGGACCGTGGCGCACAGACTCTTCCGGCCGCGTCGCGTTGGGGCAGGCTAAAGGCGTGCACATGATGTGTCGCGCGCCTATTGCCATTCGCGGAGGCTGAAAGCCTGTGCCACAAAACAGACCGGCTCAACGAGTGGGATGGGGGGTAGCGGAATCGCCCAGGGAGTCGAAAAGCGCCTCGGTCTTGGCGTAGCCGGGGTCCTTGTGACGGACGATTTCGACGGGCAGACCTTTGAATGGGGCCTCGGAGGGGATGCGTTCGAGCCAGCGGGTGTGGGAGAGCTTCTCGTGGTCGGAAAAATCGAGGCGGATGAGGAGGCGCACATGGAGCGGGTTGGCGGCATCCTTGGCGTCTTCGGCGGCCTGGCGCTCGAAGCGAAGCTCGAGTTTGCGGCCGAGACGGAAGGCCTGCTTCCATTCGTCCACACGGTGGCGGGCTTGCTGAGCGGCGTCCTCGTTCCCGCCAAAATCGAATATCAGATAGGATTGCGGCATGACAAGAGCTATAGCGGGCGGAAGGCGCGCCTGTCAAGCGGAAGCGCGAGGAAGCGCGTGGAATGTGCTGGGAGTGGTGACGGCAATCGCGGTTCTCGGCGGGACTCTGGCGGCGGCCGGCGCACGATGGCCCGAAGGACAAAACCCATTGTCGGTGACGGCCGAGAATTACGTGATGGACGTGACGTTGGACCCGCGGACGGGGGCGCTCGACGCGAAGGCTGATGTGACGTTCCGGTGCGCGGCGGGCGCGCGAGCGATCGAACTGCTGCTGAACCCGGCGCTGAAGCTGATTGCGGTGCGGGATGCGGAGGGGAAGGCGCTCGACGCGGTGAGGAGTTCGCTGATGGGATCAGCAACGCTGGGCGTGCGGCTGGCGCAGGCATGTCCGGCGGGCGGAGCCGCGAAGTTGCGATTCGAGTATGCGGGCAAACTGCGCATGCGCCAGCCGTTTTATCCCAGCGAACGATTCCTGCTGCTGCGGGACGATGACGAGTGGTACCCGCTGGGCGGCGCGTTCGATTTTGCGGAGAGCGACGTTAAGGTGCGCGTACCGGCAGGGTACGAGGCGAGAACGAGCGGAAACCTGGTGGAACGCAAGGTGGAAGGCGAGCAGATCGCATACCACTGGAAGACGGGGCATGCGGAGGATGGGCGCGCGCTGGTGGTGTATCCGATGCCCAGGCGCTCCTCCGAAGTGCAAACGATGGAGCTGCCCGCGGCTCCGGGGACCAACTCCGGGGCTCCGCCACTGGTGCGCGTGGAGGAAGTGTGCAACTACGATACGGCGGCGCGACTCGATTTCGGAGGTTGCGGCACTCTGGCGAAGCGGGCCGCGGACATCGTTCAACGATTCACGCAGATGCTGGGACCGCCGCCGGAGAAATTGCTGACCATAGTGCCCGGGCCGTGGGGAGGGGAGAGCGCAGTTGGCTACTCCGCGCCGGCATTGCTGGTGGTGAGCGATTGGGGAGCGCGATTTGCCGGAGTGGCGGAATACGCGCCGGAATTCCTGGCGCACGAAATCGCCCACCAGTGGTTTCCGGACGCAGTGGCACCGGCGAGCGCGGGGGACGGCTGGCTGGCGGAAAGCCTGGCGGAATACCTAGCGTGGCGTTACCTGCTGAGAGCGGACCCGGAGGCGGCGAGGGCGATGGTGGAGAAGGCGATGAGAGACGGCGTGGCATATGCGCCGGCGCGTCCGCTATCGCTGGGACTGGAACTGATGAACGGCGCGTCAGAGGAACAGGAGGCACGCGCGACGCTCTATGAGAGAGGCATGCTGGTGTTCCGCACGCTGGAAACCGTAATTGATCGCGAACGGGTGGACCGCGTGCTGCCGGAATTCTACAGGCGCTTCGCGGGACGAAGCGCCTCGATTGCGGACTTCCAGGCCGTGTGCGAGGAAATCGCAGGGCGAAAGCTGGGCTGGTTCTTCGACTATTACATCAACGGGACGCGGATTCCGACGATTGAGTTGAAGCGCGGGCCATCGGAGACACCGGCGGTGGCCGCCGGAGAAATCCTGGTGCAGGATTTTCCGCCGGAGGGCTCTGTGCGGGTGGAGATGACGGTACGAACGGCCGAGGGCCTGGTGCAGCATTCGGTGGCAACGCGCGGAGCGGAGACGCCGTTCACGGTGAACGTGCCGGCACCGGCGATGGGCATCACGCTAGACCCGGACCTGCGGATCTTGAGGTGGACCGCGGCGGCGGAGAGGTCGAGGACACAGACAGAGATTTTGGCCGCGGTGCCGGAGCCAATTACGCGGGAGAACTTGCCGGCCGCGATCGAAATCTACCGGCGAGCGCTGGCGGCGGACCCGCAGGATGCGTCGGAGAGAGGCCAGTCGCTGCGAGAGCGGCTGGGTGAGCTGGAATATGCGGCGGACAAATGGAGCGAGGCATTGGCGGACCTGGAAGCGGCGATTAACGGACATTCCATCAGCACGTACGAGACGTATCTGTGGCGAACGAAGGCGTACCTGTATCACGGCGTGGTGGAGCTGCACGAGGGCCGGCCAAAAGCCGCGCTGGCGGACGCGCAGTCCGCGATGCAAATGCCGCGCATGGTGCTGGAGCGAACGGTGCCGGAGAGACCGGTGGAAAGCCAGGGCGAGCAGACGCTCGAGCAGCTTCTAAGAATTCTCACCAACGCTGCGACGCACTACTGAGGCGGCCCGCCCCGCATGGCGAGCGGGCTAACCCGCAAGAGCACGCAATCAGCGATTACGGGTTGCCGGCGTTGGAGATGGTGGCCGTGGTGCCGTCGAATTTCTGGATATGGACCTTGAACGGCTCGTTGTAGGTACGCGCGCGGTTCTTGAGAAAGCTGAGCGCGACGGCTTCGCCGAGTAGCAGGGAGGTGTCCGTGTCGCTGCGCCAGTGGATGCCGGAATGGATGCCATGGCCGAAGCTGACGTTGTGGCCGAGTTTGTTCAGCTCGCCATTGACGGTGAGTTGGCCGGCATCGGGACCGGCGTAGGGGACGATCGAAATTCCGTCGCTCGAAGGCACGACCGGATCTGGAATGACGAAATTTCCGTCGAAGAAGAATTTGAGTACGGTGACGCACGCTCCCCCCACGGTGCCATGTCCGGTCGGGTAGGACGGATGGGCCGGTGAACCTTCCGGGAATGCCAGCGGCAGCAGCCAGGTTCCATACTTGTTGAAGGTCTGCTGCACGGCGACGGAATTCAGGACGACATTGCTCAACTGGGCGCTTGTCTTGTTGCCGTTGCCGGACTTGATGAGGTGGACGAGACCTCCAATCGCTTCCGGACGCGGGCGCAGATGCACGAGCCACTTCTGATACCAGACGGCATTCAACGCTTTGACGGCCACCTCGCCGAGCGTGCAGGCGAAGTCGGGCCAGCCAAAGGTGCCGAACCCGTTCTCGGTCTTCGAATGGACATAGGGACAGCCGGGATTCGGCGGGGCGCCGCCGGGAGTGAAGCTGCCCGGCGGATTTCCGTTAATGGTGGAGAGCACCATCAACGCGGTCAAGTACTCCTGGTAGAGCACGTCCATGTGAGTGAGCGAGGCCAGATCGCGGCCATTGTGGCGGTACCGGAGCTCGGAATCGATCTGGTTGCGAAGGCCCGTGTCCACGCCGTTTTGAATATCGAGCCAGGAGGCGAAATCGGTCCCATAGTCAATGTTGGGCAGAGCGGACTGCAATTGCTGGCTCATCGGCTGGGCGCCGAAAAACGTTGGCTGCAGTAGGAACTGCGACACGTACGGTCCCAGGGTCTCTCCGGGAAACGCGCCACGGAAAAGGAGATTCGGAGTCACGTGCCCGCTTCCGTCTCTCGGACCGGTATAGGTGGGCTGCGCTCCCAGTTCCGCGGCTGCCATGGCCGCGAGCGGATTTATTCCGTAATCCGTGAATGCTACGTCGCGCAGCAACGCCGCCCAGTAATGCTCGACCAGTTCGGTAGCGGTCTGATCGCCGGCCAGTTTGGGGGCGGGGGGCACCTGGGGCTGGCCGAATTGGGAGTTGTCGAGGACCTCGAGGTCGAAGGCATAGGCACCTTGCGGGCCGTTCTGTGTGCGCGTGCCACCAATGATGATGCTCTCAAAATCGGAGAAGTTGCCGGTTCGCAGTGCTTTCTTGAGGGAAGCGTAGGAGGAGAGATCAACGCGGCCGAAGCTGTCGTGGGCCAGCCCTTTGGTGTAGGTGCCACACTTGTCAGGATAAAGGGCGTCGTCGCCGTTGTTGAGGTTCTTGCCTGGACCGGCGAGAGCGTCGGCCATGGCTTCGCTGACGCGGAGTTCGAGCGCCTGGGCAATCCGCCCCTGCGCCACGCCGTTAGGGGCCTGGAAGTTAGGGAGACCTCCACCGGCCGTGGAATGAGCTGACGAAATGCCGGGGTTCGCAAGGGTTGCCGCGCCGACGGTGGCGGCAGCGCCAAGTTTTCCGAGAAACGCCCTGCGGGCCGGGGAGGGCGGAACGGCAGAGGAATTGGGCTGTTCGGGAGCCCGGCCGGCTTTCTTTCTGCGAATGGTCTTCATCTATTCCTCTCCTGTATTGTGGGCGCGGGCGGGCGCGACGCGATTTTCTGAGAGAGACCTGTCATCCACATGGTGACTACGAAGTCCGACCGAGAGTCCCGTCGCGGTGGGGCCGGGACGGGAACTCACTGAGTAGCATGCGGGAGAGAAGAGGGTCAAGACGCAAGTGCCAGCGGATGTGTCTCGGAAGGTGCACTTCCACTACACACTGGTCGGACCGCGAGAGGCCGGTCCAGCCGGCGGCGAGGCACCCCTCCCCGGCGCGAGGCGGTTCCGCGATGTGCGGGACGGCCGGAATCATGTAGCATGACGCGGCGAACGGAGCCGGAATGACCCCCGAAACGCAGAAAGCGGCAGCGGCGCGATGCTGAGTTACGCGCGCGGGCCGGAGACCGAATTGTGGGAGATGACGATCTCCCAGGCGCTGGATCGCGCGGTGGAGCGGTGGGGAGAGCGGCCCGCGCTCGTCTCGCGGCATCAATCGCGGCGATACACCTGGAGCGAACTCCGAGACGGAGCAGACTGTGTGGCACGCGGGCTCGCAGGGCTGGGAATTGGCGGCGGAGAGCGCGTGGGGTTGTGGTCCACGAACTGCGCCGAATGGGTGATGGTGCAACTGGGATGCGCGCGAGCGGGGGCGGTACTGGTGAACGTGAACCCGGCATACCGCTCGCACGAACTGGCCTTCGCGCTGAGGAAGTCGCGGATGCAAGTGATGTTCTTGTGGGAGCGGGACGCTCGCGCCGAATACGCCGCCATGCTGGAGGAGGCGCGGCAGGCGCCGGGACTGCGGCTGGAGCACGTGGTGGCATTCGGGACGCCGCAATGGGAGGACCTGCTGAGGATGCAGGCGGAGTTACGGCCAGCAACGGACCCGCAGCGGGTGGCGAACATTCAGTACACGTCCGGCACAACAGGAACGCCGAAAGGCGTGATGCTGACGCATCGCAACCAGGTGAACAACGGGAAATTGCTGGCGGAGGGAATGCGGTACACGGAGGGCGACCGCATTTGCGTGCCGGTGCCGATGTATCACTGCTTCGGATGCGTGATTGGAACGATGGCGGCGCTGGCGAGCGGTGCGGCGATGATCCTGCCGAACTGGACGTTTGACCCGCGGGCGACGCTGGAGGCGGTGGAGGCGGAACGGGCAACTTCGATCTACGGCGTGCCGGCGATGTTCATCGCCGAGCTGGGGCTGGAAGATTTCGGGAGGTACGACCTGACGAGCCTGCGGACGGGGATGATGGCGGGCGCGCCGTGCCCGGTGGAAGTGATGAAGCGGGTAATCCGCGAAATGCACTGCGCGGAGATGACGATCGGATACGGACAGACGGAGAGCGCGCCGGTGGTGACGATGTCCGGGATCGAGGACCCGCTCGAGGTGCGGGTATCGACGATCGGGAAGGCGCTGCCGGCGACGGAGATGAAAATCGCTTCGACGGATGGGGAGACCGTGCCGGTGGGAGAGCAGGGCGAAGTGTGCGCGCGCGGCTACATGGTGATGAAGGGATACGACGACGAGCCGGAAGCCACGGCGCGCACGGTGGACCGCGAGGGCTGGCTGCACACGGGCGATCTGGGCGTGATGCGCGAGGACGGTTACTTCCATCTGACCGGGCGGGCGAAAGACATGATCATCCGCGGGGGCGAAAACGTGTATCCACGCGAAGTGGAAGAGTTTTTGTACACACACCCGCATGTGGCGGAAGTGCACGTGGTGGGAATTCCGGACGAACGGCTGGGCGAAGTGGTGGTGGCGTGGGTGCGGTTGAAAACGGGAGAGAGCGCGTCGGAGGCGGAGATGCGCGCGTTCTGCGAGGGGAAGATCGCGTACTTCAAAGTGCCGCAGCACGTGCGCTTCGTGGAACAGTTTCCGATGACGGTGACCGGAAAAATCCAGAAATTCCGCATCCGCGAGTTTGAAATCCGGGAGCGCGGGCTGGAGAGCGTGGCGAACCGGAAGATGGCCTGAGCGCGGGCGCCGCGGAACATGGCTTCAGTTGCCTCTTGCAGCGGTCCTGCAGGCGTGGTAGCGTCAGCGAATAAAAAGCGAAGGAGGAGTCATGGCCCAATCGCTCGCAGTGCGTCCGCCCAGCTCGCTCGATACGGTTCGCGCCGCGCTCGATGATCTGGCCGCGCGCAGCCAGACGCGGCCGGACGATCCGGACGCCTCGGGGCTCACCGCGATGCAACACATCCCCGCGCGCGCGGCGGAATATGCACCGATGCCGGGCTGGGTACGGCCAGAGCTGGCGGCAGTCTACGCGGCGAAGGGCGTGAGACAGCCGTACACGCATCAGGCGGAAGCTGCTGAGACGGTGCGCGGGGGGCGAAATACGGTGGTGGTGACGCCGACGGCCTCCGGCAAGACGCTGTGCTACAACCTGCCGATCCTGAACGCGATTCTGGAAGACGCGGACACGCGCGCGCTGTATCTCTTCCCCACGAAGGCGCTGGCGCAGGACCAACTGGCAGAACTCTACGATCTGGCGCAGCGGCTGGAGTCAACCCGTGGGGGCGGAGAGCAACCGTTTGGCGTGTTCACCTACGACGGAGACACGCCGGCGGATGCGCGGCGGGCGATCCGCGAGCGCGGCCACATTGTGCTGACGAATCCGGACATGCTGCACACCGGAATCCTGCCGCACCACACGAAGTGGACGCGGCTGTTCGAAAACCTGCGCTACATCGTGATCGACGAGCTGCACATGTGCCGAGGCGTGTTTGGGAGCCATCTGGCGAACGTGCTGAGAAGGCTGCGGCGGATTGCGCGGTTCTACGGGTCGGACCCGGTGTTCGTGTGCTGCTCGGCGACGATCGCGAATCCGGGGGCACTCGCGGAGCAACTGCTGGAAGCGCCAGTGGCGGTGGTGGACCGCAATGGAGCGCCGGCGGCGGAAAAATATTTCGCCTTCTGGAATCCGCCGGTGGTGAACCGGTTCCTGGGCATACGGAGAAGCTACATCAACGAATCGTGCCGGGTGGCGGAGGAATTCCTGGGACGAGGCATGCAGACGATGGTTTTCGCCAACAGCCGGCTGCACACCGAGCTGCTCCTGAAATATCTGCAGGAGCGGCAGCGGCCGGCGCCGGGCCAGGCGGAACCGGTGCGGGGTTACCGCGGCGGATACCTGCCGGGGGAGCGGCGGGAAATCGAACGGGGGCTTCGTGACGGCGCGATTCGCGGCGTGGTGGCGACGAATGCGCTGGAACTGGGGATCGACATCGGATCGCTCGATTCCGTGGTGCTGGCGGGTTATCCGGGAACAATCGCGGCAACGTGGCAGCGCGCAGGGCGCGCCGGGCGGCGGAGCGGAACGAGCTGCGCGGTGCTGGTGGCCAGCTCGGCGCCGCTCGACCAGTTTATTGTGAGGCATCCGGAGTATTTTTTCGCGAGCCCGCCGGAGCGGGCGTTTATCCAGCCGGACAATCTGGAAATTCTGCTGAATCACCTGAAATGCGCGGCCTTCGAGCTGCCGCTGGATCCCGATGAAACGTTCGGAGCGGTGAACCTGGTGGAGATGTGCGAACACCTGGAGCGCGCTGGATTTCTGCATCGCAGCGGCGGCTCATGGCACTGGACGCAGGAGGCATACCCGGCCGATACGGTGAGCCTGCGGTCGGTGACGAGCGATAACTTCGTCATCGTGAACACCGCGGGCGATCAAGCTGGCGAGCCGGAAATCATCGGCGAAGTGGACTTCACGGCGGCGCTGGCGACAGTCCATCCGAAGGCCATTTACATCCACCAGGGCGAGCAGTATCACGTGGACCGGCTGGATTTCGACCAGCGTAAAGCGTACGTGCGTCCGGTAAACGCGGACTATTACACGGACGCGGTACGGTACACGCAGGTGCGCGTGCTGGAAGCGGCGGAGGAGGAGCGGGTGAGCGGGCCGGCCTGCCGGACGCACGGCGATGTGCTGGTGAGGTCGCAGGTGGTGGGATTCAAGAAAATAAAGTTCTGGACGAACGAGAACGTGGGCGCGGGGCAACTCGAGCTGCCCGAGAACGAAATGCACACGACCGCGTACTGGATCACGATGGAACGGGCGCTGGTGGAATCGCTGGCGTTCACGATCTCGGAGCGGCAGGACGGAATGCTCGGGCTGCTGTACGCGCTCGAATCGATGGCCGCGCTGCTGCTGATGTGCGACCGGCGGGATTTGGGGACGGCAATCGGGGAACGGCCTCCCGCGCCGGGCCACAGTGGCACGCCACTGCCTGCACTGGCGTCCAGCGACAGCCGTGACCCCGCAACTGCCTCCTGCCAGGAATATTTCGAGCCAAACCTGTATCTCTATGACGCATATCCCGGCGGGATCGGGTTTTCGCAGCCGCTCTATGACCTTCACGCGACGCTGCTGGAACGCACGCGGGAACTGGTGGCATCGTGTCCCTGCGAGCAGGGATGTCCCTCGTGCGTGGGCCCGGCGCCCGGGCGCGGCGCTGGCGGCGAACGAACGAAGCAAGTGGCGCTGGCGATCCTGGAGCGGCTGTGCGGCGCAGGCGCGCGCGAAGGATGAAACCCCTGCTCCAGGAGCGACTTTCGCGTGTGGCGGCACTGCGTCCGGCACCGGCGGCCGGAGCGCGCGCGATGCGCCATGCCGAGGCTCTGCCCGCCGCTGCGGAAGAATTGGCGCGCATGGTGGCCGCTACTCCGGCGCGCAATTCGCACGGGGAGTATCTCTCCGTGCGGCGGTGGTTTGACGGGCACGAATGCGGCGGCGGACTCGACGCAGCGCTTGGACGACTGCTTCGCGAGGTGCCGACAGAGGCGCTGGACCCATCGCAATGGCTCTTTCTGGACACGGAAACCACAGGACTGGCGGGAGGCACGGGCACCTACGCGTTCCTGGTGGGGCTGGCGTGGTGGGACGCGGGCGGACTGGAAGTGGAGCAGCTCTTCCTGCGCGACTATAGCGAGGAGCACGCCGTGCTGGAAGCACTGGCTGCACGGATGACGGAACGACGCGTGCTGGTGACGTTCAACGGCCGGACCTTCGACTGGCCACTGCTCGAAACGAGATACCGGATGACGAGGCGGATCGCCGCGGCCGCGCCGGCCGCGCACCTGGATCTGCTGCATCCCGCGCGACAGTTGTGGCGATTGAAATTCGGGTCAGTGCGGCTGATGGAGCTGGAGCAAAATGTTCTGACGCCGCTCGGGCGCGTGAGCTGGCACCGCGAGGACGACATACCCGGGGCACTGATCCCGCAGGCTTACTTTTCCTATCTGCGGGGCGGCGGGCCGGAGGCGCTTTCG
>DATKNR010000032.1:0-6466 GCA_035541255.1 Patescibacteria group bacterium | reverse complement strand
CGCCGGCGCTGTGCAGAGCGGTGGGCATGGGGAAAAGGACGCCCGGAAAAATCATCGGAGCGGGCGCAGAGAGCACAGAGGACATGCGAAGGGTCCGGCGGTGACGGGATGGCGCAGACGCCAGCGGCCTTCAGGAGCGAGGGGCGGCGACTTGCGATTGGATGGCGGAAACGAGAGCCGCGGTGACGGGCACAGCGATGCCGTGGCGCTGGCCGCCGCGAAGAATCGGCCCGGAGATGGCGTCCAACTCGAGAGGGCGGCGGGCGGCAACGTCCTTCTGCATGGAGCTGCGCATTCCCGCGGGCATGCCTTCAAGAACCGCCTGAAGCTTTGCCGGATCGACTTCCGCGCCGCAGGCATTCGCAACGGCGCAGGCTTCGGCACGGCAGGCGACGAGCTTCGCGTTCCATTCCGCGCTGGCAAGCACTTCCCCTTTGTTCAGGCCGGAAGCGGAAGTGACCAGCGCGAGAGGCGCGAGGAAGCACAGCTTCCCCCAAAGCAGCGTCTGCTCATTTTCGATGAACTGGCATGCAAAGCCGAGTTCGGAGAGACGCGCGACGATTCCCTCGAGAAGCGGCTTGCCGCCGGCGGCCAGGTTGAGGCGAACAACAGGACCGCGCTGGATGAAGCGACCGGGAGCGGCCTTTTCCGCCTCAACGGCGATGGTGCCGGGCACGACGCGTCCGTGACCGAAGCGCGCACGGAGCGTGGCGACGTGGTCCACTCCATTCAGCAGCGGAATCACGCAGGAAGGCAGGGACTTCACGGCCGCAAGCGCGGCTTCCAGTTGAAAACTCTTGGTGGCGATCCAGAGGACGTCCACGGTTTCGGCGAGAACGGCGGTCGATTTGGCGGGGCCGGAAAGCGGCCCGTTCGGGCGCTCAAGCGTGAGAATGGCAGGGTAACCCGGAAGGCTTTCCGGACGCAGGATGACGGTGACGGCTTCACCGAGCGAGGCGAGAGCGGCGCCGACCAAACCTCCGATGGCGCCGGCACCGAGTATGGCGTGTTGCATGGAAAGAATGATATCGCAGGAAAGAGGCAGCGGAGAGGAATGAGGCAGGAAGGACCAAGGCAAGCGGGCGACTCATCTCCGGGGCCAGAGTCGTGGAGGCCGCGAAGCGGAAGAGAGACACGCGAGAGCAGGGAACGAATCCACGGTCCGTGAGGCGCCGATTGCAACTACCGGCCGGGGCGAAAGATTTTGGCGGCCATGGAGGTGACGAGGCGGCGCGGGGCCAAGCGCTGCGACTGCGTCATGAGGCGATTGCGCGCGCCGGAAATGACCACCGGTTTTCCCTTCGCGAGCGCATCGAGGCCGACGCGGGCCACCTGCTCGGGCGATTCCGGTGAGCGAAACGCATGATCGGGCTGCGCGGCCACCTGCTGGAATTCGGTGGAGGTGGCGCCGGGACAGAGCGCAGTGACCTGCACGCCGCGTTCGCGCACCTCTTCCGCGAGCGCCTCAGCGAAGAACAAGTCGAACGATTTGGAAGCGGCGTATGTGGCGATATAGGGCACGGCCTGAAAGCCAGCGGTGGAGGCGAGGATCAGGATGTAGCCGCGGCGGCGCTCCAGCATGGCAGGCAGATACAAGTGGGTGAGCCGAAGAACCGCCGCGATATTGACCTGCACCATTTCGAGCTGGCGGCCCAGCGGAACTTCCTCGAAGGCGCCATAGGCTCCGAAGCCGGCGTTGTTGACGAGAAGATCGACGGCGATTCCCTTCCCCCGGGTGAAGTCGAAGAGCGCCTCGGGAGCGCCGGGCTGGGCGAGGTCGGCGGGGCAGACTTCCACGTTGATGGAGTGGGCGGCATGGAGACGCGCGGCGAGATCCGAGAGGCGGTCCTTGCGGCGGGCGGTGAGGACCAGGTGCGTTCCGGCTGCGGCGAGTTCGCGGGCGAGGGCGGCGCCGATGCCGGCGCTGGCTCCGGTGACGACGGCCCACTTGCCCTGCCAGGGATAGGACATGGGTGCCTCCAGAGGCTCGCGGAGAGGAGCCGGAGAGAGAGTACCTCACAGGCCAGCCGGGGGCAGAGGAATTCACGGATAGCTTCACGGGTTAAAACGCCTTGTACAGGGGCGACGTTTGCGGCGGGCTAAAGCCCCGCCCTTCCGCTTCAGGGAAACTGCCGAAGGATTGTTCTGCCCCAAGGATCGATATCGCTATGAACACAGGCGAGAGAGGAGATGCAAAGGGGCGCGGAGGGCGCGTGCTAGCATTCGAGTTCTGCGGCCCGGGGGCGCGGCCGCAGCAAATTCCGGAGGGAAAAATGAGCGCGCGCACGGGGAAATTCATCCTGCGGGCCATGATTGTGCTGGCCGTGCTCACCTGGCTTGCCGCACTGGCGCTGGCGGCGCCACAGGAGGCGCAGCCGCAGCAGCCGGGAGCGGCGACTGCCGGGGGACAAGAGCAAGGCGGCGGATTTCGCGGACGATTGCAACGGCAATTGCAGGGACAGCCGAGCCCGTTTGCGGGGCCCGAAGACCAGAAGCTGACGATCTGGACGGGAAACTGGGAAGAGTCGGTGAGATTCGCGGGAGACCCCGCGGACAAACCGAGCGGGACTGGCCGGTGGCGTGCGATGCCGTTCTACGGGCTGTATGTGGTGATCAATTACGAGCTGAATGGCCCGGAAGGGCTCTACCACGCGCACGGAGTGATGGCGTTCGACCACGAAACGAAAACGTATCACCTGTGGTGGTTCGACGACGGGGCGAACATCACCAACTACACGGGGACCTGGAAGGACGAGAAGACGCTCGTGTTCGAGCAGAAACGGACGAGCAAAGGACAGGCGTTCCGCGAGCGGATTAGCTATACAAAAACGACGGACGACGAGATTCAAACGAAAATCGAACAGGCCTTCGGGACCGAACCGTTCAAACTGTATCTGGAGGGAACGGCGCACCGCATGGCATTTCCGCAAGGACAGGGCGGGCAGCGTCCGGCGCAGCGGCGGCGTCCCGGAGGCGAGCAGAACCCGCAGAATCCGTAGCAGAGGCTAACTTCACAAGCAAGGTTCCCACCAGTGACTCCGGCCGCGGTCAAGCCGGCGCCATGCATTCCCGAGCGACGGACCCGGAATGCCAGTCGAAGCGCGTGAGGAGATCAGGATGGATCGTTACCCGGACGAAGGGCTCCGACAACGCGATCCGCGCTGTTCTTCAACCGATCGAGCAGACGGCGAGCCCAGAGAAATTCCGCAGCCAACACAGCCAGCCCGGAAAGAATCACGAGCCAACCCGGTCCCGGCGTGACGAGAAGCACCACTCCAATCGCCAGGAGGGTGAAACCGATAACCACTTTGATTGCACGCTTAATCTGTCGCACTGAGCCACGCCCAAATCCGGCGGCGCGCCTAGGGTCGCTTGCCGCCCGAATGTCTCTTGCAATGATGCGCTCCAATACACACTTAGATGGCGGGGATTTCCGCGCCGTTGCTCAAAGGAGAAATTCGGGTCAACTTTTCGAGGACAAAGCGGGCGAGCGGGATCGCGCCGCGCACCGCGCGAACCGTCAGGGTTGCGGCGGACGGGCGGTAAGGCTGAACGTCACGCCATTCCGGGAATTGGCTTCAACAGTGGCTGACAGGTCCAGTTGCGCGAGCGGGACGTGGTTGAGTCCCCCGGTAACCGGGCGGTAGTAAAGCTCGTTGTTGGAGACCCAGTAGGCGGCGACCTCGTAGGCTGAGCCGTTCTTCAGGATGATCTGCGCGGGGGGAAGGCGCGGTGCGGCGGCTTCCGGCTCGACGCTGCCGGGGGCGAGGTCGAGCGGTCCCATGTACATGTTGGAGGTATCGCCTTCGTCCTCGGGTGCGGCGGATGCGCCGGGGCCGGAATCGGCTGGGGCGGAGGATTCGGCGTCATAGCCTGGTGCGGGGCCGTAGGCGCCGTCCACATAACCGTAACCCGAGCCATAGCCACCGTAGCCGAGGCCATAGCCGCAATTCCAGAATCCAAAGCCCGAGAGGCAGTAGTTCAGGCCGGAGTAGTTGTAAGCGTACGGCCCAGGCCGGCAGAAGGATGTAAATCCATTAAAGCCACAGCCGCCTCCGTAACCCCACCACGGGTAGATGGAAGTCGTGGCATAGGGAGGAGGCTGGTGGGGGGGATGCGAATGAGGAGGGTGAGCCGCCGGATAGAAATTGGAACGCACCGGAACAGGCCGCACGGCCGGGTGTGCCGCTCTGACGGGGCGGGGGATGCCGGCGGAAGGGAGAAAACTCCAGCCGTGACCCGCCATGCGAACGAGCGCGGAATTGTTGGCGGCGAGATGGGCGGGATTCGCGTCGCTACTGGCCACGAAGCTGGAAAGCGAGTTGTAGCCAGAGCCTCCAGCCCGGGCCTCGGAATTGACGGAGCGGGAAGCGGGATGGCCGTAGTATCCGCCGCCGGTGGATGCGGAAATGCGTCCGTTGGAATGCGAGTAGCCGGCGCCGCCTGAATGCGCCGAGCCTCCGGAATAGTGACCACCGCCGGAGGAAGTGGAGGCGTGCACTCCGCCACCGTGACTGCCACCTCCATGGCTACCACCGCCGCCATGGGCGCCGCCGGGCCCGGCGTAGAGGCTGATGGGGAGAACTATCCACGACGCGGCACCGAGGAGAAGAACGCAACGGCGGAGAGAGAGGCGCGTGTTCATATGGCCTGCTCCTGCGACCAGGTAAATTCAGTATAGACCTGGGCCGTTCGCACAACAATGATGCAAGCACCTGACGGAAGGCTCGTAGTGGAAGCGGGGAAACCGGGGTGACGAGTGAGGTACAGTATGTGCGGGCCGGAGGGAAACAACCCAGAGCGGCCAGAGAAGCAGGCGCCATGGACTACGTGAAGCTGGGAAATACGGGACTGGACGTATCGCGGATCTGCCTCGGCTGTATGACCTACGGCGACCCGAAACGCGGGACGCATGCCTGGACGCTGGATGAAGAAAAAAGCAAGCCGTTCATCCGCCGGGCGGTGGAACTGGGAATCAATTTCTTCGACACGTCGAACAGTTATTCGGACGGGTCGAGCGAAGAGATTCTGGGACGGGCGCTGCGGGAAAACGCGCGGCGGGACGAAGTGGTGATCGCGACGAAGGTGTACTTCTCGGAGAGCACGAAGCCGAATGCGCGGGGACTATCGCGGAAGGCCATATTCACGAACATCGACGCGAGCCTGCGGAGGCTGGGAACGGACCATGTGGACCTGTACCAGATCCACCGATGGGACTACAAGACGCCGATCGAAGAAACGCTGGAGGCGCTGCATGACGTGGTGAAGGCGGGGAAGGCGAGGTATCTAGGGGCGTCGTCGATGTTCGCGTGGCAGTTTTGCAAGGCGCTCCACGTGGCGAAGGAAAACGGCTGGACGCGGTTCATCAGCATGCAGAACCACTACAACCTGCTGAACCGCGAAGAGGAACGGGAAATGCTGCCGCTGTGCCGGGCGGAAGGAATCGCGGTGCTGCCGTGGAGTCCGCTGGCGCGGGGGCGGCTGGCGCGGCCGTGGGGCGAGCAAACGGAACGAATGCAGAAAGACGACGTGAGCCGCAAACTCTACGAGGCCACCAGCGACGCGGACCAGAGAGTGGTCGAGCGGGTGGGAGAGATGGCGGCGAAGCGGGGGCTGCCGCGCGCGCAGGTGGCACTGGCGTGGTTGCTGGCACAGCCGGGGGTGACGGCGGCGATCATCGGCGCGTCGAAATCGAACCATCTGGAGGATGCCATCGCGGCGCTGAGCCTGAAGCTGACGAAGGATGAGATTGCGGCGCTGGAGGAGCCTTACGTGCCGCATCCGATTGCGGGGTTCGCGTGAGATGAAATCTCTGCGGGAGGGCCCTTCGCCCAGAAAACCGGCTCAGGAGAGACATTCCTGGCCGGAAAGGATGGCGGAGAGGGTGGGATTCGAACCCACGGTTGAGTTTCCCCAACACACGCTTTCCAAGCGTGCTCCTTAAACCACTCGGACACCTCTCCGCGCCTGGGAACAGGGATCAGTCTAACCTAACGACTGCGCAGCATCCACCCGGGCGGCGCGTTGACGGGTATGCGTCTACGCACGCAAAAAAGGGACGACCCCCTGTGTTTCCGCTATTCATTCGGCTGCTACAAAGTGGTGCAACTTGGCCGGGCATCCATCATGGCAGGTTCGGGGCGGGCAGGCCGGTGGGCAATGACAGGCGGGAATTTTAGCGGCGGGCGAACTCGGCCAAAGAAGAATCTCCGCACGCGTGCCGCAGCAAACCGCGACACGGATGCGGAGTACTGAGGTAAGGGAGCACGTACAGGCGTCGAACGCCGGAACGAATCGCACCCTTTGCTGATGAAGGCGACAAAGAGTGCGCCACCCGCCCTTCGAGTCCGCTCATGATGAACCGACGCCGTCATCTAATCAGCCCGCCTCCTCTAGCCCTCCGCAGGTTTTTGGTTCTTCGACCGAACTCTGTTGACGGCCCAGAGTGTACGGATTGGGGTCCCGA
>DATKNR010000031.1:0-8255 GCA_035541255.1 Patescibacteria group bacterium | reverse complement strand
CGGGCAGTGCCGGAGGCACGAGATGGTTTCGATGGCAGGCAGCGAACGGTTCGGACTAGCGGCTGTGCCGCGCGCCACCGCACGAGCGGAAATTGACGCAAATCTCGCGCGCGAGGTGCAAGCTGGCCTGTTTCCCCGGCGGTTGCCTCACCTCGACACCCTCTCCTACTCCGGCACTTCCGTGCCTGCGGGCCTGGTAGGCGGCGATTACTTCGACTTTCTGGACCTGGGCCGCGGCTATCTGGGCATGGCCGTGGGCGACGTCTCGGGAAAGGGCGTTGCCGCTGCGCTGCTGATGGCTAATCTGCAGGCTCACGTGCGCAGCCAGTGCGCACTCGCGCTCGACGATCTCGCCAGCCTGCTGCGCGCCGTCGACCGCCTGTTCCACCAGAGCACGCTGCCCGGCAGCTACGCCTCGCTGTTTTTCGCGGAATACAGCGACGCCGATCGCCGCCTGCGCTATGTGAATTGCGGCCATCCCCCCGCGCTGCTGTACCATCCGGACGGCGCCGTGGACCGGCTGGCCGCCACCGCCACGGTACTCGGCCTCGAAGACGAATGGGATTGCGAGATCGGCGAAACGCTCCTCGCGCCCGGCGACCGGCTGCTCCTTTACACGGACGGCGTGACCGAAGCGGCGAATGATCGTGGCGAGGAGTTCGGCGATCGCCGCCTGGCGGAATTGCTGGCCGCGACAGACGCAACCCACGTGGACCGCTGGCCCCAATTCTTCCTGGATGGCGCAAAGCAGTTTTCCGGCCAGGAGTTTCAGGACGACGTGACGCTGGTCGCGGCCTCGTGCATCGAACGATGAGCCGCCGCACCCGGCGCCGGGGTTGTCGATTCGGGCCCGGCCGAACGTCGTACCCGTAAGAGGGGCAATTGAGTCGCCCCCGGAAACGGATACGGAGGAAGAACGACCATGGAACACAGCACACTGGTTGAGCAGCCCGCGAGTGCGAGGCTGACGTTCGAGGAACGGGAATACGCGGCGCAGTATCTGGCCGCCACGCGCAATCATCTGGCCGAATCGCTTCGCGGCCTCACCGACGCGCAGTGGAATTTCAAGCCCGCGCCGGACCGCTGGTCGATTGCGGAGAACTTGGAGCACATCGCCATCGTCGAGGAGCGCGTGCAGGAAATCGTGGGCAGCATGGCCCAGGCCCCTGCAGACTCACCGGACCGCGATTTCAAGAAAGTGGACGCCTTCGTCCTGGTGGCGATCCCGATGCGACATCCGAAATTCAAGGCGCCCGAGCGCGTGGCTCCCCTGACGGGCATGAAGGGCGGCGAGATGCTCGAGCGTTTTCTGCGCGCGCGTGTCCAGACGGAGGAGCTGCTGCGCTGCTCGACGAATCTTCGCGGACGCGTCGTGCCGCACCCGGCGTTCGGTCCCTGGGACGGCTATGAATGGATTCTGGCTGCGGGCGGCCATTGCGCGCGCCACACGGGCCAGATTCTGGAAGTGAAATCCGATCCGAACTATCCGGCGGCCTGAGCGCGTTCGTTCCGCCGGCCGCGGGAGCAGGCACGAAGAAAAATCAGGAGGCTTTCCATGCGTTACATGCTGCTGGTCTATTCGAAAGAGACGGATATGGAGCGGCTTACTCCCGAGCAGGAACAGCAAATCCGGGAGGGACATTGGAAAGTGATGGATGAGACCGCCCGACGGGGAATTTTCCGCGGCGCGGAGCCGCTGAAGCCCACGGCCACGGCTACAACCGTGCGCGTGTCGCGCGGCAAGCAACTCATCACCGACGGGCCCTTCGCAGAAACCAAGGAGCAGCTCGCTGGATATTACATCATCGACTGCAAGGATCTGGACGAAGCCATCAGTTGGGCGGCAAAAATTCCCACGGCCTGCCAGGGCGGCGAGGGGTGCATCGAAATTCGGCCCATCATTCCGATTCCCCAGCCCGGAGATCCGGCCTTCGCGACGCCCGGCTCCGTTCCCAGCCGGTTCCCTCGCCCGGCATAATCCGCCGCGGCGCTGCAAGCTCGCGTTGTCGATTGCGGGCTGCTCGCGCGTCGTAACAACGGGAGGAAACGAACATGGAATACCTGCTGCTGATTTACGAGGACGAGAAGCGCTGGGCCGGCATGGACAAGGCCGCCATCAACAAGGAAGTCGGCGAATACCAGGCATTCGGCAAGTCGCACGCCGGGGCCATCAAGGGCGGCAACGCGCTCCAGCCCACGCCGACGGCGGCCACCGTGCGCGTGCGCAACGCGAAGTCTCTGGTCACCGACGGCCCGTTCGCCGAAACCAAGGAACAGCTCGGCGGCTTCTATCTGATCGATGCCAGGGACCGCGACGAAGCCGTCGCCATCGCGTCCAAAATTCCCGGCGCGCGCTTCGGCTGCATCGAAGTCCGCCCGATCATGAAGTTTTCCTGAAGGCGGCAATTCCGCAGGGGGCCGCTGGGCGAGTATCCTGTCTCGAGCGAGGCGACATGAGTGCAAAGACTCTCTACCGTAGTGCGGCCATCCTGCTCCTTCTGTTTGCCGCAGGGCACACCGTCGGCTTTCTGAAGTTCAAGCCACCCACACTGGAAGGACGGGCCGTGCTGGAGGCAATGACCAGCGTTCACTTCCAGGTGCGCGGCAGGGACTACAGTTACGGCAACTTCTACCGCGGCTTCGGGCTGTTCAACTCGGTGTTTCTCCTCTTCGGCGCGTATTTGGCCTGGCTGCTCGGTGATCTCGCCTCGCAGAATCCTCGCGCGGCCAGCGCGGCTGGATGGGGCCTGTCCCTCACCATGGTGGCGAGCCTGGTGCTTTGCTTTCGCTACTTCAATTTGATTGCAGTCACGTTCTCCGCAGTGCTCGCCGTTTGCCTCGGATGGGCGGCGTCCCTGGGCAGGGCGGAAACAGCGGGCGCGCCGCGCTGAAGGGCGGAATCGAGTGCATGCAGCCTCAGCCCGAGCGCGACAGGACGGAAACCGGCGCGCAGTCGATGGATGCCACCGCCGCGGCCGAACGTGTCTACCGCGAGGAGTCGGGCCGGATTGTCGCCTCGCTCATCCGCATGTCGGGTTCGTTCGACTTGGCCGAAGAAGCCATGCAGGAGGCGTTCGCTTCCGCTCTCGCGCACTGGCCGGAGCGCGGGATTCCGGAAAAACCGGGCGCCTGGATCACCGCTGTTGCCCACCGCAAACTGATCGATGCTGCGCGCCGGCAAAAGACGCGCGTCGAAAGCCAGGACGCGCTCGGCTACGAATTGCAGAGCGCCGCACGCCAGGAAGAGCCCACTGCGGATGAGCTGTCGATGAAATATCCCGACGAGCGGATGCGCCTGATCTTCACCTGCTGCCATCCGGCTCTGAACCGCGAGGCGCAGGTGGCGCTCACGCTGCGTACGCTGGGAGGCCTCACCACTCCGGAGATCGCGCGCGCTTTCCTGGTAGCGGAGCCCACGCTGGCCCAGCGGCTGGTGCGCGCCAAGCAGAAAATCCGCGACGCCAACATCCCCTACGAAGTGCCACCGCCCAGCCTTCTGCCGGAACGGCTGGAAGCGGTCCAGGCGGTCATCTACCTGATTTTCAATGAAGGCTACAGCGCCACTACCGGTGAACGGCTGGTGCGGGAAGATCTGTGCGCGGAGGCCATCCGTCTGGCGCGCACCCTGTGCGAGTTGCTCCCCGGCGAGCCGGAAAATTACGGCCTGCTAGCCCTCATGCTGCTCCACGATTCCCGCCGCCGTGCGCGCATGAACGCGCAAGGGCAACTCGTCCCACTCGAGGAGCAGGACCGCTCGCTCTGGAACCGCGAACAGATTGCGGAGGGCTCGCGGCTCATCGCGCAGGCGCTGGCCCGGCGCGACGCAGGGCCATACCAGTTGCAGGCCGTAATCGCCGCGCTGCATGCGGAAGCGGAACGCGCGGACCGCACCGACTGGGCACAGATTGCCGCGGCCTACCGCGAACTGGAAGCCATCTCGCCGTCTCCCGTCGTGCGGCTGAATCGCGCGGTGGCTGTGGCCATGGGCGAAGGCCTCGAAAAGGGTCTGGCGCGGATGGATGAACTGGCCGCTTCGGGCGAACTCGACGGCTACCACCTGCTTCCCGCGGCGCGCGCGGACATCTTGCGCAGGCTGGGACGACGCGCCGAGGCGCGCGAGGCTTATACCAGCGCTCTCGAGCTGGCCACCAACCGTGTCGAACAGGACTATCTGCGCCGGCGCCTCGCCAGCGTGGAAGCGGAAACTCAGTAGAGAATTCGAGCGGGAATTTAGGAATTGGGCCGGTCGGGTTCCACTTCTTCGGCGAAGACGATGCCAACCGCGTTGCGGTTCTCGTCCTCGGCCGGCTCGCGGCGCACCACGTAGCCGCGCAGCGGGATGCGCCCGTCGGGGTGCAGCTCGTCCACCGGCGCTTCCATCATCACTTGCAGCTCGGATTGCAGCCGCGGCGTGTTTTCCAGGTAGAGCAGGGCGCCGTGCAGAGTCAGGTCGCGGATGATGGTTTCTTCCTGGAATGCGCGACCTTCTTCGGAGTAGCCCACGATGGTCGCGCGGAAAAAGCCTTCTCGGCGCTGACCGGCCCGGCTGTCGCGCATCACTACGTCCATCTTCCGGGAGTCGAGCGTCATCACCATGCCCTCGGAGGCGGCCCAGGCGTTGGCGTATTGCTGGCGCGTCTGCCTGAGGATCGCGTCAACTCCGCGGTCGCTCGAATCCGGGTCGTGATGGAAGAGGACGAGGTTTTTGGCTCCGGCGTCGCGCGCCACGCTGATGCCTTCCAGCCAGGTGGAATGCCCCCAACCCTTCTGCGTCGTCCGCAGCTGTTCGGGTGTGTATTGTGCGTCGTGGATGTAGATGTCTGCGCCCTCGGCCAGTTTGCGCAGGTCGCGGTCGAGGTCCGGCACGCCCGGCTCGTTGTCCGTGGCGTAGACCACGATGCCCGCCGGAGTCTCCAGCCGGAAGCCCAGACAGCCCTGAGGATGGTTCAGCCATTTCGTGCTTACTTTGGTCTCGCCGAACTCGATTACGTCGCCGCCGGCAATCTCCGAGTACTCGCGTTTGCAGTGAAAGATGCTCACATCCACGGGGAAATAGGGAGTCGCCATTTGGGTCTGCAGCACGCGCTTCAGGCTGTCTTCACCCAGGTATTTCGACTGGAAGCTGAAGAAATGAAAGTGGTTCCGTTCCGACACGAAGGGGAAAAAGAACGGCAGTCCCTGGATGTGGTCCCAATGGTAATGGGTCACCAGGACGACGGCTTCCAATGGCTTCTCGCCCAGCGACTCCATGTACCGCCGGCCCAGGTGCCGCAGCCCGGTGCCGCAATCGAGAATAAAGCGCATCCCGTCCGTGGAGACGAACTCAAGGCAGGGCGTATTTCCGCCGTAGCGCCAGGTGCTGCGGTCCACGGTAGGAGTCGAGCCACGCACTCCCCAAAACGTAAGTTTTGCGGTCTTTTGCGACATCCGACACCCGTCTCTGATGTCCGGCTCAACCCTGAATCCAACTGAACCGCGCCACTCCGGCCCGCGCGTGGTGGCAGTCATACTAGGCGTGTGGGCCGTGGGAAGTCAATTTCCATCCTGCCGGCTGGTGCCTGCGTGGAACCACAGGCTTCCGAGTTCGCCATCGGGCGATACGGGGGATATCGGCGCAGCGACACGCCCCGCAGGCCGCGCCACTCGCCGGGCGGGATGGGGGGTAGACTAGGGCCATGGCGGAACACACTGGGGTTGCGGCGGGCGCGCAAGCCCAGTCCCATTCCCACGGCCATGATCACGCCCACGGCCACTTCCATCTCCATGGGGCGGAGGGAACGGCGGGGCGCTGGAAGGGAGTGATGTTCTGGTCCGTGGCCGCAACGATGGGACTAGTGCTTGCGGAACTTGTCGGCGGGACGCTGGCGCGGTCCATGGCGTTGATCAGCGACGGAATCCACAATCTCTCCGACCTGCCGACTCTGTTCGTCTCCTGGTTCGCCCTGCGGCTGGCCGAGCGTCCTCCCGACGCCGAAAAGACTTACGGATATCACCGCGCGGGAATCCTGGCGGCGTTTGCCAATGCACTGCTGCTTGCCGGGGTGGCCGTGTTTCTGCTGTACGAAGGCATCGAAAGGCTGCTCGCGCCGGTCGAGGTGGCGGGCAGCGTCATGTTCTGGATTTCGGTTGCGGCGCTGGTGGTGAACGGCGGAATCACGCTTGCCCTGGTGCGGGGAAGAAAAGACCTGAATCTTCGCGCCGTGCTGGTGCACAACGCGGGCGACGCTCTGTCCAACGTGGCCATCCTCGGCGGCGCCATCGTTATCGAGCGCACCGGCGCGTACTGGCTGGACGCGGTCCTCGGCCTGCTGATCGGGACCCTGGTGCTCTGGTCGAGCATCGGAATTTTGCGGGAAAGCAGCCACATTCTGCTGGAAGGCTTGCCGAGGCACATGTCTCTTGAGGACGTGGCGCGCGCCATGCTCGGTGTCGCAGGAGTTCAGGAAGTGCACGACATTCATATCTGGACGCTGGGCACCGAACTTTTCGCCATCTCCTGCCACATCCGCATCCCCAATATGGAACTGGAAGCGAGTGAGAAAATCCTGACGGAAGTCCGCCGGCTGCTGGCCGAGCGATTCCACATCACGCATGCAACCATTCAATTCGAGCGTGCCGGGCACGTGCCGGAAGCGGAGTTCTACATGCCGGAGCCGTTCAAGGCGCGGTAAAGAACGCGGGGTGGGTGGGCGAACGGGACGGTTCAGGACGCGGGAAGCTGAATGGAAGTGCCGCGCTCTTCGTTCATCCGAAGCGTGGCGTCTATGTCGAGTTGAGCGAGAGCTATCGTCCGGCGCAGCCCTTCTTTCGTCACATAGACGACTCGGCCGGGTTCGCCCGTAAAAGCTACGGCGAACAACAGCCGGCCGTCGCGTTGCACCAGGACAAATTCACCGGGATCGGGAAGCGGCTGCTCCTCGGCGGCGGGCTGGGCAGCAGGCGCGGGCTGGGCCGGCGGCGGAGCTACCACCACAATGGGCGCGGGCTGCTGCGGCTCGGGTTGCGTCGCCACCATGGGCGTCTCCATCACGATGGGGGTGCCGCCGTACGGCGCGAAGTACACCGGGCTCACGCCCCCGGTGGCGGCGCGGATCTTCAGCGCCAACGCAATTTGCATCTGCGTGACGGGATCAATCAGCGCGCGCACGCCCAGATTGCCATTCAGCGCTCCATAGTTGGCATAATCGAAACCGAGCCCGGGCACGGGATACCCGAACAGATCCTGGATTGTCCCCCCGGCAAAGCCTCCCCCGAAAAAGGCCGAATTTAATCCCACACTCTGTGCCGGAAATTGTGTTGCGGGGGCAGCCGTCCGCGGCCGAACGCGCGTGGGGATGCCGCTCGCCGCGGGGGCCGTCCGCATGGGCCGCACGGAAACCACTGGCCTCGGCGTGAAGGAATGTACCGGACCGTGAAAACGTGATTGTGCAAAGGCCGGAAGGTTTGCGAGACCTAGGAGGGCGGCAACGAAAGCTGCTTTCCTGCCCATCAACTCACTCCCTAATTGCTTGGATGCAGTCTACGCCTTTTCCGTGACGATGTCATGCCAATGCAGGGCTCCGGAACCGGTCCAAAACGGTCCGGAATAGGGTTGCGCTTTCGGCTGGCGGCGGACTGTGTTATAACCACGGGGCCTTATGGACGAGGGGCGACTTTCCCGGAGCAGCGACAGCCCGGAAGAGAAGGCAGAAACAGTGGCGGGAAAAGAACCATCGCAGTATTGCCCGTCGTGTTCGGCACAGCTCGAGTCGCACAAGTGCAAGCTGATTTGCAGGCGCTGCGGCTACTTCATGTCCTGCTCGGACTACTACTGATCGAGAGCCTTGCCGGGGCGGCAGCGGAAACAGTTCAGGGATTTGCGTCACGGGCGCGGCGATGCGGGCGAGTTGATCGACTGACCGCGGCCGGGAAATTCAAGCGGAAGGGGGATTCGGGACGTGCCATTGAAGATTGCAAGCAAAGACGCTGACGGCGTGGTCGTGCTGGAGCTCGAAGGGAAGATCATCCTGGGCGAGGAGTCGAATTCCCTGCGCGAACGCATGAAGAACCTGCTGGCGGAAGACCGGCGGAAGATTGTGATGAATATGGGCAATGTAACGTACATCGACAGCGCTGGACTGGGAACGCTGGTGGCCGCGTTCCACAGCGCGCGGAACCATGGCGCCGTCCTGAAGCTCTCCAACCTGGGACAGAAGTTCCAGGAAGTGCTGCAAGTGACGAAGCTGCTGACCGTGTTCGAAGTGTTCGATTCGGAA
>DATKNR010000030.1:0-71013 GCA_035541255.1 Patescibacteria group bacterium | reverse complement strand
TCCCGGATGCGTTTGAGGGGTGGGATTATGCACTCAATCGATAGGCGCGAGCCATTTATCGAGGATGTCGCGCGTGTCGACGCCTGTGGCTTCGCGGAAGCGGACAGGCAGGTCGTCGATGCGGAACGGACGGCGATTCTGCGCGCTCCAGGCGATGAGGTGGCGGAGGGCATCGCGCAGGCTTTTTGCGCCGTGCGTTTCGCCCCGGATACGGTCATCCATTTCCGCGGCCATCAGGCCACCGCGGGAGAAGGTGAGCCGGCCGATGCGAAAATCGGCGGCGTACTGTGTCGAGGCAAGCAGCGAGAGTTCGCGGAGCGGCATATGGCGGAACTCAGGCGGCGCTTCGCGAAGTGAACTGCGGAAACGACGATCGAGCATCTGGTCTCTCTGATCCGGGGTTGCGGCGAGGGCAACCATGGCCGCATATTGAGCGAAGCCTTCGCTGAACCAGATGGTGTCGATCTTTGGGGCCACGTCCCAGGTGAACGGGAAGTAGCCTTCGCCGTAGCAGCGCTTGGGAATCCAGGCGTGGGCAACGTGGTGCGCGATATGATAGCGGAGCCCGGCATCGGGAAGCGCAGAGGGATCGGCATCGGCTGCGGCCATCGCGGCGTGAAAACTCTCCAAGTGTTCCATGCCGAAACCGTAGGAATGCTTGTCCGACAGAGGCTTCAAGAATTCGAGAAGCACAGTGTAGTGAGGGAAGGGCGGCGGGGCGGAGCCGTCGAAATATTCCTGCATGGCGGCCATGGCTTCGCCGGCGAGGCGCTCGATGCGCGCCTGGTCCAGCGGTACTTCCGAATAGGAAACGAGAGCGAGCGGCGCGTCCTTTTCGCGTGCGTAGTGAACCGTAGCGATGTGCGCGGCGGGACCCAGAACGACTTGCGAATCGGCAAGGGCGTAGAAATCGTCTGCGCGAAGGGATCCGCCGGCGGGCGCAAGAGTGGAAAACACAGGCCAGCCATTCGGCGCGTCGATATGCAGCTCGATGGGACTCGACTCCTCGCCTTGCACGAAACCGAATACGGAATAGCCGACAAGGAGGACGTAGCCGGGACGAACCCGCGAGCTGTCTGTGCCGTCCTGAATTTGCTGCTCCATGCGGGCGAGGTCCACGTCGTACTCGACGCGCGAGGCGGGGCCGACGAGCCAACGCGGGCCTTCCGCGCGGGAAACAGCCAGCGGCTTTCCTGCGGCATCGAAGGCAGCAACATTCGAGACGAACTGGTCGTAAGGCTCCTCGCCGTAGCCCATGGGGACAGACCGGGGAATGAGCAGGGTGCGGGCAGCAGCGGCGTGACCGGGAAATTCGATGCGGACGTGGACGGTGGTGGCGCCGGGACCCGAATAGCTCAGCAAATAGAGAACTGCAGAGTGTGGCGCATCGCTGCCAGCGGCGGCGACCGCGAGCATGGCGGCGGGGAGGAGGAAGAGGCAAAGAGGGCGCATCGGGCAACGGCATCTTACCGAATCGAGCAGCCGGAGCCAACCCGTGAGGCACGTTGACGGGTGGGCGCAGCGCGGTTAGGATGACGCGACGCTGGACCTGCCCGCGCCAGCCCGCAGCAGGCGGCGCAGGAAAGTGGAGGAGAGAATGGCCAAAAAGAACGCTTTGTCCCAGGCCGCAAAGTCGATCGGCTCCGCGATCGGCAGCGCGGAAAGCACCGCGCGATCCGCGGCTGACGCGGCGGAAAGCGCCGCGCGTACCGCCGCTGAGGCGGCGCAGGACGGGATTGACAGGGCGAAAAAGGGAATTTCGGAGCTGAACAAGACCGTCAGCTCTCTACAGAAAGACCTGAAGAAGCTGCAGAAAAAAATAAAGAAATCCTTTCGTTAACGCCCTTCGCACAGAGAAGGGCCGCGGGGCCGCAAAGCGCCGAAGTCGACCGCAGCGCTCCAGCCCGGCGAGGCGCGCCCGCTCTAAGCCGCGATAGGCGGCATTGGGGGGCATCGCGGGCACCTACCCCGTTTCGGGAAGGTCCGGCAATTCAGGAGACCCATGTCCGCCAGTTCTTCCGATCACACACACCCAACCCTGGACGTGGGATGGGTGCGCGCGCAATTCCCGTCGCTACGCATGACCGTGAACGGGCATCCTGCCGCGTTCTTGGATGCTCCCGCGGGCACGCAGGTGCCGAAGCAGGTGGCCGACGCGATGTACGAGTACTTGCTGCACGAGAACGCGAACACGGCGGGCATGTTCCTGACCAGCCGAAAGACGGACGCGATGCTGGCTGGCGCACATCAGGCCATGGCGGACTTCCTGGGATGTGAGCAGAACGAGGTGTATTTCGGTCAGAACATGACGACGCTGACGTTTGCGCTGTCGCGGTCGATCGGGCGTGAACTGAAGGCCGGCGACGAAATCGTGGTGACGACGCTGGACCACGACGCCAACGTGGCGCCATGGAGGGCGCTCGAGGAACACGGAATCGTAGTGCGGCAGGCGGACGTAAACGTGGCGGATTGCACGCTGGACATGGACGACCTGCGCCAGAAAATCACGGGCCGCACAAAGCTGGTGGCGGTGGGATACGCGGCGAACGCGGTGGGAACGATCAACCACGTGGCGGAAGCGGTGCGGCTGGCGCGGGCGGTGGGCGCTTACGCGTTTGTTGACGCGGTGCACTACGCGCCGCACGGTTCGATCGACGTGCGGGCGCTGGACTGCGACTTTCTAGCGTGCTCGCCGTACAAATTCTTCGGGCCGCACATGGGAGTGATGTACGGGAAACGCGAACACCTGGAGCGGCTGCGTCCCTACAAAGTGAGGCCGGCGCCGGATTACCTGCCGGACCGGTGGGAAACCGGGACGCTGAGCCACGAAGGAATCGCAGGAGTAGCCGCGGCGGTGAACTACATCGCGGGAGTGGGGCGCCACGCGTTGCCGAACCTTGCGGATGGGCCGGGAGCGGCCCGGCGGGAAGCGATTCTGGCGGCGTATCGCGTGATCCGTGAGTACGAGAGCGCGCTGATGCGGAAACTGATTGCTGGCCTCGTGGAAATCCCCGGGCTGACGTTCTACGGTATCCGGGATCCGGCCCGGTTCGACTGGCGGGTACCGACGGTGGGCATCCGCATGGACCGGGCGAAGCCGCCGAAAATCGCTTCGTATCTCGGCGATCGCGGAATCTTCACATGGGACGGGAACTACTACGCAGTGAATCTGACGGAGCGGCTGGGAGTGGAAGGCGACGGGGGCCTGCTGCGCATCGGACTGGTGCATTACAACACGGCGGAAGAGGTAGACCGGCTGCTGGAAGCGCTCGGCGAGCTGGCGACGCGTTAGCCCGGCGCGGCTTGGAATTGGAGGCTGCCTGGGAAAATCACGCGGGCTTGAATGCCCACGCCACTCAGGCAGTAACGGGATTGGGCCGCGATGGATCGATTTCCAGTTCCTTGAAGGCGCGCTGAACCGTAGCGGCATCCACCTGGCCCTCGCGATGGAGTTCGACGAGAACCGCGAGCGCAATGGCGGGGGCATCCACTTCAAAGTGATGGCGGAGGGCGGCGCGCGTGTCGCTGCGGCCAAAACCGTCCGTGCCAAGCACGACGGGCTGGCGCGGCATCCACTTGGAAACCATCAACGGCAGGGCCTTCAGATAATCGCTG
This sequence comes from Patescibacteria group bacterium, assembly GCA_035541255.1. Taxonomy (GTDB): domain Bacteria; phylum Acidobacteriota; class Terriglobia; order Acidiferrales; family UBA7541; genus JOPF136. Next base: position 67,398 of record DATKNR010000030.1, on the reverse strand, counting down.
GCGGCGATGATAGGACCTGGAGCGCCGGCCAGTGCCGAAGTAACGTAGGGCACACGAGGCTTTGCGCCTGGATGCAGGAGATTTTCGCGGTCTGCGTCCATGGCGTCGCGGTAGAGCTCCTTGTAACTGGTGACGCTCCAAACGTCGACGGCAACTCCGAACTGGCCGGAGAGAAGCTCTTGGGCCTTGAGCGCTTCCGTGAGGATGGCGCCACTGCCCAGCACCTGCGCGCGCAGCTTGGATTTCTTGCTGGTGGCCGGCGAGACCTTGTAGATGCCGCGGAGGATTCCTTCGCGTGAGCCGGCGGGCATTGGCGGCATGGTGTACGGCTCGTTCATGACAGTGATGTAGTAGAAAATGCGCTCGCCATCGCGGTACATGCGATGGATACCGTCCTGGAGGATGGCGGCGATCTCGTAGGCGAAGGCGGGATCGTAGGCGCGCAAATTGGGGACGGGAAGCGCGAGGATGTGGCTGTTGCCGTCCTGGTGCTGGAGTCCCTCGCCGGCGAGAGTGGTTCGCCCGGAAGTGCCGCCGAGCAGGAAGCCGCGAGCGCTCATGTCCGCGGCGGCCCACACGAGGTCGCCGATGCGCTGGAGGCCGAACATGGAATAGAAGATGAAGAACGGAATCGTATTGATGCCGTGCGTGGCATAGGCGGTGCCCGCGGCGGTAAACGAGCTGATGGAGCCCGCTTCGGTGATGCCCTCCTCGAGAATCTGGCCTTCGACAGCTTCCTTGTAATAGAGCAGCGTGTGAACGTCTACGGGCTCGTACTTCTGGCCGCCATGGGCATAGATGCCGACCTGGCGGAAGAGCGACTCCATGCCGAAGGTGCGGGCCTCGTCCGGAACGATGGGCACGACGAGCTTGCCGATTTCCGGGTCGCGCATGAGCTTGCGGAGCATGCCGACAAACGCCATGGTGGTGGAGACTTCGCGATTGTCGCTGCCGGCCTCGAATTCCTTGAAGAGCTCGCCGAGATTGGCCTTGATGGGCGGCGCGAGGACGGCGCGCTGAGGCACGAAGCCGCCGAGCTCCTGGCGACGTGCGCGGAGGTACTGCATTTCCGGGCTGTTTTCCGGCGGGCGGTAGAAGGGTGCTTCGGCGACGTCTTCATCGCGGATGGGAATGCCGAAGCGGGAGCGGAATTCACGCAGCTCGTCTTCGTTCAATTTCTTCTGCTGATGGGTAATGTTGCGTCCTTCGCCGGCTTCGCCGAGGCCGTAGCCTTTGATGGTGCGGGCGAGAACGACGGTAGGTGAGTCGCGATGTTCGACGGCGGCCTTGTAAGCGGCGTGCATTTTGCGCGGATCATGGCCGCCGAGGCGGAGGCGGCGTATCTGTTCGTCGGAGAGGTGCTCGACGAGCTTGAGCAGGCGGGGATCGGCGCCGAAGAAATGCTGACGGGTGTAAGAACCGGGCTCCACTACGTATTTCTGCGACTCGCCGTCGACAACTTCTCCCATGCGCTTGACGAGCACGCCTTCCACGTCGTGCTCGAGCAAGGAATCCCAGTCGCTGCCCCAGATGACCTTGATGACGTTCCATCCGGCGCCGCGGAAGATGGCTTCCAGCTCTGCGATGATTTTTCCGTTGCCGCGGACAGGGCCGTCGAGCCGCTGGAGGTTACAGTTGACGACGAAGATGAGGTTGTCGAGCTGCTCGCGGCTGGCGAGAGTGATGGCGCCGAGAGCTTCGGGCTCGTCCGTTTCGCCATCGCCGAGGAAGGCCCAGACCTTCGAATCGGTGCGGGGCTTGAGGCCGCGATCTTCGAGGTAACGGTTAAAGCGGGCCTGGTAAATGGCCATGATGGGGCTGAGGCCCATCGAAACCGTGGGAAATTGCCAGAATTCGGGCATGAGCCAGGGATGCGGATAGGAGGAAAGCCCGCCTTCCGGCTTGAGCTCGCGGCGGAAATTTTCGAGCTGATGAACGGTGAGGCGCCCCTCGAGAAACGCGCGGGCATAAATACCCGGCGCGGCGTGTCCCTGGAAGAAAACGTGGTCGCCTTCAGAGTCCTGATTGCGCGCGCGGAAGAAATGATTGAAGCCGACTTCAAAAAGCGTGGCCTGGGAAGCGTAGGTGGAGATGTGGCCGCCAATGTTGTGCTCTACGCGGTTTGCGCGCACGACCATGGCCAGAGCGTTCCAGCGGATAATGCTCTTGATGCGCCGCTCGATTTCCTGATCGCCGGGAAAAGGCGGCTGACGGTCGTAGGGAATCGTGTTGACGTAGGGTGTGTTGGCGGAGAAGTGGAGCGGGATGCCCGTGCGCTCGGCGTGAGCGCGGAGCTGGTCGAGAATCTGGGCGGCTCGTTCGGGCCCGCTTTCTTCCACCAGGGCTTCGAAAGATTCGACCCACTCGCGAAGCTCCGGATCCTGCTCGGCCGCGTGGCGGCCATTGGTGACGTGATTCGTGATCGTGCCCATTCCCCCAACTTTCCATTCAGGGACACCCGCAGAATTCATCTCCGTCGTAGGGCGTTGTCCCCGAATCAACCGTAGTATAGCCGCAATTGGCCTGCGAGGACAAAGCGGGATGGAGTGCAGCCGTGGATTCGTTTGCGCGGATGGAGTTGAGCGATGGCACGAATCTGAGCGGATCGCACGTTTCGCGCTGCTGAGAGGCTTAGAGGCAGAAATGCCTGTGCTACTTCTTCAGAAAGGTGCCGCGGTCGAGTTCGGTGAAGGCCTGGCGGAGTTCTTCCTGAGTGTTCATGACGATGGGGCCGTACCAGGCGACCGGTTCTTCGAGCGGCTTGCCGGAGCAAAGCAGAAATCGAATCCCATCGTCGCCGGCCTGCACGGTGAGTTCATCGCCGGAATCGAAGAGGACGAGCGAGCGGTTCTCCACGTCCGAGGGCGGAGCGGTGTCGAGCCAGCCAACGGGCTCGGTGGGAACGGCAAGCGGCTCGGAAGAGTTGCAGAATTTTCCGGCGCCGGAAAAGACGTAGGCGAAGGCATGGCGCGTGGTTTCAATGGGCAGAGTTTTGCGTCGGCCAGGAGCGACCGAAACGTCCAGATAGAGCGGATCGGCGGCGACGCCTTCCACAGGACCGGATTTGCCCCAGAATTTTCCGCAGACGATGCGGACGTGAGTGCCGTCGTCGTCCGTAATCACGGGAATTTCGGCGGCTTTCACTTCCTGGTAACGCGGCTTAGTCATTTTGAGCGCGGAGGGCAAATTGGCCCAGAGCTGAAAGCCGTGCATACGGCCGGCGGCGTCCCCCTTGGGCATTTCCTGGTGAATGATGCCGCTGCCGGCCGTCATCCACTGCACGTCGCCAGCGGCGATGGTGCCGCGATTGCCGATGCTGTCGCCGTGCTCGACGGTGCCGGCAAGGACGTAGGTGATCGTTTCGATGCCGCGATGGGGGTGCCAGGGAAAACCGGCGAGATAGTCCTCGGGCACGTCGTTGCGGAAATCATCGAGGAGGAGGAACGGATCGAACTCTTTGGTGTTGCCGAAACCGAAGGCGCGGCGGAGATGAACTCCGGCGCCCTCCAGCGTAGGCTTCGATTTGATGATGCGCTTAACGGGACGGATGGACATGGAACCTCCAAGAGCGAAACTCGAAATTCAAAGCCCTGCAAGACTCTCCGCCGGCAGTCAGCTTTCGCCGTAGACCGGGACGGCGGCGCCGTGAACGACCGAGGCGGCGTCGCTCGAAAGATACAGGATGACACGGGCGATATCTTCGGGCTTCGGCCATCTGGAAAAGTCGGCATGGGGCATGGCGCGGCGATTTGCTTCCGTGTCGATAATGCTGGGCAGGACGGAATTGACGCGGATGCCCGTTCCCTTGAGGTCTGCGGCGAGCGAATCCATGAGCGCGACGGCTGCGGCCTTCGAAGCAGCGTAGGCGGCTGCGCCGGCGCCATGATCGAAGGCAGCCTTGGCTGCGACATTGACGATGGCGCCGCTACCCTGCTTCAACATAACGCGGACCGCGGCGCGCGCCAGCGCGTAGCCTGAACGGAGGTTTAGCGAGAGCATTTGATCGAAGACCTTCGTATCAAGCTCCCATAGTTTGCTGCCGCCGGCATAGCCGCCGACAGCGTTGACGAGCACATCCAGGCGGCCACGAGTGGAAACGACCGAATCGATGAGAGCGGTAACGGCAGTTTCGTCCGTGACGTCAAGGGAGGAGCCTTCGAGAGAAGAGGCGCGGGCGCCGGCTGCGGATTTCAGGGTGCGGAATTCGTCTTCTCTGCGGTAGGTGGCAATCACACGCGCGTTTTGCTCGAGAAACGCCAGACACACCGCTCGGCCGAGGCCGCCCGTGCCGCCCGCGACCAAAACCACTCTCGGTGGCGAGTTGGAGTCCAGAGACCGGGCCATGGCATTCCTTTCGATGCTCTGGGAGACAATCGGGCACTCGAATCTTTGCACACGCCGCAGCGCTCGCTCAACCGGCGGGGCGATTCGTGGGACATCAAATTGCCCGCTGGTCCGACGATTCGGAAATTGACTCGGTGTGGGCTTCCCCATACCATGAGCGGGATCTGCGAGTGAGCGGATGAGGACTGCAGCGTGCACGATCTTCGCTGGCTTGCTGGCACTCGCGCTCTGCGCGGGGGCCACCCAGCACGTCCCGGTGGAGTCCCGAGCCGGGAAGGAGATGCCGAAGGCAATGGTGATCGGGATTGTCGGCGGATTCGTGCATCAAGATGACCGGGTGCATGGAGTGGTGCAGTTTGCGGATCGCATCCGGCGCGAACTACCGGTGGGCGCCTTCGTAGCTGTGTTCGAAAACCATCACTGGCGGGAGGCGCGAACGGAAATCGAACGCCGGCTGGACTCAGACCATGACGGAAGCCTTTCGGATTTGGAAAAGCAAAGCGCGCGAATCGTGCTCTTCGGTCATAGCTGGGGAGGTTCGGAAACCGTACACCTGGCAAAGGAGTTGGGGAAGGATGGCATTCCCATCCTTCTGACGATTCAGGTGGACAGCGTGCACAAGCGGGGAGAGGAAGACTCGGTTATCCCGCCGAACGTAAAGCAGGCCATCAACTTCTACCAAAGCGATGGATGGCTGCATGGCCGGAAGGAAATCAGGGCGGCCGACCCACAACGCACGCAAATTCTGGGCAACATCCGGCTCGAATACAAACCCGGAGCATGTCCGGGATATCCCTGGTACAACCGCTGGTTTACAAAACCACACTGCGCGATCGAGGTCGACGATCAGGTGTGGGACCGCGCCGACACACTGATAAATTCCCGGCTGAGCATTCACAGTCTGCCGGACTCTTCGATTCCCGAGCCGCGCGGGATGGGGCGGGCCCAAACGGAAATCGACGCGTCTGGGGACCAAAACTAGCACCGCCGAGTTCACACGGATTTTGATGAGCACCATAACAATGGCATCAAGCCTGGAGAGGTCCGAGCGGCGAACGATTCCGCAGGAGATGATCGAGGACGCCCGGCTGCATGTGTACGAGGCGGCGGTGCGGACGCCGCTGGTGCGGCTGAATTACGCGGACGCACCTGCGGAGATTTACTTGAAGCTGGAAAGCCTGCAGCCGATCGGCTCGTTCAAAATTCGCGGGGCGTACAACCAGGTGCGGCTGCTGCCGCCGGAGCAGCGTGCGCTGGGCGTGTGGACAGTGAGTGCGGGAAATGCGGCGCAGGGAGTTGCATTGGCGGCGAAGAAGGCGGGAGTGCGGGCGAGCGTGCTGGTGATGGACACGGCTCCAGCTACCAAATTGGACGCCATCCGGCGGCTGGGGGCGGAAATCGTGAAGGCGCCATTCGACGAATGCTGGAAGGCACTGGGCGAGAGGCGCCATCCGGCGATGACGGGAACGATGGTGCATCCGTTCGAGGACGATGAGTTCATCGCCGGCAATGCCTCGTGCGGGCTGGAGATCCTGGAAGACCTGCCTGATGTGGATGCGGTTGTTGCGGCGTTCGGGGGAGGCGGGCTGACCTGCGGAATCGCGGCGGCAATGGAGACGCGAAAGCCGGGAGTGAAAGTGTACGGAGCGGAGCCTGAAACTGCGTGGCCGCTGGCTTATTCATTCTCCAAAGGATCGGCGGAGACGTTCCCGAACTGGAAGCCGAGCTTCGTGGACGGCAGCGGAGGGAAAAGTGTGTTCCCGCGGATGTGGGCCCTGGCGCATCACCTGCTGGCGGGATCAGTAGTGACGACTCTGGACGAAATTCGCGGGGCGATGCGGATTGTGGCGGAACGCACCCACGTGATCGCGGAAGGCGCGGGAGCATGCGCGGTGGCCGCGGCGCTCAGCGGGAAATGCGGAAGCGGAAAAGTAGTGGCGGTGGTGAGCGGCGGAAATATAGACCTGAACAAATTCTCGGAACTGACCGCAGGTTAGAGCGGGCGGAGGTTAGCGCAGGCGGTCGAGGCCCGCGGCTTCGTCGGGAAAGTTGGGAATTACGTTGAGCAGGCGGGTGAGGTCGAGCACCATGCGGACACGCTCGGCAAGATTGCAAACCGCCAGTTTCCCGCCGGAACGCTCCAGACTGACGAAACCGCGCACGATCGTGCTGATGCCTGTAGTATCCACCTGGGTCACGTTCTTCAAATTCAGCAGAATTTTGCGGGCGCCCTTCGCAATCGCGTCCTGAATGGCGCTGCCGAGCGAATCAGTGGCAGATCCAAGGATGAGGCGGCCTTCCAAATCGAGGATGGTTACGGAGTCAATCTTCCGCGTTGCGATTCGAATCGTCGTCATTCCGGAAACCATCCCACCCTGCAGGCCAAAACGGATTCCCGCGTTCGCGGAGCAACGCGCACAACCGCCGCTTCAGCGGCGGCGGCCATGTTAGGCCGCAAGGACATGCAAGTCAAACAAGACTGGCGGAGCTGGTGCGGTCCACCGGGCCGTCCTTCCTGAAATCACTCGTCGCGGCACCTCCATCAAGTTCCGCGAACCAGAATCCGTGCGCACCGCCACTATAGTGTGTGAGCTTTGACGCTGAAAAAATCGAAGGTTGAGGGTAGAATGTGCCCGCTTTTTTGAGTGATTTGCAATGAGGTGTTTTCTTCCCACGACGGCGCAGGCCGGTGCGAAGGCTTGCGGTGAGCCGGAGGGAACAGGAAGCGGGATCCATGATCGTCGGAGTGCCGAAGGAAAGTTTTCCAGGAGAACGCCGGGTAGCCATGGTCCCGGCAGTGATTCCGACTTTGACAAAGGCCGGACTGGAGCTGGTGATCGAAGCGGGAGCAGGCGCAGAATCGGGATTCCCTGACGCGGATTATGCGGCCAAGGGCGCCAAACTGGTGCCGAACCGGGCCGCCGTGTTCGGGAGCGCGGACATAATCGCGCAGGTGCTCTGCTACGGCTCAAATGACCGCACGGGAAAAGCGGACGTGCCGCTATATCGCAAGGGGCAGGTGCTCATCGGCTTTTTGCGGCCGCTGGGGGACGTGACCACGGTCCAGGACATCGCGCGGGCGGGAGTCACCTCGTTTTCGATTGAGCTGATGCCGCGGACAACGCGGGCGCAGAGCATGGATGCGCTTTCGTCCATGGCCACGTTGTGCGGGTACAAGGCGGTGCTGATCTCGGCGGATCTGCTGCCGAGGATGCTGCCGATGTTGACGACCGCGGCGGGGACGATAACGCCGGCGCGGGTGCTGGTGATCGGAGCCGGCGTGGCGGGACTGCAAGCCATCGCTACGGCACGACGGCTGGGCGCAGTGACCTCCGCCTACGACGTTCGGCCGGCCGCGAAGGAACAGGTGGAAAGCCTCGGCGGACGATTTGTGGAACTGCCCATCGAGGCTAAGGACGCGGAAGACGCCCGGGGGTACGCGCGAGCGCAGGACGAAACCTTCTACCAGAAGCAGCGCGAACTGCTGGGACGCGCGGTGGCGGATAGCGAAGTGGTGATCACGGCCGCAGTGGTTCCGGGAAGAAAGTCTCCGGTGCTGGTGACCAAGGAAATGGTGGAGAAAATGGCACCGGGTTCGGTGATCGTGGACCTGGCGGCGGAACGCGGGGGGAACTGCGAGCTGACGCAGCCGGGCGAGAAGATTGTGGTGAACGGAGTGACCATCGTGGGGTGGTTCAACCTGGCGAGCACGGTGCCGTATCACGCCAGCCAGCTCTACGCGCGCAACATCGGCGCGTTCCTCACTCACCTGGTGAAAGAAGGCAAAGTGCAGCTGAATCTCGAAGACGAAATCACCCGGGAAACGATGGTGACACGCGACGGCGAGATCGTGCACAACAGGGTGCGGGAATTTTTCAAATTGCCGGCATTGTCGCCGGCGAAATAAAGGGGGGAGCAAGTGCCTGCCGATTTTCTGTCGAACTTGTACGTGTTCATCCTCGCGGGATTTGTGGGCTTCGAGCTGATTAAGCGCGTGTCTCCGCTGCTGCACACCCCGCTGATGTCGTTGACGAACGCGCTGGACGCGATTGTGGTGGTGGCGGCGATCATCATCGCCGGCCGGCAGGAAACGCCCCTGGCCACCGTACTCGGCGCGATCGCCGTGGCGGCATCGTTCAGCAACATGGTGGGCGGATTCGTGATCACGGACCGCATGCTGCGTATGTTCAAGACGGGGAAGCAGCAGAAGCCATGACTCCGGAAGCCATACAACAGTATCTCGATTTCGCCTACATCGCTGCCACAGTCCTTTTCATCCTCGCGATCAAGTGGCTCAGCTCGCCCGCCTCGGCGCGCCGCGGCGTACTGGCCGGAGAGATCGCGGCGGCGCTGGCAGTGGGCGCCACGCTGTGCAATCCCGAGCTGGTGTCCTACAAGTGGGTGATCATCACGCTGATTATCGGGGCGGCGGTGGGCGTGCCGCTCGGCATGGTGCACATGACGGCCGTGCCGCAGCGAACGGCGCTCAGCCACGCGTTCGGCGCGCTTTCCGCGGCGATGATCGGAATCGCGGAATACTACGTGGGCGTTCCGCACGTGACGCGGTTCGGGATGGGCGAAATCGGATTGGAAGTAATCATCGGCTCGCTGACGTTTACGGGCAGCCTGATCGCCGCCGGGAAATTGCAGGAGATCCTGCCACAGCGGCCGATTGTGTACCGCGGGCAGAACTTCGTGAGCCTTTCGGTGCTGAGCGCAGCGCTGCTGCTGGCGATCGCGCTGGTGGTGAACCCGGCAAATACGGCGCTGTTTCCAATCATGGTCGTGGTGGCGCTGGTGTTCGGCGTGCTGCTGGTGACGCCGATCGGCGGGGCAGACATGCCCACCGTGATTTCGCTGCTGAACTCCTACGCCGGATTCTCCGCAGCACTGCTGGGCTTTGTGCTGAACAGCAAAGTGCTGGTGGTAGCGGGCGCCCTGGACGGATCGTCGGGCTTCATCCTCTCCGTCATCATGTGCAAGGCGATGAACCGGTCGTTCACGAATGTGATGTTCGGCGCGTTCGGTCAGGTGCAGGCGGGCGCGGCGGCCGTGACGGAAGAGCGGACGGTGCGGAGCGCGTCGCCGGAGGAAGCGGCGGACATTCTGGCGGCGGCGAGCACGGTGGTGATCGTGCCGGGATACGGGATGGCGGTGGCGCAGGCGCAGCACAAAGTGCGCGAACTCTTCGACGTGCTGACGAAAAAAGGTATCGACGTGAAATTCGGAATCCACCCCGTGGCGGGGCGAATGCCGGGCCACATGAACGTGCTGCTGGCGGAAGCGGACATCCCCTACGAGCGACTGGTGGAGATGGACGAAATCAATTCGGACATGCCGCAGACGGACGTGGCTCTGATCATCGGTGCCAACGACGTGACCAATCCGGCGGCGCGCACGGACGCGTCGAGCCCCATTTACGGCATGCCCATCCTGAACGTGGACAAGGCGCACACGGTGATGGTGATCAAGCGGAGCATGAGTCCGGGATTCGCAGGAATCGACAATCCGCTCTATTACATGGACAAGACGCTGATGCTGTTCGGCGATGCGAAGAATTTTGTAGGGTCAATCGTCCGCGAACTCGTGGGCGGGCACAGCTAAACTAGAGTCTCACCCGCATCGCAGCTAACCCGCAAGAATTGGTCCGGGCCCGAACTATCCAAATTCGGGACCCGGACCGGTGGATGCCCCGCGTTTCCTGCTGCTACTTCCGATGCGGCGAGGTCTTGTCGAGCAAACCCTGCAGCGACTTGGCGGCGGCCGGAGGGGTCGGGTTGCTGGAGATGATCGTCTTGGCGTCGATGGTCTTGCCGTACACGCGCTTGTTGGCGTCGTTGTCCGAGTCCATGGACGCGCCATTCAAGGACACACCGGCAAACGCTCCCTTGGTGCGAGAGTAGGTCAGCACGTCCGCGGTCATTTCCGCGGCGTTATAACCTTCCGCCTGGGCGCCGCTGGGGCCCGCTGCGGCGGCAGCGTTTCCACCGAGCTTTGTCTTACCATTCAGGATCTGTTCCACGCCGTTCTCTCTCATCACCACGAGAACGAAGTCCGTCGCCGTGGAGCCGAGCTGAATGCCGAGGCCGCTTTGATCCAGTGCGTACATGGCGGGAGAGCCCCACGCCCCATCCATCTTTTCGCCCTTGCGGCAGATGAGCGCACCGCGCCCGTAGCTCTGGCCGAAGCCAACGGCTACTTTCTTGACGCTCGGGAAAATCAGCACGCACCTGGACTCATCCAGGATGTGCTTGGAAAGCCCCTTGTCCGAGCTGAGAATCTCCTGAAGAACCGTGGCCGATTTCTCCAGACGCTCGTCTTCCTTGTTCTGGGCAAACATGGGCGAGGCCATCGCCAGGCATGCCGCGATCACCAACAATTTCCTGTTCATTGCTTCCTCCTTGGAATTTCGAGGGCCACCAGGCCCCCACTAAGGCCATGAGATGAAGAATCAAAACCTCCAGTCCGACTTGCCGGGCATGGGCAAAGCTATGGTACACCCACCGGTTTGTTTCCAGGAACTGCGCGGCTCAACCGGCTCGGGCGCGCCCATGGGGACGGCGTCCATGAAATGGTTTATCGTGTCGTATCCCTTTCGTTCGTACTCTCTATCCCTCAGCCCTTCTTAAGAGCTTTCGCGCGGCAATACCGAACATCAGCCGCGTCATTCCGGTCATGAGCAGCCGAACACCAACGAGTGTGCCGATGGCCCAGACAGTGCTCGATGGCCAGTGGAGCCATATCATCCCGCCCAGAAGGAGAGCGACGATTCCATTCAGAAGCATCCACCCAGACGCGACGTGGCCCTTCAGCCGGAAATAGGAAATGATTTCGATCACGCCTGCGGCCAAAATCACGGCCGCAAGCAAAAGGGTGAGCGTTCCAATGGCCAGGAGCGGGTGAGTGATGCAGTAGACGCCCCCGAAAACGTAGACTACAGCAATGAGTATCTGGAAGGAGACCTGGAGCGCTCCACCGCCTTTGAAGGCTGCAAGAAAATGGCCCACCGCGCCAAAAATGAGCAGCCATCCAACCAGCAACGTGACACCGAGCCCGGCGACAGCGGGCTCAACAATGGCAAAGACACCGATAACAATGAACAGCACGGAAACGACGATAAACCACCCGGTGATCTTCTGCGCCACCTGAAGTGGCCCTTGCAAACCATGAGCCGGGCTCGCAGTCGCCATACGTTCTCCCTCCGAGATTCGCAGACAAGAGCCTGGCCTGCCGTGGCGGAGATTCCCACTGTCACAGTTGACAGTTGGCGATGGGTCGATAGGGCAGGCGTTGAGCAGCCAAATCGGGCAGATGTGGGGGGGGGTGAGTATTTCCCTTCCGTGCGGTGAGCGTCCACGGAAGCCGGTCGCGAGTCGCTGGGAGAAACTGGATTCTGCCGATGGCTCGCGCCCGAGAGAGTAGTCCGAGGCATCTTCCAACACTAGCGCCAACAGCTCTCGGTAAACTCCTCGGGCAAAAATCCCTGGTGGGCCCGCTAGGATTCGAACCTAGGACCAACGGATTATAAGTCCGGACAAAATCTGGTCATCCTGTTGGCTCGTCTTGTCTTTACCTTCGTCATGGTCGCTGGTATTGGCCCGGATTTGGGCCCGCTTGTTCCCAAGTTGTTCCCCGATTATTGGGTTGGCTTGGATTCGAAATTTGACTCCGGAAGAGCGACTACGTCGGAGTTGCCAACCACTCGCCGGAAACTCGACTCTCCCGGAATGCTGATGAGCGGTCTTCCTTGATTGACTTGATTCGGGCCGCTACCTAAGATGACGAGAACGTGGCGGAAACTCTTACCCTGACTGGCCAAACGGTATCGCACTACCGCATCGTAGAAAAGCTGGGTGCCGGCGGCATGGGTGTGGTTTATCGCGCGGAGGACGTCCGGCTTGTGCGCAATGTGGCACTGAAGTTTCTGGCGCCCGAACGCGCCAAGGATCACCGCGCGCTGGAGCGGTTTCGGCGCGAGGCGCGAGCCGCTTCCGCCCTAAGTCATCCGAACATCTGCGTAGTCTATGACATCGATGAATATAAGGGTCAACCGTTCATCGCCATGGAATTCCTGGATGGAAGCCCGCTGAACAGCTTGATCGGTGGCAAGCCTCTAAAAACCGATGAGCTGTTCGACCTAGCCATCCAGATCGCGGATGCTCTCGACGTGGCCCATACAAGTGGGATCGTGCACCGGGACATCAAGCCGCAAAATATTTTCGTCACGGCACGAAAGCAGGTCAAGGTCCTGGACTTCGGGCTGGCCAAACTGGTCGCCGAGCCCCGGTTGAATTCGGAAACGCTCGATGCCTTGGCGCTACCACCGTCTCACGAAGTGGGGGCAGACCTCACGCGTCCGGGAGAGGCGGTGGGAACATTAGTGTACATGTCTCCCGAACAGGCACTGGGCGAAGACCTCGATGCGCGCACCGACCTGTTTTCGTTTGGTGCGACCCTTTATGAGATGTGTACCGGCCAACGCGCCTTTTCGGGCAGGACGTCGGCGGTAATCTTTGAGGCTATCCTGCATAGAGTCCCCACGCCCCCGGCCAGAGTGAATCCCGCGCTCTCGGCTGAATTGGACCGGATTGTCACTAAGGCGCTGGAGAAGGACCGCGCGATGCGCTACCAAGTTGCCGCGGAGATGCGTGCGGACTTGATGCGGCTGAGGCGCGAACTAGATTCCGGACGAACACCGGCAGCCGCCAGCACAAGCGTGCAGCCTTCGGAACTGGGCGAAGCGATCGGTTCGCTCGCGGTACTCCCTTTTGCAAATGCGAGCGCAGATGGACAATTGGAATACCTCAGCGACGGGCTTACGGACAGCCTGATTCTCAGTCTTTCGCAAGTATCGGAGCTTCGGGTGATGGCGCGGAGCACGGTATTCCGCTACAAGGGCCGCGCCGAAGAGGCGCAGGAGATCGGCCGGGCGCTCGGCGTGGGCGCCGTGCTCACCGGCAGGGTAATGCAGCGTGGCGAATCGCTGGTGATCGGCGCAGAACTGATGGATGTGCAGAAAGGCTGGCAGATATGGGGTGGCAAATACAAGAAAAAGCTCAGCGACATCCTAGCGATGGAGGAGGATCTCGCCAGGGAAATCTCCGAAAACCTGCGATTGAAGCTGAGCCCGAAAACCGAAAACCTGCTGGCCAAGCGCCCCACGCAAAACGTGGAAGCCTATCAGCTCTACCTGAAGGGCCGGTACTACAGCTATAAGCGGACGGAGGAAGGCCTGAATATGGGCCTTAACCACATCCGGCAAGCCATCGAAAAAGATCCTAGTTACGCCCTCGCCTACGCGGCACTCGGAGATTGCTACACGCCGCTCGGATATTATTGTTATCTCGCTCCCCGCGAGGCCTTTCCGAAGGCGAAGGCAGCGGCAGGGAAGGCGCTGGCGATCGATCCCGCACTTTCCGAAGCGCGGGCGGTAATGGCGGGAGTCAAGCTTACATTTGACTGGGACTCGCCGGGCGCCAGCAGGGAGATTCAGGCGGCGATCGAGATGAGTCCGAACAGCCCGAGAGCCTGGCAGAATCGTGCCGAGCAACTGATCGTGTGCGAGCGATTTGCGGAGGCTGCCACAGCGGCGCGGCACGCGCTCGAACTGGACCCCCTTTCGCTGACTGCTACCGTCATGCTGGGGATGAGCTTCCATTACGCACGCCAGAGCGAGGAAGCCATCGAGCAGTGCCGCAAGGCCCTACAGATGGATTCGAACTTCTACCCGGCGCACCTCAATATGGGGATGGCCTACCAGCAAAAAGGAGCCTTTGCAGAAGCCGTCGCCGAGATTGAAGAAGCGAGACGTATTTCTCCCACCAGCACCCTGGCGCTCGCCACTCTGGGCGCAGCCTTCGCTTCGTGGGGTAAGAAAGAGGAGGGGCGAAGGATACTGGGTGAATTGGCAGAAGCGGCCACACGAAGCTACGTCCCGCAAACACTGGTCGCCGCAATTCACCTGGGCCTGGGCGAAATGGATCGCGCAATCGTCTGCCTGGAGCAGGCCTTCAAGGAGCGATGTTCCCGCTTGATGTTCCTGAAAGTGGATTCGAGGTTCGACGCCTTACGCACGGATGTGCGATTTCGGGCATTGGTCCGGCGCATGGGCTTGGCAGAGGTTGGCGGCGAATCGAATTGACCCTGTGCGGCCGGAGCAAAGCGGTGAAACCACCAAACGCCAGGAAGGACGCGCGATGAAATCCGATGCGTTTCGCTTTGCCCTGGGGAAGTTCCAGTGTCTCGCGTTGCTGGACGGCATCTCCCGCTACCCCGCCGGAGCATTTTTCACAAATGTGCAGAAAGAGAAGTACGAAAGCATGCTGTGCGGGCGCGGCGAGTCAGCCGAAGAGATCGCCGTCCCGTATATTCCCCTGTGCATCGATGCGGGCAACGAACGAGTACTGGTGGATACGGGAATGGGCGCAGGCGCTCCCTCCGGTGGCCGGCTGCTCTCCCGGCTTCGCGCGGAAGGAATTGAGCCTCGGGATATCGGGACGGTCATAATCTCGCATGCTCATCCCGATCATGTCGGGGCCAACTTAGATGATCGCGGCAAGCCTGCCTTTCCTAAGGCACGGTACGTCATCTCGAAAGAGGAATGGGATTTCTGGCTGTCGCCCGGGAGCCGAGCGGAGGCACAGGGGGGTGATTATTTCCAGGAAGTCCTTGTCCCATTCGCTCAAAAGAATCTCCTGGGCATCCAGGGGCAGGTGGAGCTTCTGGAGCAAGAGACGGAAATCCTTCCAGGCATATCGGCAATCTCGGCTCCGGGGCACACGCCCGGGCATATCGCGCTCAGCATCTCCTCCGGCGCCGAACAGTTGGTGTACTTGGGCGACGCGGTATGTCATCCGCTGCATCTTGAGTATCCCGAGACCTTGATCGCATTTGACCTTCAGCCGATCGAGGTCGTCCGCTCGAGACGGCGGCTCCTCCGGAAAGCTGCAAGGGAAGCAGCCCTGGTCCACTCGTACCATTTCCCGTATCCCGGGTTGGGCTACGTAATCGCGAAAGATGAAGGCTGGCAGTGGGAGCCGCTCAAAGCCGCGGAGTAGAGCCAAGACGCCAGAAGAGAGTTACGAGATTTGCGAATAGGCAGCCGATGATGACAAGTCAGTTAGATTTATAACTGGGAGCAACAGATCACCTGTCCGCAGGTCTTTTTGCAAACGGGATGAAACGGCAGTTTCTTAGAAATAAAACGTTGGTGGGCCCGCTAGGATTCGAACCTAGGACCAACGGATTATGAGTCCGCTGCTCTAACCGCTGAGCTACGGGCCCCCTAACATCGTATACCGAAACTGGCGCACTCCGCCTGGCTCGCAGAGGAACGTCTTATCGAAGGCGGGAGGGCGTAAGATGGAGGACCGTGCAGACGAGAACTGAAAAGGTATTGCGACAAATTGCCGCTGCGCTTGCCGGTTTGGCGGCGTTGCTCGCGCTGTCCGCGACAGCTCAGAACCAAAAGTTCCACAACGCTCCCGCTGCAACTGCCAATTGGAAAAACCCGACGCCCAGGAACGAAGCAACCGTAAAGGCGGGCGGCGAACTGTTTGAGAAAAATTGTGCTCCGTGTCACGGGATACGCGCCGAAGGCTCCGGAAATGTGCCTGACCTGCGCCGGGGACCAACGCAGGCCGTGCCGGAAGGAGAAGTCTTCTGGTACATCACGCACGGCGACGCGAGAAATGGAATGCCCGGATGGCCCAGCCTTTCACGGGAGGATCGCTGGCGCATTGTCACGTTCCTCAAAACCTTGCCGGCCGCCGCGCCTCCAGCGCCGCCCGCAAGAGCGTCGAACCCCGCAATGGAAGCGGCCATGCGCGCCTGGCCGGCACCTCGCGCTCCGTTCACGGATTTTCGCTACGAGCATCCCGGAACCATCCGAAAAATCGCAGTGGCTGACCTTCCAGAGCCCTACGCCACACACTCGGCCGGCAATGGTCCGCATGTTGTCGAACGCCCGGAAAACGCCTGGCCCGAGGCGCCCAGTGGATTCGTCGTGGAACTCTACGTCACCGGCCTCGATAACCCCCGGCTCGCGCGCACGGCGCCGAATGGCGATGTGTTTGTAGCCGAGAGCGAACCCGGCGACATAAAAGTTTTTCGCGGTTTCACCCCGGCGGGGAAACCTGAACGAGTGGAAACCTTCGCAACCGGGATGCATTTGCCCTACGGGATCAGTTTCTATCCGCCCGGGCCGGACCCGCAGTACGTCTATATTGGCACGACGGACGTGATTCTCCGCTTTCCCTACCGGAGCGGGGACATGAAAGCACGAGGAGCGGCGGAGCGAATCGCCAGCTTGCCCGGCGGCGGAAATCACTGGACGCGCGACATCGCGTTCACTCCAGACGGAAGAAAAATGCTCGTATCGATTGGCTCGGCCTCGAACGTGGACGATCCGGACACGACGCCGCGCGAACACGACCGGGCCGACATTCTGGAATTCAACCCCGACGGAACGGGAAAACGCGTATACGCATACGGCCTGCGCAACGCGGGGAGCGGAGTCGCGTTCGATCGGAAGACAGGCGAGCTCTGGTGCTCGGTAAACGAACGAGACGGACTGGGTGACGACCTAGTGCCGGATTACATCACTCACGTCGTTCCGGGCGGATTTTACGGTTGGCCGTGGTATTACATCGGAAACCATCCGGACCCGCGTCTCCGCGGGAAACACCCCGAGCTGAAAGCCAAGGTCATCGTGCCTGATGTGCTGCTGCAGCCGCACAACGCGTCGCTGGAATTCACTTTCTACGAGGGAAAACAGTTCCCCGCCGAATACCGGGGCGACATCTTCGCTTCGGAGCACGGCTCATGGAACAGGTCGGTTCGGACAGGCTACGAAGTGATCCGCATCCCGTTGCACCAAACGGGCCACGCCACGGGCGAATACGAGGAGTTTGTAACCGGCTTCGTGCTGCCGGACGGCTCCGTCTGGGGCCGGCCGGTCGGAATTACGGTGGCTCAGGACGGCTCCCTGCTCGTGACGGATGACGCCTCGGGTTCCATTTGGCGCATACGCTACGCAAATAAGTAGTTTCCCCAGGCAGGGCGGCAATTTACGATCACTCGTGGTGTCCCGCTCGACATACGCCCGAGGAGTGGCAGGCCTGCAAACTTCAGCTTTGCCAGTGGAGCTCCTTGTCCTGATGGCCGTGGCGCAGCTCGCGGCAGGCGCCCGCTCCTCGGCAACCTCGCAGCAAGCCGCGAACACGCCTGACCGCGAAGCCGCAACATACGATCTGGTGATTCGCAACGGGCGCGTGATGGATCCGGAAACGCGGCTCGATCAGGCAGGAATGAATGTCGGAATCCGCGACGGGCGGATTGCCGCGGTGACGCGAGAAACGCTACGGGGCCGGCGAGAAATCGACGCCGTGGGCAACGTGGTTGCGCCCGGCTTTATCGACATGGTGTCGTACGACCCGAACCCGGCGGGAGTGTGGAACAAAATCGCCGATGGAGTGACGACGAATCTGACTCTGCACGGCGGAACGACAGAGCCACCGGCCTGGTACGGTTACTACGGGGCGCATCGCCCTCCGGTAAACTATGGCGCATCATTTTTCTATTCGGTGGCCCGGAATGAACTGCAAATTCCACTGACGGCTCCCGCGACGGACCCGCAGATTCAAGCACTGACTGAGCGGGGTGACCGCGCGCTGCGGGAAGGCGCGCTAGCCGTTTCATTTTCGCTGGAGTACGTTCCCGGCATCCGCCGCGAGGAAATTCTGCCTTTGATGCGGCTGGCACACCGTTATCACGTTCCAGTGTTCTTCCACGCGCGCTATTCCACGATGGATGGGCCCGGTACCAACCTGGATGCGCTGCAGGAAATCATCGACGACTGCCGCGAGACTGGGGCCTCGGCCGAAATCGAGCACATCACCTCGACCGGCGGAACGTTTTCCATGCCGCAATCGGTGGCCATGCTGGAGGCGGCGCGCGGCAGCGGTCTGGACATCACCGCGGATGCTTATCCCTACACCTACTGGGCCACCTATCTCGATTCGGAACGGTTTGCTCCCGGGTGGCAGCGCCGGTTTCGTATCACGTTCAGCGATCTGCAGATCGCGGGGAGCGCGGAGCGGCTGACTGCGGAAACGTTTGCTCGCTACCGCCACGAGCATCGGATTGCCGCCGCTTTCGCCATTCCGGAGGCGGATGTGACCCGCGCAATGCAAACACCGTGGATCATGATCGGCAGCGATGGAATTCTTGGGCCGAGCCACAACAACCACCCTCGCGCTTCCGGCACGTTTACCAGGACGCTTGCCGTGTACGTGCGGGAGAAGACAATTCTGACGCTCATGGACGCACTCTCCAAAATGACGCTTCTTCCCGCCCGGAGGCTCGAGCAGAGTTCGGCGCAATTCCGGCGCAAAGGCCGGCTGAGCGTGGGAGCCGACGCGGACATCGTCATCTTCAATCCGGCAACGGTTGCCGACCGTGCGACAGTGGAACATCCCGAAATCCCCGCGGCGGGAGTGGAGTGGGTCCTGGTGAACGGCACCGTGGTAAAAAGCCCGGCTGGATTCCAGCGTTCCGCGCACCCTGGCCGGCCCCTGCGCGGAGATCCTCAAGAGCGGGCTCGGCTCGCCCGGTCCGCGCAGTAGCTGGATGAATCCGTGCGCGGCGGAAAATTAGAGACAGCGGGCGAGCTGATCCGGCAGATCGCCGAACCGCGCAATGTAGTCCTCGTGGCTTGCGCGGATGATTTCGAGCGCTTCCGGCGCGTCATAGATGTGCGTGATTTCGGTGGCGCGGGGTGAGGCGTCCGGCGAGTCTTTGTAGGTAAGAAAGTAGTGCCGCAAGCGCTGCACGAGCGTGTCCGCGCACTCGCTGAGGTCTTTCCAGCCGCCGTAGGCGGCATCGCCCTTGAGCACGGCGATGATCTTGTCGTCGGCTTGATTGCCGTCAATCATCCGCAGCCCTCCGATGGGGACGGCCTGCAGGAGAATGTCGCCGTGAGAGAAATTTCGCTCCGAGAGCACGCATATGTCCAGCGGATCGCCGTCGCCCTTCACGTCATGGCGTCCAGTGCGTTGCGAGCAAATCGCACCGATGCGGTCTCCACAATAGGTCTGGGGAATGAGACCGTAAAGCGCGGGACAAACATTGGAAAATTTCTGCGGGCGGTCCACGCGCAGGTAACCGGAGGCCTTATCCAGCTCATACTTCACCGTGTCCGTAGGCACAATCTCCACGTAGACGGTCACGATCCGAGGAAAATCCGCACCGATGGGAACGCCATGCCAGGGATGCGACTTCAACAGCAGCCGCAACAGATCTGACGGCGCGGGAGTTTGATGGTCCGTCATTGAGGTTCTCCTGAGCAGGGTGCCAGCGCGGCTGAAATCTTAGCACTAAGCCCGTCTCCGCAGGCTGGGCCGCAGACTGGAAACCAGGGACGCATTCCCGCATCTGATAAAATGTGCGAATCCGAAAGAGGTGACCGCCAATGGCCGAAAAGGTGGAGAGAACAGACAAAGAATGGAAGCAGCAGCTGGACCCGACGCAATATGCCGTCGCGCGATGCTCGGCAACGGAACCCGCGTTCACGGGAAAGTATTGGGACCACCACGAGAATGGTGTCTACCGCTGCGTGTGCTGTGGGGCCCCGCTGTTCAGCTCAGACACAAAATTCGACTCCGGGACGGGGTGGCCCAGCTTTTACGCGCCGGTAGATGAAGAGGGAGTGGCCACCGAAGCGGACAATAGCTACGGGATGAGGCGGCTGGAGGTGAAGTGCAACCGCTGCGACGCTCATCTGGGTCATGTGTTCGACGACGGTCCAAAGCCCACCGGCCAAAGGTACTGCATCAACTCCGCCTCACTGAATTTCGAGAAGAAAAAATAGCCGGTCGCGCAGTAGACGCGGGAATGCGCACACTGACTACGGGAGGCAAGGAGTGCCTGGCGGCCTCCTGCTGTCCCGAATGGCCCCGCCCGCCTGAATCGTTCCGCTTAGGGTGCTGGCTGCCCCACGGGGAAATTATTCCACCACAGGGCGTAGCTCGCCTGACAATCTCATTTGACAACCCGGGCGGCGCTTCCTAGAATCGCGCCTGCCTGCGCGAGCCTGCCCTGTGAGCGGCCGGCAACGCACCTCGAGTCCCATATGTCCCCCAACCCAAGCCGCTGCCACGTCGTCATCATGACGAACGACGTGAGCGGTCTGCAGCCGGTGGTGAGCCGGCTTCTCCCGGATTATGAGATCTACCAGTCCACCGAGGAAGAATCGGAATGGCCGTTGATCGATGAAGCGCGGCCCGATTTGATCCTGTACAACCTGGAACCCGGGGCCGCGAGCTTCCGCCGGTTCGAGGCGCTCGTCGAACGGCTGCGCTCCCGCGAGATGGACACGATGGTCGTAATCCTGAGCCGCGACCCGCGCAAAGCCACGGCTGTCCGCGCGATGGAATCGGGCGCGTACGATTTTTTCGCACACCCCATTGACCCTGACGTTTTCCGTCCCTTTCTGGACCGGGCCGTGGAAAAGCAGCGGGTGGAACGGGAGAACCGCATCCTGCGGGAGCAGATCCAGCGGAAGGAATCGCTGGGAAACCTGATTGGCGCGAGCGACGCCATGCGGCCAATCTTCGACCTGGTCCGCCGTGTGGCTCCCAAAACAACCACGGTGTGCATCCGCGGAGAGAGCGGAACGGGAAAAGAGCTGGTGGCGCACGCCATCCACGACCTAAGCGAGCGGCGCGCACGTCCCTTTATCAGCGTGAATTGCGCTGCACTGCCGGAAACCCTGATGGAGGCGGAGCTTTTCGGGTACGAGAAGGGGGCATTTACCGGCGCCACGGAAAGCAAGGAAGGACGCATCGAGTTGGCGCACCGGGGAACTCTGTTCCTGGACGAAATTGGTACGCTGACCCCGGCATTGCAGAGCAAGCTGCTGCGCGTGCTGGAGGACCACGCGGTGATTCATCTGGGCGGCAAACGGCCGCTGGCAGTGGACTTTCGGCTGCTCACAGCGACGAACGAGGATTTGGAAGCGGCAGTCGAGGAAAAACGGTTCCGGGAAGACTTGTACTTCCGGATTCACGTGGTCCCCGTGTTTCTGCCGCCGCTGCGGGAGCGCGAGTCGGATATTCCGCTGCTGGTGAACCATTTTGTGCGCGTGTATTGCGTGGCAAATCACTCGGAACCCAAGACCGTGAGCGAAGAAGCCATGCAGGCGCTGCAAAACTACCGCTGGCCTGGAAATGTCCGCGAGCTGGAGAATGCGGTGCAGCGCATCGTGCTGATGACGGATGGGGACAGGATAGAACTGAGTGATCTGCCCCGGGACATCGTGCAGGCCGCCACCCGGGATGCGCGGGGCCGTTTCCGCCTGCCACCTTCCGGATTCGACTTAGAAGCCGAGCTCGAAACCTACGAAAAAAAGTGGGTGGAGACCGCGCTGGCACAGGCCTCCGGTGTGAAAATCCAGGCGGCAAGACTGCTGGGTGTGAACAAAGACCGGATGAAATATCTCTGCCGGAAGCACCAATTATAGTCTCCGAAGCTCCTGTGGTAATTCGGCTCGTCCCCCCAAGTACAGGCACCTTTTGCCACCGCAAAACCACCAACTCGGGGCCGCCTTCTGCGATTTCCCAAATTAGGCGGACGAAGCCCCGGGAGCGAATCGCCTATGAGAGCCTCTCCTGGTGGCATCCATGGGGGAATAATTCCCCCTGACGACCTGCTTTCTCCCCTTTTCCACTTTTTCTTGGCCGCGTGCCCAACTTCGTCGCCTCTAAGCCCATTGTTTGCTTCAGGCGGCTGTGGAAAAAATGCCGCGGGATTTGGTAAGAGAAGTGCAAGACTCTCATTCAGCCCTCAGGGGCCTATCAAATCCAGTTGGAGGATTCGAAATGGCGAAGAAAGCGTTGAAGAAGGGCAAGAAGCTGGCCGGCACGAAGAGCCTCGGTGGACGCGGCACCTACTAGTCCAAGTTTCTGAGGTCAAAGGGCCACCCACACCCGGGTGGCCCTTTTCTTTTGCGTTTCCGGCACAGATGGGCAATCCCCTTCCCTGATCTGTCAGCAACGTTCAGGCGGTTCCCCTCTTCCCTGTTCGCGCCATCTTCCGGTCCTGGCGCGTTTGCTCGCCAACGAGATTCGATACCATGCCAGTCAGCAGGCCAAAGCGGTGGAAATTATTCCCCCTCAAGGGCCAAGGAATGCCCCGAAGCACGCCAAACCCGAATCAGCGGTCGTCCAGCGTCGAAGCTAACCCGTTTATATTGAACAACCAGATTGACATAAATCTTCCCAAACTTTGGCCCCAGGAATGCTACTACTTCAGTGAAGCAGGTAAACGATATCCAAATCCACCGGGAGGATTCACATGGCGAAGAAAGAATTGAAGAAGGGCAAGAAGCTGGCGCCTTCGAAGACCCTGTCTGCCGTAAATAACATGCGGGGACTTCGGTAACTGAACAGCTTGAATTGAACGCTTTCGGGGCCATCCCATCCGGGATGGCCCTTTTGTTTTGCCTGCACGACAACCGGAATTTCTCCCCGCGTCCCACGCCACGCCTCCGCTGCATTGTGATGGCGCTCTTGTTCTCCCAAGTGCATTTTCCGGAAGGGGGTGATTTCTCCCTCGGGCGGAGTTTTTCCCCCGGTGTGCGGACGGAAGCAGGCCATAAATGCTTTGTTTCCGGGTGTGGGAGGGGACTCAGCACGCTTCTGCGTTTGGCTCGCAAAATGCACTAAGTCGTTGAGTCCTGATTGACGCAGTCTGGAGAGATCGCAAGGCGGAAAAGGTTTCGATGGCTGGAAGTTGAATCTGCTTACGAATGAGAAGGAAGACCTGGGAGAACAGAGCGAGACAGACCGTCATCACATTCGAAGATTTTGAGTTTTACTCCGCCCGTAACCCCCAAAAGGCCGCCACCTCCCCCCGGTGGCGGCCTCCTCGTTTTTCAGATTCGCAGTGCACGAGCTGACTGCCAATGAATGGATCTCCAAGCCGGACGCTTGGGCAGCGCGACTTCCGATTCCGGCCCCGAGCCGATCCCACGGGATACTGCCACTTGCATTGCAGCGGATTCGGTACTAAGAATGCTCACACACAGCGGATGGGCGCAAGCCAGGAAGAAAGGCGGGTGCCCCGGAGGATGGGAGATGGCAAAGAAGAGCTTGAAGAGAGGCAAGAAGCTTTCCGGCACCAAGACTCTCTCCGCAAAGAAGTAACTGCCCCCTTGCATTTTCCTTGGAGGCCATCCCGACGCTGGGATGGCCTCTACTTTTTGGAACGTTTCGCGCGATCTCCTCGACTGCGGAAAGAGCGCTTCCGACTACCAGAGAACAGAACGAAGCCAGCGCCAGGATCCCCGCGTCCACTGCCAGATCAGTGGCCGCCGATGTGCACCATAGATTTTGGCAGTGCCCGTCATACCTTCCCGCAATTCGCCCCCGGAATTCTGGAATTCCATCTCCACAGCAAAGTAGTTGCTGAGGCGCTGACCCGCCCTCTCCGGGCTTTTGGGAAGAGTGACGGGCTCGTCCGTCGCCGCCGCGGGCAGGATTCGCGTCACCCGGCCCTCAAAGCTGCGATAAGGATAGGAACGCACATTGAGCAGGGCTTCCATACCGGACGGAGAGTTGGACGCGGCGTCGGTGACATACTGAAGTTCCCAGTCGCGCACCAGGATGCGCGCGCGCATCACACTGCGGTCTGCGATGACGGCAAACAGTCCGCCCTGCGGCAGGAATTCGCCTACGGTCTGTTCCACACCGAGCGTGGTCACAACGCCCGTGTGCGGCGCCAGCAACAAGAGGTGACCCTGTTGCACACGGGCCTCGTGCACCGCCGCGTCCAGACGCTGGAATTCACGGAACGCGACGTCGGCGGCGTTGTTATCCCGCCGCTGGCGGGACGCCAGAAGCGAATTCTCGGCGAGAGAACGCTGCGCGGAGAGCTCGCGGAGATGGGCATCGAGTTCGGGGTTGCGCAACACGGCCAGTACCTGCCCCTGGTTTACGGAATCGCCGGAGCGGATGAGCACCTGGTCGACCCATCCGGACATCTGCGCACGGGCCTCGGCTCGCACGCCTGGCTCGAGCAGGAATTCGCTGGTGGTGGTGCGAGAAATCGGTGTGACCAGAATCAGAAGGAAAGCGGCGGCGACTCCCACCTGCTGCGTTCTCGACATTTTCCAGGCCATAAGATGCTCCTTCCAAACGGGCAGGCGGTTACGCACCGTGGCAAGTGCCGGCAACAAACTCTTGCGCGTCATGAAGTACAACGCCACGGCCGTGATTAAATAACCCCAGCCCACGCCGAGGCGATTCACCAAGAAATTCCTGAGCCACCCCGCGACCAGAATCAGCACGAATGCGCCATACAGGACGGCAAGCGAAGCATAAATGAGAAAGATCCGCCGCCGGCGCTTGCCCACCTGAGGCAGCTCGACGTCCTGCCTCAGCACGTAGCGCCGCATCCACAATTTCAGGTAATCGAAAGCGTCCTCGCGCATGTTGTCGATCTCGAGAAACTGCATGAGCGCGTAGTAACCGTCGTACTTCATCAGCGGATTCAGGTTGAAGATGAGCCCGGAGACGCCGGTGAGCAGGACCGTCTTGTAACACAGGTCGCTGAAGGAAGAGCCGGGAGGCGCAAGCGCCCAAGCAATCGTGGCAAATGCGCAGATGACCATTTCGATCCACAGCCCGGCGAAAATGACCCATAGCCGCTTCGACGACTTATCGAATACGTGCATGTCCGTCGTGTCGGTGAAAAAGGCCGGCCCGAAATAGATGAGCATGAAGCCCATCCGCGGCACCTCACCGCCAAAATACTTGCAGGTAAGTCCGTGGCCGAACTCATGGACGGCGATCACCACGAACAAAATCGCCCAGAATTCCCAGATGTCATAGAGGGTCTTATTCGTGAAGGTGTAGAACGCCACCGTGTCGCTCTGCACGCGCGTCCAGTTGTTTGCCAGGATCACTGCCATGACGGTGTACAGGAGCACCGAGAACGCGACGAACCACGGGGTGAAGAGCCAGCGGAGGTAGGGCAGAATCCGTTCGAGAGTGCGGTCGGGATTCCACGCGGAAAAGTGGATGTACAAAACGCTTGCCGTGTTTACGCGCTCGCGTCGTTCCTCGCGGATCTTTTCCAGGATGGCAAGATTCTTTTTCCCCGCTCCCTCCTCCCACAGGTCGGGATCGGTGGATTCGAGGAAGTCGCCGACGTCAGCTTCGCCGATCGCTTCTTCCCCGGCCTCCGCGTTGACGCCGGCGGCAATTTCCGCGAGGGTTCGCGTGCCATCCGCCTGCTTCAATACGCTGAATTCCAGCGGTCCATAGCGCGCGTATTTGAACAGGTGAGGAACCTTGATGACAAAGCTGGTCTCGCCGCGGACCACTTGCTCACTGATTTGGAGGTCCTCCCGCAGCTTGGGACGCCGCAGGGCACGGGCCACGGCACCCTGGGCCCGCAGCGAAGTGGGACCGAGCCGCATGGCTCAGGGGTGAGGCGTGGAGGGCGCGGGCCAGACGATCCGAACGGCCATCCCAGGCTTTAGCTCCGGCGATGGCGCCAGAAGCGTGGCCCTGACCTCGTAACTTCCGCTAGCCGCATCCACAACTGGGCTGACGCGTGTGATTCGCGCGTCAAACCAGCGGTTTGGATCGCTCAGCAAAGTCCCTTTCACGGGCTGTGCCACAGCCGGCTTGTGGGCATCGGTTTCCGGCACCTGAAATTCCACGAGCAGCGGGCTCAGTTGGCTGAGGCGGAAACATTTGGTTCCCTTGGTGACCACGTCGCCCTCGCGAACGTATCGCCGCGAGATCACGCCGGCAAAGGGCGCAAGGATGCGGGTTTTTTGAAGTTGAAGTTCGAGGCCTTTCACCTCTGCGTGGCGCTTCTCAACGGTTGCCTTCCAGCTTTCCAGGTCGTACGCGGAACCCTTGGCTTGAAATTCGGCGGTGTCCAGGTCGGCCTTGCTGCCGAGTCCTTCGTTAAACATGAGCTGGGCGCGTCTTAGACGGGACTCGTTGGCGTGGAGTTCGGCTTCGTTGTATTTCACGTTGTACTCGGAAATCTTCAGGTCGGCCTGCGCTTGCTCGAGCTGCGCCTGCACCTGCCGTGAATCCAGCCGCGCGAGAAGTCCGCCGGCAGTCACTTCCGATCCCTCATCGGCGTTTAGCCCGATGACCTCACCGTCGCCTTCCGCCACCACGTCCACCTCATGCTCCACCATCAGCACTGCTGGGATCTCCCGCGCGGAAGCTGCGGAAGCCGTCGCAGCCGCCGGATGAGAAGAGGGCGTGCGCGAGGAGGCCGCTGCGGCCCGTTCGGGTGCGGGCTCGCTGCTGCATCCCGCGGCCATGGCGGCCAGCAGCGCGGCCGACAGGCAGAGTGCCCAGGATTTCATTCTCGTCTCTCCGTTCCAGTTCCGCAGATACGCAACACCTGCTTTGCCTCTCACGGAAGCCAAGTCCACACTTTCCGCCACAGCCAACGGGCCGGCGGCCGCAACAGAACATACCCCACGGGATACCAGCCGCTCTGGAACCATCCGCCGCGCACGCCCACTTTGGCCTGACCGACCATGTCGTCGCGCAAACCCATGGCGTTCTCGAACACGGCACGCGCCTGGAAATATTGGTCGCCCTCGGAAGCGACCGTCTGCGTGCCCAGCCACTCCACTTTGCCATGGAAGGTGACGGAGGGCAGGGCATTGACCTTCAGGGCAACGGAAGCGCCGGGCCGGACCATCGATTCGTCAGTCTCCGGAAACAAAACGTCAGCCGCCATGCGGTTTGGCTCGACCAATTCGCAGAAGGTTTCGCCACGCGTAATGAGCCGGCCCACTTTTTCCTCGACTTTTGGGGTCACCACCAGGCCTTCCATGGGCGCGACGAGGCGGGCGCGAGCCAGCCGATCACTCTCCAGATCCACAGCGGCCTGGGCCATGTCCATGCGCAGGCGAGCCCTGCCGGCGCCTTCCATGTCCCGCCGATACTGAGCCTCGGCAAGATCGTGGCGCGCCAGGGCAAGTTGCGCCCGCGCGGTCTCCAGCCGGACATTGATTTCACCAGTATCGAGCTGGGCAAGCGGAGCCCCGGCCTCCACGCGTTCGCCTTCGTGGACGAAGACCTGCCGGATGATGCCGTCCGACTCCGCAGTGATTACTCTCCGCTGCGCCGGGATGACGTGCGCTGTCCCGTCCACCCGCATTGGCCAAGGCACGGCCACCAGGAGAACAGCGACCACGATCGCCCGGGTAAACAGCTCGATACGCCGCCCTACAGCCACCGACCGCAACTTCTGCCGCGTTTCCACCACGGGCTGCCAGACGCGAATCAGCGGGACGTTCTGGTACAACCGCGCGTTTCGAATCGCCACGGTCACCTGGCTGGCCAGAATTTCAAGAGTTTCGAGCTGGCTTTCGGACAGAAACTCCGCTTCAGGACTCTCCAGCGCGATCACGCCCAGCGTGCCCTGGTCGTCGCGGAGCGACCGTGCGTAGAAACCGTTCATCTGTCGCTCGGTCAGGTAAGGAATCAGGCGCGGATCCGGCTTTTCGGGCGCGCTCGTCCAGGTCCCATCCTCGCAGTCCGCGGATACCGCTTCGTAGTCCTCTCCGGCCCATTCCAGAACCTCGCGAAGGCGCTTCATCTCCGGCGTGTCCGGCACTTCCGGCTCACCGGATACCGCCGCAAGATAAAACTTCGCGCCGTCGTAAAGGCCGATCGTGCAGCGTTCGAAGGGAAGCACTTCCGCCGCCTGATGGACCAGGGTGGTGAGAATGTGGTCGAGATCCAGCGTGGAAGTGATTTCCTTGCTCAGCGTCAGCAGCGCTCCCAATTCGTGCACTTTGCGCTCGGCCTGCAGCAGGTTGGCATTGTGGACGGCGAGTCCGGCCTGCTCCCCCACGCTGTTGAGGAAAAACAGGTCGTCATCGTCGAACTGAGTCTCGTCGAGTTTGTTGATCACTTCGACCACGCCGAGCACGCGATCGTCCTTGAGCAGCGGGGCGGCCATGGCGGAAGTGATCGTAAATCCCTCCACCGCGGAGCGCCGGGAATCGAGCAGCGCCTCCACGGACGCGTCGGCTGCCAGGAGACCTTTCCCATCGCGAGCCACTGCCCCGACCAACCCCTCGCCCATCGTGACTTCGGTGTTCTCGTCCGTGGTGGGGTCTTCCCCATCCTGATGGGCAAACTCTAGCGACTCGCCGTCAGAGCCCACAAGCCATAGGTTGCACGCCTGCGCTCCCAGGATGTCGCGGATCTTGCTGGTCACGATGGGGCACAGGTCTTCCCGCTCAAGCGTGGAGTTGAATATGCGCGCGATATCGTAAAGCGCGGT
The DNA here is from genome assembly GCA_035541255.1 of Patescibacteria group bacterium. Lineage (GTDB taxonomy): Bacteria > Acidobacteriota > Terriglobia > Acidiferrales > UBA7541 > JOPF136. The sequence goes on along the minus strand of DATKNR010000030.1, from coordinate 38,721 downwards.
GAGCCGTTCCAGCGTTTCGAACTGCGCGTTGCGCTCCGTCTCGGCTGCGCGAATCGCGTCCAGGGCACGCCCGGTCATGCGTGCGGCTTCTTCGAGATACGCGCCGTCTTCGGTGGTGAACTCGCCGCCGGCTTTGTTCAGCAGTTCCGCGACCCCCGCAGGCCCCGAGGCGCCGGGAATGGAGACGTACAGCGCTGTCTGGACGCGTTCGCGATAGGCGGGATCGAGGTGAGAAAGGAGCCGGGCCTTTTTTTCGGCCGCCCCCAGCCGCCGGGATCCGCGCGAGACGAGGACCTCGGTCAGCAAGCCATCGGCTTCGCCCTCCTGCCGTGGTTCGATTCGCTCACCGGCCGCGAACGACTTTTCACGGCAGCGCAGGGATTCTTCGCCGCCATCCTTCAGCCAGAGAAGGACAGCCTGGGGCCCCAGACGAGCGCGCAGATCGCGCGCAAATGCTTTCAGGAGGCCTTCCGTATCCCGGCACGAATGATACGAAGTCGCCAGCTCATAAAGAGCCTCGAGCCGTTCCATCCAGCCTCCATTGTCGCCACCCGGGTATACTCCCCTGTGGAAAGCACCACTCGCCGGAAATTCTGCGGGGAGGCTAGCAAATGGCCTCTGGCGGTGTCAAGAAAAGGCGGCACGGGCACTTTTCGGCAGTGGCCGTGTTGCTGTCTCGTCCGCTGTAGGCCTCACCTCCAAAACTCGTGCGAGCGGGGGGAATAATTGCCCACGCGATGAATTCCTCCCCTGACCCGAGCCCTCTCTACCTTTGGCTGTCGGCTTTTCCAATCTCACGGACGACAATCTAATTGCGGGCCTTTAGAGCCTTGTTATGGAGACGCACGGCAACCACCGACCAGATCATGGAGAGAACAACGCACAGGGACCACATCTGGTTGATCATGGCGCGCTGCAGAGCGAACTGAGGATGGCGCGGGAAGATTCCTAATGATGGGCCGTAGGAGGCCAGCAAATAGGGCCCGGCGAAGAACAAAACCAGAAGGAGAAGAGCGCCCTTCTTCGACGCATAAAACAATCCCAGTGGGCCCAGGAAAAAAGTCAGGGGAAGAGCGAGCCAGTAGTGCTTCGGACCAGGGGTGTACGTCCCCTGATAGCCGACGACTCCGCCTCCGCCGCCGCCGTACGAAGCGGGGGCCGGCACACCAAAAGAACCCGGGCTTTCCATGGGCGGCGGTGGAACATACGCGGGCGTTGGGTTAGGCGTTACCTGGTTCGGTCCGCTCTGCGGCCCATGTGGTCCCCATGGAAAGCTTCCCATATAGCCTCCCCAGCTGGTACGAGCCATCCGCTACAACCGCGAGTGTACACCGGAAAGTTATTTCCGATGATGGCCTCGCATGCGACGGGCGGAGCATCTCTCTGGTCAGACTTGGCCGCGCGCATTGCGGGTAATGCTAGTATCTCCACGCTCCGGGGCCGAAGTACGCGCCTCGTGAGGCGGGCAACCCATGCGCGGAACCATGATGTCGTATCCGCTCACGCTCTTCTCCATCCTGGAGCGTGCGGGAAAATATTTTCAGAAAGTAGAAATCATATCGCGACGGCCCGACCGCTCGCTGCAGCGTTCGACTTACGGCAACCTCTACCACCGATCGCGCTCACTCGCCGCCGGGCTGCTGCGCGCGGGCCTGAAGCGCGGCGACCGCGTCGCCACGCTGTGCTGGAATCACCGGGAACATTTGGAGGCCTATTTCGGCGTGCCTGCCGCCGGCGGCGTAGTGCACACGCTGAACCTGCGTCTTTCCGGCGACGAGCTCACGCAGATCGCAAGACATGCCGGCGACCGCTTCCTGATCATTGACGACGTACTCGTGCCGAGCTACGAGAAATTCCGGCCACAATGTCCCATGGAGCGCGTATGGGTGGTGCCCACCTCCGGAAGTCCTGTCCCGCCGGGATGGAACAACTATGAAGACTTGCTCATCGAGCCCGCCCCCGATTTCCGCTACCCCGACGTGGACGAAAATGAAGCTGCGGCCATGTGCTACACCAGCGGCACCACGGGCCATCCGAAAGGCGTGGCCTACTCGCACCGCGCGCTTGTGCTGCATTCACTTGCCGTGGCGCTCGAGGAAGGCTTCGGGCTTAGCCAGGCGGACTGCGCCCTGGTGGTCGTGCCCATGTTCCACGCCAACTGTTGGGGATTGCCCCAGGCCGCCACGATGCTGGGGACGAAGGTGGTGCTCCCCGGGCCGTATCTGGATGGAGCGAGCCTGCTCGATTTGATCGACGGCGAGCGGACGTCCTACGCGGCTGGCGTGCCCACCGTGTGGATGGGCATTGCCGAACAACTCGAAGCGCATCCCGGCAGGTGGAGACTTCCGGCGGGCTTCCGCGGAACATCCGGCGGTGCGGCCACTCCGGAAGCCCTGCTGGAACGCTGCAACACACTCGGAATGAACGTGCGCTGTTCGTGGGGCATGACGGAAATGACCCCTGCGGGGACAACGGCGTACGTGAAAAGCACTCTGGCCGGTCTGCCCGAGGCCGAGAAGCTGCGGCTTCGCGCACTGGCGGGCATCCCCTTTCCGCTGGTGGACGCGCGGGTGATGTCGCTGGAAGGAGAAGCGCCGTGGGATGGAAAAACGTCCGGTGAGCTCCAAGTGCGCGGGCCGTTCGTGGCTGAAAGTTATTACAACATGCCGGAAGCGGCGGACCGCTGGACTGCGGACGGATGGTTCCGCACGGGCGACGTAGCCACGATCGATCCCGAAGGCTACGTGCGCATCGCTGACCGGACGAAAGACGTGATCAAGTCCGGAGGCGAATGGATCAGTTCCGTGGCTCTGGAAAACGCGCTGATGGCCCATCCGGCAGTGAAGGAGGCCGCGGTCATCGGATTGCCGCACCCCAAGTGGCAGGAGCGTCCACTGGCCGTCGTGGTGAAGAAGGAAACTGCGACCCTGGGTGACGAGGATTTGCGCCGTGAGTTGACCGAGCTGCTGGCCACAAAATTCGCGAAATGGCAGCTTCCGGACGCCATAGAGTTCGCGGACGCCATTCCTCGCACGTCCGTGGGAAAATTCATGAAGTCGAGGCTGCGTGAGCAATTCAAGGATTGGAAGTGGTAGCCCGGCTGCATCACGTCCGGTAGTCCGCATTGATGCGTACGTAGCCCTCTGAGAGTTCGCAGGTCCACACGCGCGCACGGCCGCGCCCCCCGCCCAATTCCACACGCATCGTGTATTCGTGCTGGAGCATTCTCTCGTGCACGGTCTTCTCGTCGAATGGAAGCGGGCGGCCGCGGCGGAATACGGGAATGCCCGCCAGCGAGATGGCCGCGCGCTCGGGACGGAACACAACTCCGGCGCGCCCAGCCGCAGCCAGGATGCGACCCCAGTTGGGATCCGCTCCGGCCAAAGCTGTTTTTACCAGCGGGGAGTGCGCAATCGTTCGCGCCACCGCGGCCGCGCCGCGATCGTCCGGCGCGCCGCGAACGTCAATCTCGATCACGTGGTGTGCCCCCTCGCCATCCGCCACAATCTGGAGCGCCAGCGAACGGCACACGCCTTCGAGAGCGGCAGCGAAGCGGAGAAATTCGGCGCTGCGCGCGCCGGTGATGCGCCCCCCGCCGGCCCCGGAGGCGAAAAGCGCGACAGTGTCGTTCGTGGAAGTGTCGCCGTCCACTGTGATGGAGTTGAACGTGGGCGCGATGACCGCAGCCAGCGCCCGCCGGGCGAGCGCGGGAGTGATGGCGACATCCGTCAGAATCACGGCGAGCATGGTGGCGTGGGGCCGGTGGAATTGCGGGGCAATCATGCCGGCGCCCTTCGTGCATCCCGCGATGCGCACCGTGCTTCCGCCGATTCGCAGAGTGGCGGCCGCCGTCTTCGGCCGTGTATCCGTGGTGAGCATGCCGCGCGAAAAAGCTGCGAACTCCGCCGGTCCGGAGCCCAGGGCGGGCTCGAATGCGGGGATTGCCCCGACGATTTTCTCCACGCGCAGCGGCACGCCAATTACTCCGGTGGAACACACGAAAACCTGCTCCCGGCGACAGCCGATCCGGGCCGCGACAGCCTGAGCCATTCGCCGCGCCGCCGCGAGCCCCGCTGCGCCGGTGCAGCAGTTTGCGTTTCCGGAATTCAACACGATGGCGCGCATGCGTCCACCACTGCGGCGGACGTGTTCTGCCGACACCACCACGGGCGCTGCCTGCACTCGGTTGGAGGTGAAAGCGGCGGCGACGGTCGCGGGACTATCGGCGACGACGAGCGAGAGGTCGGGCGCGCCACTGCGCTTCAATCCGCAGGAAGTGCCGCCAAACCGGAAGCCACGAGGCAGCGGGTGTGCGGGTTCCATGCGACTAGGCAGGCACGGCCTGGCGGCGGAGGCGGGCCGGTGAAAATATGGGAAGCGGTTGCGCTGCGTATGACGGAGTCAGATCGCGCGAGAGAGCCTCGAGCGTGCAGCCGGCAGCTTTCGGGCATGCGGCGCAATCACGTGCGACCTTTTCCGCGGGCATGCCGGCGGGCACACGCGCAAATCCGTGGCGTTCAAAGAATTTCGTGAAGCGGGTAACGGCGAAGACTCGCGCCACCCCTTCGCCGCGCGCCTGTTTGACCGCGGCTTCCAGCAGACGGCCACCGAGGCCTGCGCTCCGCGCCTCCGGGGCGACCGCCAGTGAGCGAATCTCGGCCAGGCCATTGTGCCGCGCGCCGTAATATTCGAGAGCCACGGCACCCACCATTCGCGTGCCGTCGCGGGCCACCAGAAAATCTCCGATAGTGGCCTGAATCTGTTCCGGCGAGCGCGGCAGAAGCAATCCCTGCCCGGCGTACTCCGCGATCAGCGCGGCGATGGACGGAGCATCCCCAGGGCGTGCGCGATGGATTCTCATGCCGCTGCCTCCAGCCGTGCAATCCGCGCTTCGGCATCGAGGATGGCCTGGCATACGCGTGCCGGAGCCGTGCCACCGGGCACATCGCGGCGCGCGATGGCGGCGTCGAGCGTGATGCAGGCGTGCAAGTCACCGGTGAACAGCGGCGAGAATCGGCGCATGGTTTCGAGCGGCAGTTCCGTCCACGGCACGCCGGCGCGTTCCGCCTCTCGCACCACCTGACCGGCGATTTCGTGCGCTTTCCGGAAGGGCACGCCCTTGTGAACCAGGTAGTCGGCGGCCTCGGTGGCCAGCAGTTCCGGCCCGGCAGCCGCGCGCATGCGGTCTTCACGGATACGCGTGGCGGCCACTGCGCCCGCGGCAATGCGCAGCATGGCCAGCGTCTCGTGATGCGCGGCGAACAGCGGCTCCTTGTCTTCCTGAAGATCGCGGTTGTAGCTGGAAGGCAAGCCTTTGAGCGCTGTGAGCAGGCCATATAACGCGGAGTAGATTCGTCCCGTCTTCCCGCGAATCAGTTCCCAGCAATCCGGATTTTTCTTCTGCGGCATCAGGCTGCTGCCGGTGGAATACGCGTCGGGAAGCTCAATCCACCCGAACGCCGCGGAAGAAAACAGGATGAAATCCTCCGCCAGCCTTGAAAGATGGGCGGCAATGAGCGAGAGCGCGAACAGATAGGCGACGGCGAAATCGCGGTCGCCTACTGCGTCCAGGCTGTTGCCCGTGATCCGGCCGAAGCCCAGTTCCCGGGCGATGGCGGCGCGATCGATGGAAAATGCTGAGCCCGAGAGTGCCCCGGAGCCCAGAACGCAGGCATCGGCCTGATGCGCCGCGTCCGCAACGCGATCGACATCCCGGAAGTAAGCTTCCGCATGCGCGAGCAAGAAGTGTGAGAACAAAATCGGCTGCGCGGGCTGCATGTGCGTCATGCCGGGCATAACGGCGCGCTCGTGCCGTCGTGCCAGGCCGACAAGCGAGCCGAGCAGAGCGGCAAGCGCGGAGCGCGCGTCGCGGGCTGCCGCGCGCAGATAGAGGCGCAGGTCGGTGGCCACTTGCTCATTGCGGCTCCGGCCGGTGTGCAATTTCGCTCCCAGATCCCCGACTCGCGCGATGAGCGCGGATTCCACATAACTGTGGACGTCCTCGGCATCGGAAGCGGTCACAGCGGCGGCGTCCTGCCGCGCTGCGCGGCTGATGTCTTCCAGCGCGCTGCGGATCGTTTCCGCCTCCGTGGCGGTCAGGATTCCGGCGCCGGCAAGCGCGGAGGCCCATGCGCGGCTGGCGGCAATCTCCTGAGGCAGGAGTGCGGCGTCGAAGCCCAACGAGCGTTGGAAAGCGTAGAACTCGCGATCGGGGGGCTCGTCGAAGCGGCCGCCCCACATCTTGCCGGTGGGTGGTGTCACTTCTTCTCCCCGGAGGCGCTCTTCGCCGCGGGCGCGGGCATGGTCACGGGCAGCGCGAAAAGGTTGATGAACCCTTCGGCGAATTGCGGGTTATAGCGTCCCATCGTGAAGCTCGCCAGGTCTTTCTGGTACAGCGAGAGCGGAGAGTGCCTCGAGATGACGGTCAGGTTCCCTTTATGCAGCTTCAGGCGGACGCTGCCGGTCACGCGCTGCTGGGCGCGGCGGAAAAACGCGTCGAGCGATTCGCGCAATTCGGTGAACCACAGGCCGTAGTACACCATCTCGGCGTAGCGCTGGGCGAGCAGCGAAGAGAAATGCGCGGTCTCGCGATCCAGGCACAGAGCTTCCAGTTCGCGGTGCGCGTGTACCAGCAGCGTGCCGCCAGGCGTCTCATAGGCTCCGCGCGACTTCATGCCGACCAGCCGGTTTTCCACGATGTCCGCCCGGCCCACACCATGCGCTGCGGCCAGCGCGTTGAGATGATCGATCAACTCGACTCCGCTCACGCGTCGGCCATCGATCGAGACCGGCGTGCCTTCCTCGAACCCGATTTCCACCTGGGCGGGGGTTTCCGGCGCGCGCGCCGGCGCCGTGATCCACTGCCACATCGCTTCCTCTGGTTCGTTGGCGGGATCTTCCAGCACGCCGCCTTCGTGGCTCAGGTGCCAGAGGTTACGGTCGCGGCTGTAAATATTTTTCAGCGACTGCTCGACGGGCACGCCGTGGGTGCGCGCGTAGTCGAGTGCGTCCTCGCGCGACTGGATGTTCCATTCCCGCCAGGGCGCAATGATTTTCAGGTCCGGCGCCAGGGCCTTGAACGTGAGTTCGAAGCGCACCTGGTCGTTGCCTTTGCCGGTGCAGCCGTGGGACACGGCGTCTGCGCCTGTGCGGCGCGCGACCTCCACCTGGCGCTTGGCCAGCACCGGACGCGCCATCGATGTGCCCAGCAGATAGCTGTGTTCGTAGACGGCACCGGCGCGCAGCGTGGGCCAGATATACTGCGTCACGAACTCTTCGCGCAGATCTTCGATAAACGCGGCGGAGGCGCCCGTAGCCAGCGCTTTCTTCCGCGCGGCTTCCACATCTTCCTGCTGCCCTACGTCGCCAATCATGGCCACCACTTCGCAGCCGTAATTCTCCTTCAGCCATGGAATGATGATGGATGTGTCGAGTCCGCCGGAATAGGCCAGCGCCACTTTCCGCACGGACGGTTTCTGGTTTCCTGAAGTTTTCGTCAATTCGCTCTCCTCGAAATTGGCGCCGGCGGCTCAGGCCAGCAGCGTGAGCAGCAGCGCTTTCTGCGCGTGCATGCGGTTTTCCGCCTGGTCGTACACGATGGAGCGCGGCGATTCGAGCACCGCCTCGGTGACTTCCTGCCCGCGGTGCGCGGGCAGGCAGTGCATGAAGACGGCGTCGGGCAGCGCGTGGGCCATCAGTTCATCGTTCACCTGATAGCGGCTGAATACTTTTTCCCGCTCGGCGGCTTCCTGCTCCTGTCCCATGCTGGCCCACACGTCCGTATAGACCGCCTGCGCTCCGGAAACTGCCTCGGTGGGCTCGGCGAGCAGTTCGATCCGCGCTTTCGTCTCCTTTGCGGCCAGCCGGGCATCGGCCACGATGGCGGGATCGGGCTTGTAATTCGGCGGAGTGGCGATCTTCAGGTTCACGCCGAGCCGGGCGCCGGCCAGCAACAGCGAATGGCAAACGTTGTTGCCGTCGCCCACAAACGCCAGTTTGAATCCGCGCAGGTTTCCGAAGCGCTCCTCGAGCGTCTGAAAATCCGCCAGGATCTGGCAGGGATGGTAGCGGTCGCTCAGCCCGTTGATGACGGGAATCTTTGCGTTGTCCGCCAGCTCTTCAATCGTGCTCTGCAGATAGGTGCGGGCAGCGATCACGTCCACCCAGCGTTCCAGATTGCGCGCCAGATCTTTCACCGTTTCGCGTTCGCTCATGCGCGCCGCGCTGTAATCGAGAAACACGGAGCCGCCGCCCAGACTCTGCATTCCGATTTCAAACGACACCCGCGTTCGCAGCGATGGCTTCTCGAACAGCAACGCGAGGAAGCGGCGGCTCAGCGCGCCGCGAAAGCGTTCCGGGTGTGCCTTCACCTCTGCCGCGAGCTGCAACACGGAGTGGAGCTGCGCGGCAGTGAACTCCGCGCCGGTCACCAGATCGCGCGGCGAAGCGGTGGCAATAGAAGCGACGGCCATGGAATCAACCTTTCTCCGCGTGCGCCGCGGCTGCGAAAACATTTCCGCCGTGCCGGGCTGCGACCGGCGGAAGAACGGAGGCACTCTGCATGGCCGTCACCGCCCCGGCGGGGATCCGGAGCTGCGGTTTCGGGCGCGATTGGACGAGCGCGCGTTCCATCTTGCCCAGGAATTCCGCCACGTGGCGCGGCGTGATGTTGAGCGCGGGAAGCAGTCGAAGGGTGCGGTCGTGAGTGCAGTTGATCAGCAAGCGCTCGGCGAGCGCGGCTTCCACGGCGGGTGCGCCATCGTGCGCAAGCTCCACCCCGATCATCAGGCCCTCCCCGCGGATTTCGCGGATGCCGTCATAGCGCAGTGCGATTTCTGCAAGGCCAACGCAGAGTTCTTCGCCGCGCTCCCGCGCGTTCTCCATCAACTTTTCCTCCTCGATAATGGAGAGCACTTCGAGAGCGACCGCGCAGATGAGCGGCCCGCCGCCAAACGTGGTGCCGTGAGCACCCGGACTGAACGCCTGGGCAAACTCCTCTCGGGCCAGAAATGCGCCCAGCGGCAGCCCCGCGGCAATCGGTTTCGCGACGGTGACGATGTCGGGAAGCATTTCGGGCGCTGCGGCGAATTTCTGATACGCAAACGGCCGGCCGGTACGTCCGAGGCCGCACTGGATTTCATCGGCAATCAGCGCGGCGCCGTGACGCGTGGCCAGCTGGCGCGCGAGTTTATAAAACGTTTCGCTTACCGGGTAGATTCCGCCCTCACCCTGCACCGTCTCCAACACGACGGCGCAGACCGAGCCGTCAAATTTCGCCGCCAGGTCGTCCACGTCATTGCGGCGGACGAATTCCACGCCCGGAACGAGCGGGGCGAAGGGCTCGCGATATTTGGCCGGGAACGTGATACCGAGCGCGCCGAACGTGCGGCCATGAAATGAATTTTCGAGGGCCAGGAATTTGTGGGGAGGATGCGCGGCTGTTCCCGCGGCCTTCCTCGCATGGAGGCGCGCGAGCTTCAATGCCCCTTCAATGGCTTCGGTGCCGCTGTTCGTGAAAAACACGCGGTCGAGCCCGGACCATTTGGCCAATTTCGCGGCCAGCGGGCCCTGATAGGGGTTGTGATAAAGGTTGGAGATGTGGATGGCGCGTCCCGCCTCGCGGCGAATTGCAGCTACCACGCGGGGGTGGGCGTGCCCCAGCGCATTCACCGCAATGCCGCCCAGAAAATCGAGGTAGCGGCGGCCGGCGGAATCGTACAGATAGCAGCCCTTCCCGCGGGTAAACACCACCGGCGGACGCTTGTAGGTGTTCATCAGGTGCCGGGCCTCGGCGCGTAGTGCAGCGGAGACTCCGGTGACCGGCGAACTCGCGGTGCGCGAGGCGGCCCGCTTCATGCCAGGCCTCCCGCGGCGAAGCGAACGGCTGCCGGTTCGGGCGATTCTGATGCTCCGAGAAGAATCCGCGTGCCGCAGGCAGCGCCGTCTGCAGCAGCGAGCAGCGTTCCCTGCCCGGAGCCACCCACGACGCAAATTTCCGATACACCGCCCTCCAGGGCGCGGCGGCAGGCCTCGAGTTTCAGAATCATGCCGCCGGTTACGCGGTGCGTTCGGATCATTTCCTCCACGTCGTCCACGTGGACGTGTGGCAGCACGGCCTGGCCCTCCAGAACTCCCGCGACGTCCGTAAGGTAAATGAGGCGCTCCGCTCCGAGAAATTCGGCGCAGGCGGCGGCCATATGGTCCGCGTTCACGTTGAAGAGTTCGCCATCGGTGCCGGCTCCGAGCGAGGCCGCCACAGGAACGATGCCCACGCGCCAGAGCGATTCGAGAAAGCCCGCGTTCACGGCCGTGATGTATCCAACATAGCCGAGATCGGCCGAGGCGCCGTCGAGCGTCATGGGCTCGGCCTGAAAGCACAGCGCATCGGCTGCGCAGATGCCCACGGCCGGTCGGCCCGCGGCGGAAATGGCCGCCGACAGGCGTTTCCCAAGCAGGCCGGCGAAGACCATTACTGCGGCGTCGCGAGTTTCTTGGTCCGTGATGCGCAGTCCGGAGAGGAAGCGGCTCTCGACGCCCATCTTCGCCAGCGTGGCGGTAAAGATGCGCCCGCCGCCGTGGATCACCAGGATCTCGTGCCGCGCGGCGAGCTCGGCAATCTGCCCGGCGAGCGATCGGACCGTTGCTTCGTCCTCCAGCAGCGCACCCGCAAGTTTTACGACCATTCTCATAGCAGTCCTTCCGCCTCCTCGGTTCCAACCATCAGATTGAAGTTCTGCACCGCCTGGCCGGCGGCGCCTTTGCCCAGATTGTCCAGGCACGAAACCACCATCAACCGCTGCCCCGATGAATCCAGGGCGAATCCGATGTCGCAAAAATTTGTATTCACCACGTGATGCAGCTCCGGCAGCTTTCCCGCCGGCGACACGCGCACCAGTTTGCGGTCCGCATAGCAGGCGCGGTAGAGCGCTTCGATATCCTCGGCGGTGGCGGGCGCGTCCAGCCAGGCGTAGAGAGTGGCCAAAATGCCGCGGCTCAGCGGGAGCAGGTGCGTGGAGAACATCATGTCTCCGGGCCCCAGCCGCAGATGCTCAAGGACTTCGGGTGTGTGCTGGTGGGAAAATAGCTTGTAGGCGCGGAAATTTTCGTTCACTTCGCAGAAATGGGTGTCGCGGCGGGGCTCCTTGCCTGCGCCGGACGTGCCGGATTTGCAATCGCACACGATGCCCCGGCCGCGCGCGATGAGGCCCGCGTCCAGCAGCGGGCGCAGCCCTAGTATGACCGCCGTCGGATAGCAGCCGGGATTCGCCACCAGGTCCGCATCCATCACCTGCGCGCCGTAGAGTTCGGGAAGGCCGTAAACAGCGCGGCGCAGCAGCGCCGGCTCGGGCGGCTCCAGCCGATACCACTCAGCCAGCGTATCCCCGGAATGGAAGCGGAACGCGCCGCTGAGATCGACCACACGAAGGCCGGACTGGAGCAGTTCCGGCACGGTTTCTATGGAAGCTTCATGAGGTGTAGCCAGGAAGGCCACCTGAGCGCCTTGCGCGGCCACAGCTTCGGCCGAAAACTGCCGCACGGGGGCCTCGCCCCAGCCGCGCAGAGCCGGAAAAATTTCCGTCAGGCAACGGGCCCCGTTCGGTTCCCGCAAATAAAAGACCGTCTCCCCCACCCGAGGATGGCGCAGGAGCAGGCGGGCAAGCTCGTAGCCGGCGTAACCGGTGGCTCCCACTACGGCCGTCTGGACCGAGGTGTTCATTGCAGCATGTCCTGCAGGCGCTTTTGGACTGCAAGCCGCTGGCGGGTGGAGGGGCTGATCACCAGGATGGTATCGTCGCCGGCGACCGTGCCCACCACTTCGGGCCAGCCTTCGGCATCGAGAGCGGCGCCAAGCGACTGCGCTCCTCCGGGCGGCGTCTTAATGACCAGCAGATTCTGCGCCGGGCGCAAATCACGGATCGCTTCGCGGGCCATACGCGGAAGCGAAGGAGCCGCGGATACGGCCTCGACACCCAGGGGCTGATAACCTCGATCCGTCTTCACCAGCTTCAGCTCGTGAACATCGCGGGAAACGGTTGCCTGCGTGACGCGCATGCCCTCTTCTCGCAGCCGCCGGCACAAGCGGTCCTGGTTGTCGATGGACTCACGCGCCACCAGTTTGAGGATCTGTCCTTGCCGGAGTGTCTTCTGCTTGTTCACACGAACTCTATTTTATGCAATCGAATGTATAAACATACGAAAGTGATGTCAAGAAATAAATTGGCGCTGTCGCCGCAGCGCCCACCTTCCTCCCTCCCCGTCGGTTTCGTCCTGCTTCGGATGGGCGTATGATTCGTCCGCGTCCCGCGCCGCGGGTCGCGCCAATTCTCATTATCGGAGGAACTCGCCGTGAATCTTCCTCGCAGGTACGTCTCGCCGGTGCTGCTCGCCTGCTGTTCTATTGCCGTTCTAGTCGCCGCGCAGTCCAAAGGGCCCTTTACGCTCGAGCAGGTGATGAGCGCACCGTTCCCTTCCGAGGTGGTAGCCGCTCCGGCCGCGAATCGCGTAGCCTGGCTGCAGAACGCCAGCGGAGTGCGCAACATCTGGATCGCGGAACCCGCAGCCGGCGCATCGGCCACGGGAGGCTACGTGGCGCACCAGGCCACGCCGTACAAAGAGGACGATGGGGTGGACATCGGCGAAGTGCGGTGGAGTCCAGATGCAAACTTCCTGATTTACACGCGCGGTGCCGACCTGGAAACCAGGGGCTCGGATCCCAATCCCTCAAGCAATCCCGCGGGGCCGGAGCACGCCATTTGGATGATTCCCGCCTCTGGCACAGCGGAGCCGAAAAAGGTGGCGGAGGGCACGGCCGGTGAGATTTCCCCGCGTGGAAACGTGGTGGCCTACTTGAAAGAAGGTCAGGTGTGGACCGCGACGCTCGATGGAACCCAGAAGCCCGAGCAATTGATCCACATGAAAGGCAAAGCGGACACGCTACGGTGGTCCCCGGATGGATCCCGGCTGGCGTTTGTGAGCACGCGCGGCGACCACAATTTCATCGCCGTATACGCCTTCTCGGACAAATCAATCACCTACCTGGACCCGAGCGTGGACCGTGACTCGGAACCTGTCTGGTCGCCGGATGGAAAGAGGATCGCATTCCTGCGGATTCCCGCCTCGACGGTTGCGTTCGTGTTTGGACCGAAGCGCGAGGGCCAGCCGTGGTCCATCCGGGTGGCCGACGCGACGACCGGCCGCGGCACGCAGATCTGGCGTGCGGCGGAAGGGCGCGGAAGCGTTTTCCGGGGAGCGGTGACGGAAAACGAGCTGATGTGGTGCGCGGGAGATCGCATCGTGTTTCCCTGGGAGCGCGACGGGTGGACGCATCTGTACTCCGTGTCGGTGAATGGCGGCGATGCCAGACTCCTCACCCCTGGAGAATTCGAGGTGGAATATGTCACCACCGCGCCTGGCGGACGCGAGATTGTGTACTCGTCCAACCAGGGCGACATAGACCGTCGCCATCTGTGGCGCGTGAGCGCGGATGGCGGGAGCCCGTCGGCAGTGACGAGCGGAACGGGCTTGGAGTGGAATCCGGCAGTCGCGAGTGACGGAAAAACCATTGTGATGCTTCACTCCGACGCTCGCCGGCCGGCGCGGGCCGCGGTAATCCCGCCGGACAGCGAGGCGCGCGATTTGGCGCCGCAAACGATTCCCGCCGACTTTCCGGCGGCCCTGCTTGTGGAGCCCCAGCAGGTGATTTTTTCAGCCTCGGATGGAATGGCAATTCACGGCCAGCTTTTTCTGCCCGCGGGATTGAAGCCGGGCGAAGGCCGGCCGGCGTTGATCTTCTTCCACGGCGGTTCCCGGCGGCAGATGCTGCTCGGCTGGCATTACATGGACTACTACAACAACGCCTATGCCATGAACCAGTATCTGGCCAGCCGCGGCTACATCGTCCTGTCGGTGAACTACCGCAGCGGGATCGGCTACGGGATGGAATTCCGCGAGGCGCTGAATTACGGAGCGACCGGGGCGAGCGAATTCAACGACGTGATGGGAGCGGGCCTCTACCTGCGCAGCCGGCCGGACGTGGACGGAAAGCGCATCGGACTGTGGGGCGGCTCCTATGGAGGATATCTGACGGCGATGGGGCTGGCGCGCGCGTCAGATTTGTTTGCCGCAGGCGTCGACCTGCACGGGGTGCACAACTGGAACAACGTGATTCACCACTTTGTGCCCGCCTACGATCCGGACGCGAATCCGGAAGCGGCGCGGCTGGCGGTCGAATCCTCCCCGATTTCGTCGATGAAGACGTGGCGGTCGCCTGTTCTGCTGATTCAGGGCGACGACGATCGCAATGTCCCGTTCCACGAGAGTGTGTTGATGATGGAGGCGCTCAGAAAACAGGGGGTGGAGGCCGAGGAACTGATTCTCCCGGACGAGATCCACGGCTTCCTGCGGCACATCAGCTGGCTTCGGGCTTATCATGCCGCGGCGGATTTCTTCGACCGGCATCTCGCCGGCCCCGCGCATTAACGGAACGGACAGACGGAGAGCCGGAGCAAATTGTCGCGCCGGTTGCAATCCGTAAGGTGGAGGCGCTAGGAATCGCCAGCGGCGCCGATAAGACGCCGGGCGTGGCGGGCGATCATAAGTTCTTCATTCGTGGGAATTGTCCAGACCGAGACGGGGCTCGACTCCACGCTGATGCGCGGCCCGCCCGCATGATTCGCTGGCGGATCGAGCTGTATTCCTAGCCAGCCCGCATCCCGGCACACGCGTTCGCGAACCACCGCGGAATGCTCGCCGATTCCTGCCGTAAACACGAGCGCATCGAGTCCGCCGAGCGCGGCCGCGAGCGAACCCAGTTCGCGCCCGATGCGGTAGAGGAAGAGATCGACGGCCATGCGCGCGCGCGCATCCGTGCTCTCGAGCAGCGCGCGCATGTCGCTGGAAACTCCCGACACGCCAAGAAGCCCGGACTGGTTGTAAATCAGCTTTTCGATCGTGCGCGCGTCCATCTTCATTTCATCCATCAGATAGAGCATCACACCGGGATCCAGCGCACCGCAGCGCGTGCCCATCGGCAGGCCGTCCAGCGCCGTAAACCCCATGGTGCTGGCCACGCTCTTGCCCGCGCGAACGGCGCACATGCTGGCGCCGTTGCCAAGATGAGCCACCACCACGCGGCCGGCCGCCGCTTTGGGCTCGAACTTCGGCAGCACACCGGCAATGTATTCGTAGGATAGGCCATGGAATCCGTAGCGCCGCACGCCTCGCTCGGTAATCTCGGGCGGCAGCGCAAACGCCTGCGCCACTTCCGCCTGGGTGCGATGGAACGCGGTGTCGAAGCACGCTACCTGTGGCAACTGCGGTGTGCGCTCGGCGACGATTCGGATCGGCTGCAGGTTGTGCGGCTGGTGCAGCGGTGCCAGCGGAATCAGTTTCTCAAGTTTGCGGTACACATCCGGAGTGACCAGTGTCGGCTGCGAGAATTCCACTCCACCGTGCACCACACGGTGGCCCACAGCAACCAGACGATTTTCTCCGCGGAACCCGCGAAGAAATTCCGTGAGATAGCTGATGGCGCCTTCGTGGCCGAGATGAGTGCCTTCCCGCCATTCGTGCGCTCCTATTTCGAGCCCCTCCCCGTCCTTGGCCACGAACCGGGGAGCGGAGTAAATTCCCTCGATCTGACCGCGCAGCTTGAGCTCCAGCCGATCCGCGTGTTCGGCGAACATCGAGAACTTGATGCTTGAGGAACCGGCGTTCAGAACCAGGATCACGTCTTCCATGGTGTCACGATGCCTTCGCGAGGCCGTCTGCGCGGCGGAGTTTGACGAGCAGTTGGACCACCGCACACAAAGCCAGCCGGATCAAGGAGGAGCCGACACAGCGTATCAGATCAAGAGACTCTCGCAGGGCGCAGCCGCTCTACCTTAGGGCAAGAACGTATCGCCGAGGACCGCTGCACCAATACTGTCAAAACACACAGCTCAACAAGCGTCTGCCTGGTCGCATTTCGAGCGCCCGGGACTCGGGGCAGCGTCCGGGGGACCTGTGCTAGGATGAAGCAAGTTGTGCAGGCCCGTAGCTCAGTTGGTTAGAGCGCTACCTTGACACGGTAGAGGTCTGGGGTTCGAGTCCCCACGGGCCTACCATTCCGAAACTCGTGCCCGGTTGGATTTCCACTACTGGGGTCCGGCACCTCGTTGACACGCAGGTAGCAACAGGGCAAGATGAGCCGAGGGGGGTGGAGGACAGGTGTCAGTCGTAGCCTACTCGCTGGAAGCCTTGGCAGACCACGCCCGCTCCCTGGATGAGGTGCGGAAAGCTGACCTGCGTTGCGGCGACCGGGTCGTGGTCACCACCCGCAATTCCAGGTACACCATCTGGGCCCTGGGCGACGGCCAATACTGGGTCTGGGGCGGATGGTTTGACCGGCGCGGCGTTTCCCCCTGCCGTGTGACCATCAATGGTTGCACTTGGGGCGGCAGCGCCATCAAACATGACGTCCTTGTGGCGCGCGGGCTGTTCCTCGAATTCGGAAACCGCGTTCTTACCACTCGGGTCCAGAACGTCCGCGTAATTCCCGCCGAAAAAGAAGGCGCCTTCAACTAGAAAGCGCTCCGCATACATCCGTCACAGCAGTTCGGCTTTATCCTCAGATATTTTCCCCAGTGCGTCGGCATGTCCCCGGCAATTAAGGCACGAATCTACGGCCGGCCGGAGTGATGTCCGCCGGAGGGATGGGACCCGCCACCGTGAGAGCCTCCTCCATGGGAACCGCCGCCGCGTGATCCTCCGCCGTTACCGCCGCCACGGTGTCCGCCGCCACCGTACTCACCGTGAGGTCCGTTAGGCTCCGCGGAGCGCGGGGCTTGCGAATACCCGCGAGGCGGCTCGGGCGCGCGATAGGCAGGCTGCTGTTGGCGAGTCTCGGAGCCAAAAGAACGGGGAGGCACGTAAGAGGGTGACCCGCGCGGCGTACTGTAAGCAGGCGCCCGCTCCTGCACGATGGACTTGTGCAACTCGAGCGGAGGCCGGCCTTGGTTGCGCTGGGTCGGCCGGAACGACTGCGAGCTGTAAGGAGACCCACGGCTGCCGGTGAATCCAGGCTGCCCGGTTTGCGCAGAGAAATGACGCCATCCGCCGTTCTCAGATGCGTTTCCGCGAGGCTGCTGCGCTGGCGAAGGATGCGATTGCACGGACGAGCGCTCGCCTTCGGGAGCAGCGAAGGCATTTGTCGCTCCTCCGTATGCGGAGCGGCTGCCCGCGAACGAGCGGAATTGGTTGTTTGCCCCCGACGGATATTGCTGCGTGCGGCCCGCCGCTCCGGACTCCTGACGGATAAAGGACGAACCTGTGGGTTCGGCCGTGCGGAGATTCCCGCGCGGCGCTTCGCGGCCGGGCGAATTTCCGAGGGAAGACCCCTGGCGCCGGACTTGCTCCTGGATTCGGGCCGATTCGCTGGCAAAGGAATGCCGCGTTTGCGTTGGCCGGTTATGCATCATGAACCGCTGCGCATCGAGGTTGCGTCCCGGCACCGAGCCGGGGCGGGCCGGGCGATCCGTAGCGCTCAGACTGTTGCGTCCTGGAACCACCGGCAATCCACCGTGGGCAAAGCGGGCATTACGGATTTCAGCACCAGTAAAGGTACGCCGTTCGGGTACCACCCGGCCGTTTCCAAACCGCGAGTTCGGTACGCTGGTAATCCCGGCGCGAAGGCGCGCGTTCGATTCCAAGCCGTTCACATTCGAGTAGGGAACGCGGCCGTGCAGCGGCCCGGCCAGCGGCGCGATGTAGCCCCCTCTCCCGTGGTAATGGTTGTAGTCACCATAGTGGTAGAAACTGAAGGACACGCCGAAGCCACCCCACCAGGGATAGCAGCCATCCGCAGGGCCCAGCGGAATCCAGCCGTATGAACCGAAACCTACACCCGAGCCGAATCCGAAAAACGACACATACGCAGGGGCCCAGAGCGGGCGATAGTAACGATAAACAGGGCCGGGCCACCACACCCACGAGCTATTCCACAGGAACCAGCGGCCGTAGTGATACGGGGCCCAGCCCCAGGGCTCGTAGGAGACCCACGTCCAACCCCAGTAGGGCTCCCAAACCCAGGAACCGTTCCGATACGGAGCCCAATCCTGTGGGACATTGTTAGGCGACCAGACCGCGCCGTAGTCGGGCACATTCTGCCAGGTTCCGGAATTATTAAGGTCCGCACCTCCGGTGTAGTAGGGATTCAGGGGCTCCGAATTCTGCGCGTTCTGGAGCAGCCGATCACGATCCTCGCTCCACTGGTCGAACGAATCCCGCACCGGCGCGGCTGAGGTCCGGTACTGGGCGTCGTTCGCCTCGCCACGGACCGTAATCTGCTCACCCGCATGAATCGTGGTGCTTCCTTCCGCGGTTCCCGCCTCTGCCTGGCCGCGGCGCACGGTGACCAGAGTTTCACCGTCGGTGTTTACCTGAACTCGGTACACGCCATCTCGCTGTGGATGCACCGCCAGGTTCGGCGTATCCAGCTCGACGTCGGCAGATGAACTGGGGAGCGAGGTATAGCTCACCAGCCCCTGTGCGATTTCGATCTGAATGTGCTGTTCGTCCAGCTGGGTGACACGGATTACGGCGTTTCCATCGAGGCGAATGATGTTCCCATAGTCCAGTTGAACTTCGGCTCGCGAGCGGTCACCCGTCGAAATGCGGTCGCCCGGAACGATCGGCGTGTTGACTGTGGCGGCATTCCAGTCCCCTGTATCTCCGCGCTGCGTGGAAACCGCCCCCTCCACCAGACTTACGCGCGCAACTCCTGTGGCTTGGGCTTGTGACTGCGTCTGACCAGCAGCCTGCGGGCCCGCCTGGATATCGCCTTGGGTTTGCTGATCCGGGTATTGCGCTCGCGTGGAGGGCGCAACCAATAGCAACGAAGCGAGTAGCGCGAGAGAAAGAATGAGTGCCTGTTCTCTCCGCGCGGTCCTTCCGGATTGACCGTCCAGTTTTCGCATGTCCATTTGGAATGGATGCACGCCCCTGGCCAAATACACCCGCGGGCGTATGCATTAAGGCCTTATATTTCAATCTGTTGCGCACATCCCGAGGCGCCATCTGAGATCGAAATCCTCATTTTCCGGTGCATTTGGGCCGGAAGTGGTTGAAATCAACCGGCTATTAGAATCTGAATTTTCGCTTCGCATGCGACAACTACTAGCTCCTGCAGTAGAATCAGCCCGCATTTTCAACGGGGGAGGAACTTATGGCTCACGGGGCTACTCGCAAAGCTTTGATTCTCGCAATGATGCTGGCAGTTGGATGGATGGCATACGGTCTACGCGCCTCTGCACAGACCATCGATGAGCAGGCGATGAAAGGAATCGAATGGCGGCAGATCGGACCGTTTCGTGGCGGGCGCGTCCTCGCTGTCACCGGGGTTGTGGGCGACCCCAGCACTTACTATTTCGGCGCCGTTGCCGGCGGCGTGTGGAAGACCACGAATAGCGGATTAACCTGGACTCCGCTGACGGACAAGACCGGCATCATGTCGATTGGCGCCATAGCCGTGGCGCCGTCCGACCCCAACGTGATTTACGTCGGCACGGGCGAGTCGTGCGTCCGCGGCAACATTTCTTTTGGCGACGGAATGTACCGCAGCGTGGACGGGGGAAAGACGTGGGCTCACATCGGGCTGGAAGATTCGCGGCACATCGCGAAAATCCTGGTCAGCCCGACCGATCCGAATCTGGTCTACGTTGCGGCGTTCGGCCACGCTTACGGCACAAACGAAATGCGGGGCGTCTACCGCAGCGCGGACGGCGGCAAGACTTGGCAGCGGATCCTTTACAAGGACAATAAGACGGGAGCCATCGATCTCGATTTTGATCCCCACAACTCGCACATCCTGTTCGCGGCGCTCTGGGAGGCAAATCGCACCCCTTGGGGGATGACCAGTGGTGGCCCCGGCAGCGGGCTGTATCGCTCCGCCGACGGCGGAGACACCTGGAAACACCTCGAAGGCCACGGATTGCCCGAAGGAGTTCTCGGAAGAATCGGCGTCTCCGTGTCGGGCGCGGACAGCAACCGGGTCTACGCGATCATCGAAGCGCAGAAAGGCGGGATTTACCGGAGCGATGATGCAGGCGAGAGCTGGCATCTGGTGAATGGTGATCACCGCTACACGCAGCGGGCCTGGTATTTCCATCACATCTTTGCCGATCCGGCGAACGCGGACACTCTGTACGTCCTGAATACGGCGATCTACCGGTCGGTCGACGGTGGCAAGTCATTCAGCTTTGTGCGCGCCCCTCACGGCGATAATCACGGGCTGTGGATCGATCCGACCAATCCGAAGCGGATGATCAACGGAAACGACGGGGGAGCTACGATCTCTTCCGACGGTGGGAAGTCCTGGTCCACGCAGCTCAACCAGCCCACTGCCCAGTTTTATCACGTCGCCGTGGACAATGACTTTCCCTATCACATCTACGGCGCGCAGCAGGACAACTCCACCATCGGCATCGCCTCGCGCTCCGACTCCGGAGTCATTGACCGGCCATCCTGGCACGCCGTCGGCGGGGGGGAATCCGGCTATGTGGTTCCGGACCCGCAGGATTCGAATATCGTGTACGCCGGTTCTTACGATGGCCTGATCACCCGCTACAATCAGAAGAACAGCCAGGAGCAGGATATCTCCCCCTGGCCGCTGAATCCCATGGGCGCCGGCGCGGCGGACTTGGTGCATCGTTTCCAGTGGACTGCGCCGATCATGATGTCGGCCAATGATCCTGGCGCACTGTATTTCGGAGGAGAGGCTGTCTTCAAAACCACCGACGGGGGAATGAGCTGGACCCAGATCAGTCCCGACCTGACGAGGAACGACAAATCCAAACAACAGTCCTCCGGCGGTCCCCTCACGCAGGACAACACCAGCGTGGAGTACTACGACACGGTGTTTACGATCGCGGAATCTCCTGTGGAGAAAGGCGTAATCTGGGCCGGCTCGGACGACGGGCTCGTGCACCTGACACGCGATGGCGGGCAGCACTGGACCAACGTCACCTCGAAGGACTTCGGCGACTGGAGCACAGTGAGCCTGATTGAACCCTCACCGCGCTCGGCCGGTACGGCATACGTCGCCATCGACCGGCACAGACTTGACGACTTTCGTCCCTATATCTTCAAGACCTCCGATTTCGGCAAGACATGGACCAAGCTGACCAACGGAATTCCAGACACGGCCTATGTCCACGCCGTCCGGGAAGACCCCAAGCGCGCGGGTCTGCTGTTTGCGGGGACTGAAACGGGAGCCTACGTCTCGTTCGATGATGGCGCACACTGGCAATCCCTGCGGCTGAACCTGCCGGAGACACCGATTCATGATCTGGTGATCAAAGACGACGCGCTCATCGTCGCCACCCACGGCCGGTCCTTCTGGTCGCTCGACGACATTTCGCCGCTCCGCCAGATGACCGCTGCCACGCAGGAGGAGGAAGCGCATCTGTTCCAGCCGTCCACGGCGTACCGCCTCCCGGGTCCCGGATTCTTTATCGTTACCGGCGTGCCCGTGGGCTTCAATCCGCCCTCCGGTGTGGTGGTCTTCTACTCCCTGAAGGACAAGCCGAAAGACGCCGTCACTCTGGAGTTTTACAACGCGCAGGGAAAACTGGTCCGCAAATTCTCCAGCAAGAAGGAGCACGCCGCCGAAGAGGAGCAGGAGTTCCCGCAGTTGGGCGGCGCCGGCGACACACTGGCCACCGAAAAAGGCGTGAACCGCTTCGTATGGGACCTGCGGACCGAACCGCCGGCCAGAGTGCCCGGCGCTGTCTCCTGGGGCGGGCGCCCGGTGGGCGCGACGGTCGCACCGGGGACGTATCAGGTCAAGCTCACCGTGGCGGGAAAGACGTATTCCGCCCCCGTGGAACTCCGCAAAGACCCGCGGGTGAGCACTTCTCAGGCCGACTTCGAAAAGCAGTTCGAACTCGCCAGTAAGATTGCGGCAAGCGTGAGCGAGGGCCACGAAGCCGTGAACCAGATCCGCAGCGTCCGCGCCCAGCTCACCGCGCTCGAAAAGCGGCTGGGCTCCGACGAAAACCACAAGTCCATCGTGGATGCGGCCAAAGCCCTGGAAAAGAAGATGAGCGGCGTGGAAGAAAAGATTATCCAGCCGAAATCGAAGAGCAACGAAGACCCGCTGAACTATCCGATCCAGACGGCCGATCAGCTCATGGCCGTTCGCGAAACCGTGGAGAGCGCGGATACCGCCCCGACAGCACAGAGCGAGGTCGTGTACAAGACTTTGCTCGACCGCTTGAACGTCCAGCTGGCGGCCTGGCGGGAGATCAAGGAAAAAGACCTGGCGGCGCTCAACGCGGAGATCGACAAGGCGCACATTCCACCGATCGCCCCCGCTGAAGAAGAGAAGAAGTAATCCATCCCGTGGAGCACAGGGGCGGGCCGGCTATCGCGCCCGCCGCTGTGCTCCGTGGATTCCCGGCCGAGGTCCGGCTCTTCTCGAGAACTCGCGCCTATTCTTCTGCTTCTACGGCGAAGCCGAGCTTGGAGAGGCGGTAGCGTAGAGCATTGCGGGAAAGGCCGAGCAATCGTGCGGCCTGGCTCTTGTTTCCATTGGCGCGGCGCATCGCCTCTCGAATCATCTCGTCTTCCCACTGTTCCAGGGTCAATCCCTCCGGTAGAAAAGGCGCATCGGAGGCGCCGGCGGCCGGTTTTTGCGCGGGCTCATCAAGAAGGATGTCCGCCGGCTCCAGCACGTTTCCTTGCGAGAGGGCCACCGCGCGTTCGATTACGTTTTCCAGTTCGCGCACGTTGCCCGGCCAGTGGAATTGCGTCAGCCGTTCCATCGCCGTGGGGCTGATGCCGTCAATTTTCTTGCCGGATGACTCGCAGCACTTGCGAAGGAAGAGAGCGGCAAGCGCGGGGATGTCCTCCTTGTGCTCGCGCAGGGGAGGAAGGTTGATGGGCACCACGTTCAGGCGGTAGTACAGATCTTCTCGAAAGGTGCCCTCTTCGAGCGCCGCGCGAAGATCGCGGTTGGTGGCGGCGACAAGCCGCACATCCACCTTCACCGTTCGCGTGCCGCCCAGGCGTTCGAATTCGCGCTCCTGCAGCACGCGCAGCAATTTCACCTGAACCGGCGGAGGAACGTCCCCAATCTCATCAAGGAACAGCGTGCCTCCGTCCGCAAGTTCGAATTTTCCCGGCTTGCTTGAGGCCGCCCCGGTAAACGCGCCCTTCTCGTAGCCAAACAGCTCGCTCTCGAGCAGGTTTTCGGGAATGGCGGTCGAATTGATTTTCAGGAAAGGGCCGCGCGAGCGGCGGGAGCGCTGGTGAATGGCGCGCGCAATCAGGTCCTTGCCCACCCCGCTCTCGCCGCAGATCAGCACCGTGGAATTCGTTTGCGCCACTCGCTCCACCATTCCGAGCGCTTCCTGCATTTTCGGACTTTGCGCCACGATTCCGGGGAGATCGTACCGCTTGCCCAGCGCCTCGCGGAGGTCGCGGTTTTCCTCCCGCAGCCGGCGCACGTCCAGCGTGCGTCGCACGACAAGTTTGATTTCGTCGAGTGAAAAGGGCTTGAGCACATAATCGTTGGCGCCGGCCTTCATGGCTTCCACCGCGCTTTCCACAGTTCCGTACGCGGTCATTACGATGAACGGCAGGTCGGCGCGGAGGTGGCGGCCGGCTTCGAGCAATTCGAGGCCGCTCATGCCCGGCAACTTCAGGTCGGTGAGAACCAGGTCCACGTTGCCCGCCTGGAGGAGCTTCAAGCCGGCTTCGGCTGTTTCCACCGACTGCGTGTTGTAGCCTTCTTCGCCCAGGCTCAGTTCCAGCAGGCGGCGCATCGGCGCTTCGTCTTCCACGATCAGGAGAGTGGTTTTCATCCTGCCGTCCTGGCCGCTTCGCTTTCGGCCTGCCCGCCCTGGTGGGGATGTCCGTCCTTGCGCGTTGTCTCGCTGACTTCCGGTTCCTTTGCGGCCAGGGTCTCCACCGGAAATCGCATACGGAAGCAGGCGCCGCCCTGGGGCGAGGTCTCCAGATGGATCGTGCCACCATGCTCATCCACAATTTTCGAGACAATCGAAAGTCCCAGTCCGATACCGGTCCTCTTCGTGGTCACAAAGGGGTTGAAGACTTGCTCGCGCATGCCTTCCGGGACTCCCGGTCCGGTGTCGCGAAATTCAATCTCGCCGTATGCTTTGCCTTCGCATGCGACGGGATGCATCGCAACGCGTAGTGTGCCGCCGGCTTCTCCCATCGCTTCGATCGCATTCACCGCCAGATTCAGAAATACTTGCTCGGCCATGGCCTCGTCCAGCGGCAATTGCAGCCCGGCCGGCGGAAAGTCCCGTTCGATGCGCACGGGTGCGGCGGGATACTGTTCGCGAGCCGACTTGAGGGCGCGTTCGATAATGGGCGCGACGTCCACCGCGCGGCGTTCAAGCCGCAGAGGTCGCGCAAAATCCAGGAATCGCGCCACAAGGCCGTTCAGCCGGTTCACCTCGCCTGAGATGTATCCGGCCAGCTCTCCGGTCAGCGGATCGCTGGAAGATAGTTTGCGCGAGAGCATCTCCGCCGAGCCCTTGATGATGCCAAGTGGATTGCGGATTTCGTGAGCCAGCCCGGCGGAAAGCTGGCCAAGAGCGGCCAGCCGTTCCGAACGTCGCGCGTCGGCCTGCGCCTGCTCAAGTTGCAGATTCGTCTCGGCAAGTTCCGTGGCCAACCTGCGGTACTGCTCGGTCTGTCGGCGCCGGTCCACCGCGAAGCGGTTGACCAGCAACCCCAGGATGTAGAAAAACAGGATGCGCAGGGCGAGCTCCGTAATTCCGCTGCGGGTCAGCTCGTACTCCTGAAGCGCGGGATAGAGGTACGAGCAATACGCCGCCGAAGCCAGCGTGGTCCAAAGCAGTGTGCCCAGCGGGCCGAAGTAAACGGCCGCAGTCACCACCGGCAGATAATAAATCGGGTAGTAGCTGCTATTGATGCCGAGAGCGCTGGTGTGGTCCAGAAGCAGTGTGGAAAGAAGAATCTTAATGAGCACGCTGTATGCGGGGCCGCGCATTGGCTGCCACGCTACCAGCCGTCCCTCCACCCACTGGGAGAGTGCGATGGCCAGCAGGATGATTTGTTTATGCGGTTCGTTTACGGGGTCCGCGATGGCCAGTCCGGCCAGGAACAACAGCAGCAGCAGGTCGAGCCAGCGGAAAGGCCGCGGTTGCTCAGCAAAAATGGATGCCGGACTCATGCCGAAGCTCTACACAATGTAACACGCGCCTGCGTCGAGCGTTTCGGCCTCGCAGCGCTGGAGTACCTCCAAGTGGCTGGCCTGCCACTCAGATGTGGCAGCTCGCGATTCCGCGCTTTTCGAAGTACTGCTGGTGATATTCCTCTGCGCGCCAGAACTCCCCGGCGGGCGTAATCTCCGTGGCGATGGGGCGGCGGAGTTTTCCGCTGGCTTCCAGGCGCTGCTTCGAAGCGCGTGCTGCGGCCTCTTGCTGCGGGGTGAAATAGAAAATTGCGGAGCGGTACTGCGTGCCGACGTCCGGTCCCTGGCGATTCATCTGTGTCGGGTCATGAGATTCCCAGAAGGCGTTGAGCAATTGATCGTAGTTCACCTTCGCGGGATCGAACTCCACAAGCACCACCTCGGCGTGACCCGTGCGGTGCGAGCACACATCCTGGTACGTGGGGTTCGCAAAATTTCCGCCGGAGTAGCCCACGCTGGTCTGCGTCACGCCCGGGACGGCGCGAAACGCCGATTCCACGCCCCAAAAGCATCCGGCGCCGAACATAGCCTTCTCCGTGGCCGCGCTATGGCTTGGTTTCGATGCGTTTTCCGTGTGTTTTTCCATGGTCTTCCTCTCGGGTTTATTACCCTTTAGACGCCGCGGGCGGCTCTGCGTTGCCTGCTCCAGGCCTGCCGCTACCTCCTACTTCCCGCCGCGAAGATACGCGTCGTTCTTTGAAAGCCAATCGGCCCTCGGCGGCGTGAACACGTCCAGATCCACCGTATCCTCCACGGCCCAGGCCTCGTGCGGCATGTTCGATGGAATGCACAGAACCTCGCCCGCCCGGACCGTGATCTCCTTTCCGTCGATGGCGAACTTAAGCGCGCCTTCCAGTATGTACGTCACCTGCTCGTTTTGATGGCTGTGCATCGGCACATGAGCCCCTTTGGCCAGTAGCACGCGCGCCACCATGATCTGATCCCCGACCACCATTTGCCGGTCGATCTGTGGATTCAGGTGCTCGAGTTCCACGTCCTTCCAGCGTGCGTATTTCATTTCGCTCTTCCTCCGTGCGGGCCATGCCGCATGTGTGGATCAGCGCGGTGCAACCGGCAGTTCGATGTGAGAAGCATACCGCCGGTTGCGGTAGACGCGCTGTGTGGCGCGCTGATAATCGCCCGTGCCGGCCAGAAAAATATTGGCAACGTATTTCTGCGGGTTTCTGTCGATCAGCGGAAACCACGTGCTCTGCACCTGCACCATCAGCCGGTGACTACGAAGAAACACGTGATCGTGGGTGTGCAGGTCGATCCGGTATTCCGCGATTTCTCCAGGCGTCACCGGCTCTGGCTTCTCCAAGCTGTTGCGGAACCGCCCGCGGAGCACCTCGTCGGCAATCATCAATTCGTAGCCGTCCATCTCGTGGTCGGGAGCATTGTCGGACGGGTAGGCGTCGATCAGCTTCACAATCCAGTCACTGTCGGTTCCCGTGGTGGAGGCATAGAGGCAGGCCACAATATCGCCGGCAATGGCCAGATCCTCCGCCAACGGCGCCGATTTCCAGGTCCGCACGTCGGGCCGATGTTCCACGAAGCGCTGATCCTCCAGTTGCCAGGTGGTCCAGCCCGGACCCTGATACGTGGGAAGTATCGGACGGCGGCGATACGGCACTGGATCCGCCGGGTCAGACACATAGGAATCGAATCCATCCTCGCCGGTGCCGGCCGGCGGCTCAAAGGAGAGACCTCCGTCCTCGCGAAAATACACGTCGCGTGCAACGGAATCGCCCGGCGGCCACGCGTCGTAGGAAATCCACCGGTTCGACCCGGTCTGGAACGCGCGCACTTCGGCAAATGGCAGCGAACCTTTCCCTTTCAGCCAGTAGCCGAACCAGGGAGCTTGAATCTCTCGCCGGAAGTCACGCGCCGTATCGCTTCCGAACTCCACGGGGCCAAGCGTGGCGCCGTCGCCGTGCGCCCAGCCGCCGTGATTCCATGGGCCGGCGATCAGAAAATTCCAGTGGTGAGGATCGTATTTTTCCTGCAGCTGGTAAATCTCCATCGGCCCGTAGAAATCCTCCTGGTCCCACCACCCGGCTACGTTCAGATTGGGAACTTTCGGCTCGCCCACGTAGCTGAGCAGCGACTGCTTTTTCCAGAATTCGTCGTAATTCGGATGCGCAATGAAATTGTTCCAGGTGGGAAGCTTCCCGTGAAAATATTTCGCATTGGCATTGGAGAGCGGGCCGAGCGTCAGATACCAGTAGTACGTGTCGTCCTGGTCGAAGGAAAAATCGTAATTTCGCTTCGTGGTTTCCAGCATGGCGCTGTACTCGAATCCGTAGCTCAGCCGGAACGCCCCGTTGTGGTGGAAGTCGTCTCCCAGAAACATGTCGGCGATCGATGCCTGTTCGGACACGGCGCGCACCGCCGGATGGGGATCGAGGGCAGCCATCTCCGCCAGCCAGCCGGGGTAGGAAATTCCGGTGATTCCCACGCGCCCGTTGTTGCCCCATACGTGTTTCACCAGCCAGTCCACCGTGTCGTACGCATCCGTGCTCTCGTCGATGGCCTTCGCGTCGCTCCTGTCGCGCGGCGGCCGGAGCATCACGAATTCCCCTTCGGAACCGAACCGGCCGCGTATGTCCTGAATCACGAAGAGGTAACCGTCGGCAAGAATTTCGGAATACGTGCCGAGTTGCCGGGAATTGCCGAACACGTCGTCGCCTGTCCCGTACGGTGTGCGCACCAGGAGAATAGGCAGCGGCTCGTGCGTCCCACGCGGAGAATAAATCTCGGTGTGCAGCTTCACCCCGTCGCGCATCGGGATCATCACATCGCGCTTTTCCAAGCGGCCGGAGGGACCAGCGCTCCCGACGGGAGCGAACGAAGGCAGCAACAGGAACGGCGCAGCCGCGAGAATCAGGCTGGCCAGGAGTGCGCGGCGGACCATTCCCCCTCGCCGCCTCGCAACGTTCGAGGCGAGCCGCGAGCATAGCACGGGCCGCAGTTCTGCGGATGATCAGCGCAGGTTCAGCCGCGCCAGAAAATCCTGGAAGCGTGGATCGCTTCGCAGCGGATCCATCATGGGATCCACGCGAAGCCGGGCAATTTCCGGATCGTGCTCTTCGATCGCCTTCTCCATCCACTCAAACGCTTTGTCCTTCTCTCCCAGCGCCGCGTAGCCGGTGGCGATGCGCCACGCGGAGCTGTACCCGGTCTCCCGCCGCTTCAGCTGTCGCTCCAGGATCCAGCGGTTCATGGCTTTCGTATCGCCTTTCGCCGCCGCCCGCCGGAAGGAATCGGAAAGCTCGGATGGGGAGTGCCGGAGATCCATCAGGCTGGACCATTCCTCGGCGGCTTCCTTCCCATTCCCCTGCTGCATGCGGGTCCAGGCCAGGTAAATGTGCGCGCCATAAAAGCTGGGGTCCAGCTCGAGCGCTGCGCGGAACGCGGTGACCGCACGGGAATAGTCGCGCGCCAGATAGTACGTGTAGCCCTGATCCGTGGTGATCACCCGGGAGAGCGGGTCCAGTTGGTGCGCCGCCTCCATCTCGCGGTTCGCCTCCGCGAAGCGTCCCAGCGCCGCCAGGTAGTCGCCGTGCCATTGACGCGCGGTGGCGTCGGAAGGCGAAAGATGGATCGCCCGGGCGAACTCGGCATCGGCACGGGCCCAATCGTGATCGTATTGCCAGGCCACCGCCCCAAGCACGGCATGCGCCTCGGAGAGTGCGGGATCGTGTTCCAGCGCTGTCTGCGCCGCTTCGCGCGCCGCGCGGAACATCTGTTCCGGGACGCGCACCGTCTGATCCGCCAGCATCGCATACGTCTCCGCAACTCCCACGTAAGCTTCGGCATAGGCCGGCTCTTTTCGGATCGCGGATTGGTAGAGGCTCAGCGCTTTCTCCAGGTCGGAAGCGGCCAGTCGATTCCAGAAGTAGCGGCCTCTCAGGTAATCCTCACGCGCTTCCGGATTCAAACCCGCGGGCTGCAATGCGGCCCCGGCCGTGCCGCCGAAGAATTTCGCTCCCAGGATCTCGGCAACGTGCGCGGAGATCTCATCCTCCGCGGAGAGTGCTCCCTGCGCGCCCCGGTCATACGTCTCCGCCCAGACGGGAGCCTGATCGCTCGTGCGCACCAGCCACAGAAACACGCGCTCGCGCTGCGCGTCCCGCCGGACCGTGCCCTCCAGCAGATAATCCACGTGCAGCTCGCGCCCGATTTGTTCAGCCGTCTTGTGCGCGTTGCGGTATTGCGCCGCCGTGGTCCGCGCAATCACTCCCAGGTCCTTGGAATTGACGCCGGACATTCGCGTAATCAACGCGTCGGAAAGCCCATCGGCAAAATCGGCGCTGGAGGAATCTCCTCCGGGACTCTCTATCGGCAGCACGAGCAGCACCGCCCTTCCCGTAACCGGACGCGATGCCCATGATGAATAGGGCCACAGAAAACGTAGCGTCAGGGCCCCCAGCCCGCACAGCAAAACGCCGAGCGCCAAATAAGTCCAGCGGACCGCGCTGTGCCGCGCCTCGGCGACCGCCGAAGTCTCCATGGTCTTCTCCGGCGGCGGAATGGGAGCGGTGGGCTCGGAGAGTTCAACGGAACTCTCCGCGGCGACTTCTTCAGGCAGTACCGCGACGGGCGCGATGAAGAGATATCCCGTGCGCGGAATCGTGCGGATAAAAGCGGGCTGCTCGCGCAGATCGCCCAGAGCGCGCCGGAGTTTGTTGAGCGCCGTATTCAGGTTGCCATCGAAATCTAGATAATCGTCATCCGGCCACACGCGGGCGCGGATCTCCTCGCGTGTCACCACGGAGCCCGCCCTTTCGAGCAGAGCGGTCAGCACCTGGAAGGGCTTTTCCTGCAGTCGGACAACTTCATTTCCGCGGTATAGCTTCCGGGTACGCAGGTTCGCTTCAAACGCCCCAAAGCGGACGCGGCCCGAATTCGGGATTTTCCGCTCGGCGTCTTGGTCGTCCTCTGCGCTCGCGGACTGATCTGGGTCTTCGAGATGAGCGGGGGCATTGCCGGCAAATCCGTCCATAGGAACCACCCCTCCACATGTGCAATCTGCGCGCCCTGGGGACGAAGACGGCGATGCCGGGAAAAACTTCTCTAAACACTTAGACGCAAGAACCGCTGCGCGCGTTCACTCAAAGTGACGAAATCTTATGCGGTATGGTTGAGATGGAAACATCTACGGTTGCACTTCCATATTCGTTTTTTTGTAGATACCTACCAGAATTCGTGAGGTGCAAGCCCCGCCTCGCAGGCCCCGGAAGCGGGATCTTCCTTTTCTTGCAGGAAAAATTCCTCGCACTGCTCCTTCTAGGTGGCGTGGCCTTGGGCATAGGCCGTACTCCGGCGGTTTAGATGAAATTTAGACGGGATGAGGCGCGTCGCGGAACTGCCATGACGCTGCACCCGGATCGGATTCCTGCAACGGGTGAAATCCGGAGGTCCCACGAAAACGCAGCGCGGGCGCTCACGTCGAGTTTTTCTGGAGCCGCTTGAGAAGCTGGATCTGACCGGCGTGATAGATATCGTGAAAGGCTGCACCCACAATGAGGTCAAACGCTGACCACTTCGAGCCAGGCAAGCGCCGTTCGATCTGCGCCACCGGAAACTCCGAAACCGCCTGCCGCAGCGAATGGTGGGATTCTTTGAGCAACCGCAATGCCTGATTCCACTCAGCTGTTCCGGCGGGCGATGCGGGAGAAGGAAACCAGTTGCTCCCTTTCAATGGAAACGTTCCCCGCTTTCCGCCCGTCAGTCGCTGGCGGACGGAGTATTTCCAATAAGCTGCGTGCAACACCTCTTCCCACATGTTGTGCCGCCCCGGCGCGGGGCGCCAAAGCGCTTCAGCCCACGTCAGTCCGCGCAAGCTGCCTCGCAAGTTGGTGCCGTGCCAAGCCTGCTGATCGTAGGCCTGGTCGAGCGCTTCCAGAAGAAAACGAATCGATGCTGACGGATGCTTCCTGAGGCGGCTTCTCTTCACAGTCCCTCCTGCGCGCGGCTGCCCCGCGCTTTCTGCCTGCGGAAAAGCTGAATCATAGCAGCACCGTGGAATTTCGCGGTCCGGGCCATGTTCCGCTATACTCCGGCGTGCCTCGCGCTGCTGCGGGATGCGAACCCACCCCCTGCGGGCGGCGCGAGTAAGGAGAATTTTATGAATGCCCCTGCGTCTTCTTCGCGCCTGGCCGCGCTTCTGCACCTCGAGAGCCGTCCCGTGGCAGTCGCCTTTTCGGATGCGCCGCCGGCTGGCCTCACGCGCATTGATAAGTCCGCCGCCTCCGGATGCAGCTACTGGAAGCTCGCGGCCGAGGGCCGGTCGTTCTATACGGAGGCTCAGGACCATTGGGGTTGTCCGGTGGGTTCCCACACGCACAACGTCCCTATGCCGCCCGAGAAACAGAAGGAGCTCGAAGGGATGGTCGGCACCATGGTGCAGCTCGAATACATCCGGATGGAGGAGATTCCGCAGATTCCCCAGCGGCGCAAGCCTATGAAGATTGCGTCATACGCCCCGCTCGATGCGGCCACCTTCCCGCCGGACGCGGTGCTGGTTCGCGGCAACGCGCGCGCCATCATGTTGCTCGCGGAAGCCGCGGCGGCAGCCGGCGCTCCGGTTCATGAAGGAGTGATGGGACGTCCCACGTGCGCGTTCATCCCCGTCACTGCGGACCATGGACAGGCTGCGGCCAGTGCCGGCTGCATCGGCAACCGCGTCTACACCGGCCTGCGCGATGATGAGATGTATTTCTCGATCCCTGGCGCGCAGCTCGAACGCGTAATCGCCAAACTCGAAACCATCGTGCGCGCCAACACTGAGCTGGAATCCTTCCATCGCCAGCGACGCGCCGCCGCATCCTGAAATTCCTTTCGCCGGCACTGACGCAGCGCCGAAGTTCTGTTATGCTCCGCCGCGGACGAGCGCCGCCCCGCGCCCTCGCGGCTGTTCGCCGGGGGGATTCCATGATGAATCGTCGCGAATTGCTGGGATTTCTGGGAGCTGCTGCGGTCGTGCCGCCGCTCGGTTGGAGCGGAATCAACGCGCCAACGCGCCGCTCTCCTGCCTCCAATGCCGATGTGCAGCCGGAGGGTCTCATTGAACAGTTTCTGTGCCGGCCTCAGCCCGCCATGCCTGCCGATTCCCTCTTCGCCCGCGATCCGGAAGCCTATTGGGCGGATCTGCAAAAGCAGTGGACCTTCCGTCCCGGTTTTATCTACCTCAATAACGGAACCAATGGCTCGTGCCCCCTGCCCGTGCTTCGCGCCTACTTCGAGAGCATCCTGAAGGAAGAACAGATGGAATCGTCCGACGACCCGGAGCAGTACCCGCTCTGGGGCTATGGACCGTGGGATGAGTACCGCAAGCCGGTCGCGGATTTTGTCGGCGCGAAAATGGATGAGATCGCGCTCGTGCGCAACGCCACCGAAGGGCTCAACTACATCGCCAACGGTCTGGACCTGAAGCCGGGCGACGAGGTGATCTACACGGATGAAGAGCACGGCAGCGGGAAGAGCCCCTGGCTGCTGAAACAGAAACGGTACGGGGTCGTCGTGCGTGAAGTGACGCTCCCAAAGCCGCCCGCCACAAAACAGCAGATCCTGGATCTGTTTGAAGCCGCCCGCACTCCGCGGACGCGCGTGGTGATGGCCAGCCACATCACCACGATGACGGGCACCGTGCTCCCCGTTCGCGAGCTCTGCGCCTGGGCGCGCCAGAATTACATTTTGTCGTTCATCGACGGCGCCCACGTGATCGGCCAGCTTCCCATCCGCCTGCACGACATCGGATGTGACTTCTACATCACCACGCCCCACAAATGGCTGCTGTCGCCCAAGGGCATCGGCATCCTCTACATCCGTGAAGGGGCGAGCGACCAGTTGTGGGGCACCGTCGTCACCGGTGGATGGGATGATTACAAAAACCACGCTGCGCGGCTCATGCAGTTCGGCAGCACCAGCGTGTGCATTCTCGCCGGCCTGATGGGCGCCATTCAGTTCTGGCAGACGATTGGACCGGAGCGCATTGAACGCCGAATCCGGCAGTTGCACGCCCGCGTCAAGGCCTCCGTGGGCGCGATGCCCGGCGCAGTGCTCCAGTCTGCCCCTGGAGAAGAGTTCACCGCGGGCATCTGCTCCGTGGATTTCCCCGGCTTCGACCGCATGAAGTTCGAGAAGTGGGCTTATACGGAGCAAAAGATGCGCTGCCGCGGCACCTCTCCCTCCCGCCTCCGCATCAGCACGCACATCTACAACAGCCCCGCGGACCTCGACCGCTTCACCAGCGTTCTGGCGGACTACAGGAAGAAAAACGCAACCTGAACGGCGCGCGCCGAATCTTCCGCACCAGGGGAAATCCCCGTGGCTGAATGCCGCAGGGTGGATTCTCCGTCCGGAGGCCCGGCATGCAGGTGAATGAACAATCCGTGGAAATTCCCGCCGCGGAGGGCGTCGCGGGCGGCCTGCTCTTCTCGCCCGTGGGTGCGGGGCCCTGGCCTGGCGTCCTTCATCTTACGGACATCTTCGGAATTCGTTCCGCGGCCAGCAGCATGGCTGCTCGGCTCGCGGCCTCAGGATATTGCGTCCTGCAGCCCAACATTTTCTACCGCGCGGGCAAACCCCCGCTCTTCCATCTTCCGGCCGACATCAGGAATGAGAAGACGATGAATCGGATCCGCGAACTCGCGGCCCCGCTCACGCCCGGTGCCATGGAAGACGATGCGTCCGCCTACGTGGATTTCCTCGCCGGACAGTCCATCGTGCGGCCCGGAGGCATGGGGGTGGTGGGCTACTGCTTCACCGGCAGTATGGCGCTCCGCGCGGCCGCGGCCCGCCCGGATCGGATTGCCGCAGCCGCGTCGTTTCACGGTGGCGGGCTGGCCACGGACGCGCCCGCCAGTCCGCACTCGGTGCTGCCGCGAGTGAAGGCGCGACTCTACTTCGCGCACGCCGACGCGGATCGCACCATGCCCGCCGAAGCCATTGCGAAACTCGAGGTTGAGCTCCGTTCCTGGGGCGGCTGCTTCGTTAGTGAGACCTACGCGGGCGCTTTGCACGGCTGGACTGTTCCCGATAGCCGCGCCTACAACGAACCTCAGGCGGAACGTGCATTTCAAAAGCTGGCTGAGCTGTTCGCCGTTGCTCTCAAGTAAAGCCTTCTGTCCGGCCGGACAGGTCCTACAGCTGTCCCTCCGATTTCAATCGTGCCGCAGCCACTCCGTCTTCCTGCCGCGGAACGCGGCCGGAAATCCGCCGGGCGGCAAGACCGATCAGTCCGGAGATCAGTCCGCCGGCATAAATCTGCGTCTGCCACACGAGGCCCACGGCCACAGTGAGGGCGGCGGGCGCCCCAAACGGCAGCAACACCGCGGCCAGCGCCGCTTCCCGCACACCCAGCCCTCCCTGCGAGAGCGGCACAAGCGCGGCCAGTTTGGCCAGCGGCCAGGCCAGGAACCACACGCGCACCCGCAGATGCAATCCGCAGGCTTCGCCCAGCACCGCCGTCAGCAGCACAAATGACGATTGCACCACCACTCCGCCCGCCAGCGCCGCCACCACCACCTGCGGCCGCTGCTGCATCGAACGTCCCGCCTGCCGCAGCCGCACAAGTTTCCGGCGCAAGCGCATCGAGAAACGTCCCACGGGGAGCGCGGCCAGCGCAGCCGTTGCCGCCAGAAACGCAAGGACTACTCCGCCCACTGACAGCAGAAACATGCGCCGGCTGCGCGGCTCCAGCTCGCCGGGAAGCAGGAGGATCGCCGCTGAGATCATCAACACCAGGGCCAGGATGTCCATCAGCCGGTCCATCAGGCTTCCCAGAAGGAAGCCCGCCCGATGTCGCGCCATGCGCAGTCCCACGCCCACGCGCACCACATCGCCGCCCACTATGGAGGGAAGAAAAAGGGTTCCAAACAGGCCGCCAAAATAACATTGCGCAGCCTGCGGAAAGCTGAGCTCCGCCCCGCCCAGATTCACCATCATCCGGTACTTCATTGCTCCCAGGAAATGCGCCGCCAGATAGCCCGCCAGCACCATCAGCCACAGTGACGGGGGGATGCTGCGGATGGCGGTCCAGATACGCTCGCGGGGGAGCAGGACGAACAGCAGCGCCAGGATACCCAGGCCGACGGCAAGGCGTGTGAGCGCTCCGATGGACTTCCAGCCTCGGCCCTTCTTCGCGCCGTTCAATTCGGATTCACTTCCCGTAGTCACTTCCCGTGAATCTGGTTCATGCGGCGGGCCAGTTCGATGTCGTTCTGCGTAATCCCGCCGGCGTCGTGCGTCGCGAGGTCCACACTCACGCGGTTCCACACATTGGACCAATCCGGGTGGTGGTTCATTGCCTCCGCCACCAGCGCGCAACTGGACATGAATCCCCAGGCCTGCACAAAATTCTCAAACGTGAATTCCCGGTGCAGCTTTCCACTTCGGTAGCTCCATCCTTGCAGTCCGGCGAGCGCTGCACTGATTTCCGTTTCCGGGAGCTTCTGGCGGCTCACGACTCCCTCCTCCGGCGGCCAGACGCCGTGGCGATGGGCTCCGCCCTGCGGCAATCCATGTTCCGCCGTGCGTGTTGAGTATGGCGTGTCCCGCGGGACGCGGCAAGTCGTGCAATTGCCCGGATTTGGGTTGAACAGGAGGGGGGTATCCGATATCGTAGGGGCTCATTTCTCGGGCCAACCGCGGAGGAGAGTCCGGCGCGGCCCCGCAATCCAGAGGAGAGCATGGCGAAGCGCAAAATTCGTGTGGTGCAGTATGGTGTCGGCCCAATCGGCGCCGCCATCGTTCGGCTGATGCGCACAAAAAATGCCCTGGAACTCGCCGGGGCCATCGATATGGATCCCGCCAAGGTGGGAAAAGACCTCGGCGAACTCGTCGGAGCTGACGACGCTCCCTGGGGAATCAAGGTATATGCGGATGCCGCCGAGGCGCTCGGCCAGGGCGTCGATCTCGTCATGCACTGCACCTCCTCCTATCTGAAGGAGGTCGCCGGTCAGCTCTTTGAGTGCATCCAGGCAGGCTGCTGTGTCGTCTCCACCTGCGAGGAGCTCGCCTATCCCTTCCGCAAGTATCCGGAAATCAGCGCCAAGCTCGACGCCGAAGCGAAGGAATGGGGCGTCGCCGTCGTGGGCACCGGAGTGAACCCCGGCTTCATCATGGACAAACTCGTCCTTACCGCAGCCGCCGCCGCGCAGCGCGTGGACTCCGTCCGCGTCGTGCGCCAGGTCGACGCCGCCAATCGCCGCGAACCCCTCCAGAAAAAAATCGGCGCGGGTACCGACCCCGAGGAATTTCGCAATCAAGTCGCCGCGGGCACCCTCAAGCATCACGGCCTGCCCGAGTCCGTCGCCATGGTCGCGGATGGCCTCGGCTACGAACTGGACGACATCATCGAGAAAATCGAGCCCGTCATCGCCACCGCACGAGTCGTCACCGAATTTCTCACCGTTGAGGCCGGTCAGGTGGCCGGCGTTCAGCAGATTGCCCGCGGCATCGAGGACGGCCAGGACAAGATTCACATGGAGCTGAAGATGTACGTCGGCGCGGGCTCTTCCATCGATACCATCGAGCTGAAGGGAGTGCCGAGCCTCACATTGACCGTGCCCGGCGGCACCCACGGCGATCTGGCCACCGCGGCCATCGCCGTCAACGCGATACCCGTCCTGCTCGAAGCCAACGCCGGCCTGCGCACCTCGCGCGACCTGCCCATGTGCTACTTCCCGGAAACGGCCCAGCCGTAAGTCCAGCGGGTCAGCGCGACTCCCAGAACTTCGCGATCGCGGCGTAATCCAGGTCTTCCTTCGCCGCGCCAAGCACGTAGTTGTACACCTCACGCGCCGCGGCTGCCGCGGGCAGCGCCACTCCCGTCTGATTCCCCAGTTCCAGCGCCAGGCCCACGTCTTTGTGCATCAGACGCAGCGGAAAGCTGGGCGCATACTTGTGCTCCAGGATCAGCGGAGCTTTCACATCCAGCACGGGCGCGCGCGCCATGCTCGCCTGCATCACCTCAATCAGCTTCTGCCCCGGCACGCCTGAGCCGGCTACCAGCGCCAGCGCCTCGCACAACGCCTGCACCTCGAGCGCGAGAATCAGGTTCATCGCCAGCTTCACCGTCTGGCCCGCGCCATTTTCGCCCAGATGAAAAAATCGTTTGCCCATGGCTTCGAACACGGGCCGCGCGCGCTCCAGGGTTTCCGCTTTTCCCCCGATCATAAAGACGAGTTCGCCTTTTTCCGCTCCCCACGTTCCTCCCGTCACCGGCGCATCCAGAAATTCAATGCCGCGCTGCGCACAATCGGCGGCCACGCGCCGCGCCAGCGCCGGCGAGACGGTGCTCGAGTCAATCAGCAGGCCCCCGCGCTTCATTCCGTCCATCGCCCCGTCCGCGCCCCACAACACGGACTCCAGCGCAGGCGGGTCGCTCACAATGGTGATCACCACGTCGGAGCGTTCCGCCACCTCGCGCGGCGTCGCTCCCACAGTCGCGCCCGCGGCGGCCAGCGGCTCCGTGCGCGCCCGCGTCCGGTTCCACACCGTCAGCGGAAATTTCGCCTTCAGCAGATTCAGCCCCATCGGCTTGCCCATCAGCCCCAGTCCGATGAAACCCACTCGTGTCGTCATTTCACTCCTCCGCCCAGCACGCTCCACAGCCCGTGCGAAGCGCCACTATACCCGCTGGCCTTTTCGCGGGCAAAGGGAGGAGTTCGGCGTGAAGGCGGGATGAAATCCAGTAAGAGGGAACTTCCGGTCAGGATTCTTCAATCGGATCGCGCAGGGGCAGCAACCGCAGGTCCGTCGAAGCTTCCGTCGGCATCGGCGGATCGGCCTTGAATTCCTGCGCCGGATTTCCGGGCTTGCGGCTCTCTTCGATTCGCAGGATGCAACTGTAGGGGATCTCCCAGCGGAACGTCTGCGTCCGCCCGCGGAGGGCGTAGTGGTCCTCCAGAAAGATGGACCGGCCCGAATCCGCTACGAGCAGAGCCGTAGCGGGCAGCGTAATCTCGCCGGCGCGGTAGTGAACCTCGACACGCCGCCCGAGAAAGTTGGCATAGCGAGCCATACGCCCACAGTGTGAAAGGGCGGCTGATGCCGGACAATAGTACTTTGGGGGTGGTACCGTTAGCCCTCTGAATTCCCACGGGTTAGGGATGAATCGCAGGCAGTCGCCACGTCCGCCCGGCCGGTATTCGCCCGCGGCCTAATCTGCGAGTCGGTTAGTGGTGCCCTCCGTGGCCCGCGGGCGCCTCCTCCGCGGCAGGCTGGGCCGGCGCGGGGATCAGCCGCAGGTCCGCCGTGGTCATCAGCAGCAGCGCCGAGACGCACCCATAGGCCAGCAGCCCATACAGCGCCGGAGCCGCCCAGCCCAGCGTCGAATACACCGGCGGCGCCGCACGCAGCGCAAAATAACCGGCCACAATGCCCACGCCCGACGCCACCACTCGGCTGCCCGTAGTTACTTCCAGGTGTTGCCCGCATCCCGCGCACACAAAGTCGTTCGACTGCGCCGCCACCACACCCATTCCCGCCGT
>DATKNR010000029.1:0-27888 GCA_035541255.1 Patescibacteria group bacterium | reverse complement strand
GGCTCGCCGCCCTCCCGCCTCCTGTCCCTCACCCCGGTTACCCTAAGGCACATCGGGCCACGCGGCGCGCCCTCGCCGCATCCACAGGAGTATCCTGATATTTCGCACAGCCGAACCCAGCGCGGCGCTGCGATCCAGAGCCGACCCGCCGTAGCGGATCGAGATCGAAAGAGAACGAATTTTATGAGCGCCGCCAAGCACATCCCCCGCAATGGAAGACCTGTCTGGGCCGAAATTTCTCTCGACGCCATTACCGCGAATTTCCACGCCATCCGCAAATGGACCGGCGGCCGCAATGTGCTGGCCGTGGTCAAGGCCGACGCCTATGGCCACGGCGGCCCTCCTGTCGCGAAGGCGCTCGAACGCGCCGGCGCCGCCGCTTTCGGCGTCACCTGCGTCTCGGAAGGCGCCGAACTCCGCGATGCCGGCATTCGCAAGCCGATTCTCGTTCTCACCGGCTGGTGGGATGGCGAATCGAAGTTTCTCTTCGAGTACAACCTCTCGCCCGCCGTCCATCGCATGGACGACCTCGCGGCGCTGGAGGCGAGCGCCGCGGCGCATGCGCGCAAATCGCGCAAGCCCCGATTCCGCCACCCCTTCCATCTGAAAGTCGACACGGGCATGAACCGCCTCGGCATCGCGCCCGCCGATGCGGAGGAATTCGTGCGACGCTATGCTCAGTGCCGCCATCTGAAGCTTGCTGCCACGTTCACGCATTTCGCTTCGTCCGAGGATTTCTCCGTCCATCAGACCGAGCAGCAGGAAGCAGCCTTTGCGGATGCCGTTCGCCGCCTCCGCCGCGCGGGAGTGGATCCCGGCGAGCTGCACATGGCCAATAGCGCCGCCGTGGCCTCGCGCCCCTCTTCCTGGGCTCATATGGTTCGTCCCGGCGCTCTGCTCTACGGCTATCACCAGAATTACGATCCTGCCGAACGCACGGAAACGGCCAGCCGCGGCATCCAGCTCCAGCCTGCGCTCAGCCTCCGCGCCCGGATTGTCAGCATTCGCGACGTGCCGCCCGGGCAGGGCATCGGTTACAACGCCACCTTTCACACCACCCGGCCTTCCCGGATTGCCGTGATTCCCGCCGGCTACGCCGATGGCGTCGTCCGCCGCCTTTCCGGCAAGGGTCACGTCCTGGTGCGCGGGCAGGAGGTTCCCATCGTCGGTGTGGTCTCCATGGATCTCAGCATGCTCGACGTGACGGATGTTCCCGGCGTATCCGTGGGCGATGTAGTCACCATTTTCGGCGCCGATGGCGGACGTCGCATCAATCCCTTCTGTGTGGCGCGCGCCCTCGGCACCGTCACTTCGGACCTCCTCTGTTCGCTGGGCAAACGTGTGCCCCGGCACTACGCCCCCTCGGGGCAGGCAGGCAAGCAGTAGGGGAGCATCCGATTTCTATGGTGTCGGGACCGCTACGAGCTATACTATTTCCAATGTAGCGTAGGACTTGCGGTTTAATGGTCGGACCGCAGGAAAGTGAATTTGAGCGGCCCAGCGGCTATGATTTTTTCGCAATCCTTTTCCGTACCCGCCGCTCTCGAAGTTAAGGAACATTGACATGGCTCGTCCATCATCGTCCTCCGCGGTTTCCGCGGGAGCGCCGGCCCTCCCG
Organism: Patescibacteria group bacterium; assembly: GCA_035541255.1. Taxonomy (GTDB): domain Bacteria; phylum Acidobacteriota; class Terriglobia; order Acidiferrales; family UBA7541; genus JOPF136. The sequence goes on along the minus strand of DATKNR010000029.1, from coordinate 26,270 downwards.
ACTCTGAAGAAGTATGACGCGAAGGAGGCTGCCTCGCGCGGCCGTCAGGGCGTCTGGGTGCTGCGAGGAGTGCTCTTCGTCATCTTCGTGCTGTCCTGCGTCCATTTCCAGCCCATGGACCTTTCCGTCCCCGCCTCCGCGTTGTTGGGCGCCGGCCTTGCGCTCATGGCGGTTCTGTTTCAAATGCAGCTCGAGCAGGTTACGCTCCGCCGGCTGATTGGCGGCGCCGTGGGAGCGCTCGCCGGTCTGCTTGCCGCTCTGCTCATCAGCCTGGTCCTTGTGCACACCACCATGGATGTCGTGCTGAGGTCGTTTACTAGCGTGACCGCGCTTCTGGTCATGACCTACCTCGGGCTCGCCCTCGGAGCCACCAAGGGCGACATGCTCAACCTGGACGCCTTCGGCGGCATGTTTAGCAGCGAGCCGGGCGGAGTGCAGCACTGCAAGATTCTCGACACTAGCGTCATTATTGACGGCCGCATCGCGGATATCTGTACTGCCCAGTTCCTGGAAGGCACTTTGCTCGTCCCCCAGTTCGTTCTGCGCGAACTGCAGATGGTCGCGGACTCCGCCGATCCGCTCAAGCGCCAGCGCGGCCGCCGCGGTCTGGAAATCCTCCAGCGCATGCAGAAGAGCGAGGAGCTGCAAATCGAGATTGCGGACGATGACTTCCCGCAAGTCGCCGATGTGGACATGAAGCTCATCGAGCTCGCCAAGCGCTACAACGCCAAGATTCTCACCAACGACTACAACCTCAATAAAGTCGCTACTCTTCAGGGCATCGAAGTGCTGAACATCAATCAGCTCGCCAACGCCCTGAAGCCCGTGGTTCTGCCCGGCGAGCCCATGAAGGTCTTCATCCTTCGCGAGGGCAAGGAATTCGGACAGGGCGTGGCGTATCTGGACGACGGCACCATGGTTGTGGTGGATGGTGGCCGCCGCCTCATCAATCGCGCCGTCGACATCGTGGTCACCTCCGTCCATCAGACTACCGCCGGAAAAATGATCTTCGGGAAGATCGAAGACCGCACCGGCCAGCAGCCCGCACCCGCGGGCGCGCCTGCCGCCACACACGTCGCTTCGGAAATGCCGCCGCGGTCTTCGGACGGCGGCGCGAGCGAGCACGCTCCGCGGCCCGTGTTTCCGGAGTCCGGACGGCCCTGAGCCGGGCATTCTGCGGCGGGTGCTGCGCCGAAATTCCTGCTCATTTCTTTCTCTGCGGCTGCCGTTGCGCTAGACTCTTATGCCCCTGACGATGCGAATCGCCGCCATTCTTCCGGCCGCAGGACTCGGAACGCGCATGGGCGCGGGTCCGCCCAAGCAGTTCCTCGAACTCGACGGCCTGCCGCTGGTTGTGTTTACGCTGCGCCGCTTGGCCGAATCGCGCCAGCTCACGCATTTCTTCATCGCCACGCTTCCGGAGGAAGTTGCCGGGTTGGAGCGCCGGCTCGGACAGGAGAAGCTGTCGCGCCCGGTGCGCGTGCTGCGCGGCGGTGCCACCCGCCAGGAATCGGTGGCGCGCGCTCTCGCCGAAGTCCCCACGGATGCGGATCTCGTCCTCGTGCACGACGCGGTGCGTCCGCTCGTTGCTCGCGAGCACGTCGAACGGGTGATTGAGCAGGCTCTGGACTGTGGTGCCGCGATCCTCGGCGTTCCGGCCACAGACACGATCAAGGAAGTCAAACGCTCCAGTCTTCCGAAAGACGTCGCTCTCATCACCGCCACCATTCACCGCGAGCGTATCGTCATGGCGCAAACTCCGCAGGTGTTTCGGACAGCGCTGATCAAGGAAGCCTTCGCGCGCGCCGCCGCAGACGGCATCACCGCTTCCGATGAAGCTGCTCTGGTCGAACGGCTCGGCCACGAGGTGCGCGTGGTGCACGGCTCGGAGCGGAATCTGAAGATTACGCGGCCGGGTGACCTGGAGCTGGCGCGTTTCTATCTCCAGCAGGAGCGCCAGCCCGCATGACGCGTTCCGGCATCGGCTACGATCTCCACCGTCTGGCCGAAGGCCGCCCGCTGATCGTTGGCGGCGTTACCGTGCCGTTCGACAAGGGCCCCGTGGGCCATTCCGATGGCGATGTTCTGGCCCATGCCATCTGCGACGCTCTGCTCGGCGCCGCGGGCGCAGGCGACATCGGCACGCATTTTCCCGATACCGATCCGAAATGGAAGGGAGCTGCCAGCCTCAAGTTTCTGGAGCACGCCCGCACGCTGGTGGATTCCCGCGGACTGAAAATCTCCCATATTGACGCCGTGGTGATTTGCGAACGGCCGAAGTTGGGCCCGCATTTTCCGGCCATGCGTCAGGCATTGGCGCGCGCACTGGGCGTCAGCGAAGATCGCGTGCATCTGAAGGCGAAGACGAACGAAGGCGTGGACGCCGTCGGCCGCGGAGAGGCCATCGCTGCGCAGGCCATCGCCACGCTGGAATCCTGATTTTCGTTATGGCTCCATCCTCCGAAATCGGGCAGGCGGAACGCCATGCCTCGCTCTTTTCGCCAGGCGAAGTCCGGACGATCGCGGTTCGCCGCGGCTGGCTGTCCACGGATGAAATTTCGGACGAGCAGCAGCGGTGGATGGCGGAAGCCGCGCAGCTGCTGGGAGCGCAGGCCGCGGATACTGCCGCGCTTGAGGCCCTGCTGGAGTGCGTCTTTCACTACGATGCCCGCGAAGCTCTCGCTCAGCCCGGAAATCAGGCGGTCATGGCGCGCGAGGGGGCGAGGCACGTGTTGCGCGTGCTCGCTTCGCTCGTGCTCGATTCTGCGGACGTCAATTCCGACCGCTACAAGGAAATCGTGTCAGCGCTGAAAGAACGCACCGGCCGCCGGGGACAGGAGCTCTTCCATCCCGTGCGCCTTGCGCTAGCCGGACGCTCCGGCGAAGGTGAATTCGATCGTGTGATTCTGCTGCTGGACGGCGCGGCGCGTCTCTCGTGGAGTATGGCTGTGAAAGGCTGCCGCCAGCGAATCATCGAATTCTGCGCGGCAATGGACTGACGCCAGCGCGAAGCTGAACGTACGCAGCAAGATGGACACCCTCACGGGCATACATGCGGTGCGCGAGGCGCTGGCTTCCGGCCGCGCGCTCGAGCGCATTCTGGTGGCGCGCGGCCGTCACGGCGAGCGCGTCGAAGAACTCGTGCGCTTGGCGCGCGAACGCGGCGTGCCTGTCCGGTTCGAGGACCGGGTTCAGTTGGACCGTCTGGCCGGCCGCGAGGAGCATCAGGGAGTTGTGGCTGTGGCCGCCGCGAAGCGCGCCGTATCGCTGGAAGATCTTCTGACAGGCCCGTCATCCGATGCCTTGTTCGTTCTGCTCGACGGAATCGAGGACCCGAGAAATCTGGGCGCGATCGCGCGGAGTGCGCTCGCTGCAGGCGCTTCCGGCTTGGTGATTGCCGAGCGCCGTGCCGCCGGGCTCACGGACACCGCATCGCGAGCCGCCGCGGGAGCGCTCGAACATCTGCCCGTCGCTCGCGTCGGAAATATGGCCCGGGCGATGGAGGAGTTGAAAGAGGCCGGCTGGTGGCTGGTGGGTCTCGACGAGCGCGCCGAAAAACCCCACACCCAACAGGATTTTACAGGGCGCGTCGCTTTGGTTCTGGGGGGCGAAGGAAAGGGCCTGCACGATCTGGTCCGGAAGCGATGCGACTTCCTCGTGGCAATCCCTACCGTCGGGCCCGTGCGTTCCCTGAACGTCTCGGTTGCTGCGGGAGTGGTTTTGTTTGAAGCGGTCCGCCAGCGCAGGCTTAAGAGCCGCGCGTAGCCCCGCTGCTCCAAGTCACGTGTCGTATTGCAGCAGCGAATGTACCGGCAGGTTGCACAGTTTTTCCCGGCCGTTCAGAAAGGTCAGCTCCACAATGAACGCCGCGGCCGCCACTTCTGCTCCGAGCTGCCGGATCAGCGCCGTTGCCGCCGCTGCGGTCCCCCCCGTGGCCAGAAGGTCGTCCAGCAACAGCACGCGCTGGCCCGGCGCCACGGCATCCTGGTGAATTTCCAGAGTGTCCGTGCCGTATTCCAAGTCGTAGGTTACCCGCGAAGTTTTCCACGGCAGTTTCTTCGGCTTGCGGATGGGCACAAATCCGGTGTTGAGCCGCAACGCCACCGCGGGAGCCAGGATGAAACCACGGGCTTCAATTCCAGCCACGACGTCGATTTTTTCTCCATGATACTGGTCGGCCAGACTCTCCACGACGGCGCGCAGCCCGCCCGGGTCGCGCACCAGCGTGGTCAGGTCGTAGAACAGGATGCCGGGTTTCGGCCAGTCAGGAACCTCGCGGATCAGTTTTTTCAGTTCGTTCATTGAGTTCCCGCTCTCCTCACTGCGGATTCACGTGCTCATTCCTCTTCGATGGCAAAGCTGTCCGAATAGCGCTCCACGATTTCGGCGTCTTGCTCGACCACGCCTGAGACGCGCGCGGCCCGCGGCCCCTTCTCGAGCGCCACACGCAGATCCTCATGCTGGTCCGCATCGCCGATGGCGTAGACTTCCACACGCCCGTCCATCAGATTTCGCACGAAGCCGGAAATTCCCAGCCGCTGCGCTACACGCACGGCAAAGAACCGGTATCCCACTCCCTGCACTTCGCCGGAAACAAAATACCGCTTCGCGTTCATTTCCGGCCCACGCGCATGGATTCCGCCCCAGAGGAAATTGTAGCAGAGGCCCGCGCCGCGGCAGACGCGGGAAGTCGCGCGGCCATCTGAATCCGGCGCCGCACAGCCGGAGTCCGCCGTTCCTTCCCGGGTGGCCGCCCTGCGGACTCCATGACAGAATAAACGACCCATGTTCCGCGCTCCGGAACGCCCGGACTCTTCGCGCCGGACAGCATCGGTGCTGGTTTGCGCCGCAGCCTTCGTTTGCCTGATGTACGTTGCCGCGCACGCTACGGTGCGGCGGCCGCCGAGCGTGCAACCCGTTTCCCGGTCCAGCGAGATTCCAGAGGGAGTTCCCGCACGGCCCCGCGGAGTGCAAATCGTCCAGAGCGGTTCCTACCCGGAGCTGCACGTGGACGGAAAGCCTTTCTTCATCTACTCGGCCGAATTCCTCTACCCCCGGATACCGCGCAGCCTGTGGGAACCCAGCTTGGACCGCTACCGCGAGATTGGCATCAACACCATCACGATTTCGATTCCCTGGAACTGGCACGAGCCGGAAGAAGGGAAGTTCGATTTCGACGGTCACACGAATCCCCGCCGCGATCTGCGAACGCTTCTCCGGATGATTTCCGAGCGCGGATTCAAACTGATTGCGCGGCCCGGCCCGACCGTGCTGCACCAGTGGCGTTGCGGCGGTTATCCGGACTGGTTGCTCGAGCGGCCGGAATATCACATGTCTCTGGCCGACCGACTGGAGGGACGTGTGCCTCCGGCCGTGGAGCTAGAAGCGGTGGACGCGGAAAGCGCTGCACGACAGTGGCAGGAAATTCCCGGACACATGTCCCAGGTAGAGGCCTGGCTTCAGGCCGTCGCTCACGAACTCAGCCCGTACCAGCCTTCCATGACGGTTCCGGTGGCGGCCCACGATTCAGCGTCAGAAAAAACGCACACAGCTCCGGTAGAGATTCCCGGGCCACTGCTATTCGTCCTGCTGAGCGAAGGGCTCGGAAGCGGTCGCGGGAATGCAATGGGCCGGGAATTCTGGAAATACGCGGAGACGCTTTGCGGGAACCTTGCGCACGGGGGTGTGGACGTGCCGTGCTTTATCAATTCGGCCCAGCCCCGGGAGCCTGCTGCAGAAACCCTCCTGACACCCCCGGTGGCGACGCTGGGCCAGTGGTTTGCCGAGCCGTCAAACCATCGCACTGACACACGGCCTCCCATTGGGCCATCGGAAATCTCCAGTCTGGCACTCGCCGCCGCGACTCTCGGAACGCAGCCCGGATTCCCATCCGTCCTCGCCGAGTTCAGCACGAGCGAGTTTGCTCCACAGGATGATGCGCGCCCCGCGCCGGGCTCTCCGGAAGACACCGGCATGGCCGGTCATCTTCTCCTCGGTTTCGGAATTCGCGGATGGAACTGGTTTCCATTGCAGGACACGCTCACGCCCGCGGGCTATGGGACTGCTGCCGCGAATCGCCTCTACAGCTGGGACGCACCGCTTTCGCTCACCCGCGAGCGGCAACCCGGAGTGCGCGGAGTGGAGCGTATGGGGGAATGGCTGCGCGTTTGGGGCAGTTGGCTGGCGACGGCGCATCCCCGGGCCGATCTTGGGTTGGTGGACACGCTGTCCAGCCTCCCCCGCGCCAACATGTCGCCCACGGATATCGAGGCAGTTATTTGGACCGAGGAGCAGGTGCAACGGCTTGCGCAATACAGCGGGCTCACATCAGAAATTGTGGACCCGGAGCATCAGCCCGCGGAGCAACTGCTGCGGCATGCCCTCCTGCTCATGCCGGTGCACAAACCCGCGGAGCCAGCCTACGCCTTGTCGCCGGCTGCCCAGCGGACGCTTGCCGCGTACGTGCGCGGCGGGGGCATGCTCGTGTGCTTTCCCGGACCGCCGGTGGGAGCCGAATTTGCCGCTCTCGAGCGGGAGCCGGAGTCGAGACCCTCCTTGCTGCCGGAAGGAACGAAGAGCTGGCGTGCCGGCGAGGGGCGACTCGTGGTGCTCACAAAGGATTTCTATTCCTGGGTCTCTTTGGACGAGGATTTTGCGGACGGCCGGCAGAATTTTTCCGCTCCCTTTGCCCGCTCGCTTCTCCGCGCCATCCTCGCCGAGGCAGACGTTCGACCGTCCATCCGCCGTGCGGACTCGGCAGCCACCTCGACGGATCTTCTGGCCACCGAACTGGTGAGCGACGAGGGAACATTGCCACTGGGAAACCGCTCCGGGGGACAAGCTCTGCTCAGCGTGATCAATCTGAGTTTCGACTCCACGATCAGCGAGACGGTGGACGTGCTCTCTCCGTCTGCTTCCTCACGGGGCAGTCATCCGGGTGCGGACGATTGGATCTCGATCCCCGTCACGCTTCCGCCGCGCGAATCCCTGCTGCTTCCCGTCGATTGGTCACTCTGCACTGCTCCGGATGCCTCGCCCGGATGCAAGGACCGGATCGTGTTTTCGGGGGCTGAGCTTCTCGGTGCCCGTCGCGATGGCAAGACGATGTATCTGACTCTGTACGCTCCAGTGAAGGCGACGATGCGGGTTTTTCTGGCGGGCGAACCGGAGCACATTGAGATCGACGAGTCGCGGGCCGCCGCGCAATGGGTGAAGCGCGATCACGAAGTGATCATCGACCTTCTCCGCGGCGCGGCGCCGCAGTTCCTTCGTGTGCTTCGCATTCCGCTCCCCTATCGTGCCGGCGTGCCCGAGCGGCCGAAGCAAGACAGCAGGCATCCCGCCCCAGCACATTTCCGCTTCTCCCCCGCGGGCGCGGCGCGGTTGCCGCTGGGAACGGATACCGCCCTCCTCACCAATCCACCGCTTTTCGTCCTCGACCGGGGAAGCGAGGGATCGCTGGGTGTCGTGGCGGAAAACCTCGGCGGCCATGATGACACGGTGGAAGTGGAGGCCATCGGACCGTTCAGCACTTCGGCGCGCGCTTACGTGGGCGCCGGAGAACTCCGCAGTCTGAAGCTGAAACTTCCTGCGGCAACCGTGGAAAAAGTCGCCTCCGGGCCGCCCGGGCCCGACGGGCTCTACCACGGCACCCTGCATTTCTCCGGCGGCCCTGAATCCGTGGACATGGCCACTTCATACGCGATTCTTCCGGCAGAGGGTACAGTGGGCTACCGCTTCGATTTCGATGCTGACGGGAATGAGGAGCGCGTGCTGGAGAACCAGGCGGTTCGCGCGATCTTTTCTCCCGCAGCAGGCGGCCGTTTGATCGCATTCTTCCTGAAATCGCGTGAACAGAATCTGGCTTCCACAATGGGATTGCTGGAAGACGCCTTCTCGTTTACCCCGGGCCCTTCCGTCAGGCCTGGAGATGACACCCGCGGCACGGCCGGCACGTTCAATCGAAAATACGCGGCGGAATGGCTTTCCGGGAATTCTGGGCCATCGCTGCGGCTCGCTTACGACGCACCCGACGTCTATCCGCACGGCGCGCACATCGAAAAGACCACACAGCTTTCGGGAAGCCGCCAACTGACAGTGGATTACCACGTCTCCCTGCTTGCTGCCGATGCCGCCCGGCTTTCCCAGGAAGCCGCCGGAAAGATTTTTGCGGCGACGCCACCGGCAGAGCCAGTGCCGCAATCCTTCGAAATACTTAATTCGATTCCCGCGGACTCTGCGGAGGCCAGCAGGACCCAATTGTGCTGGACCATTCCCCCTGCCGAAACCACGGATGCCGGCGCCCAGGAGCGCTGCGTGACATTTGTGCCCAGCGGTCCGATCACAACGCCGCCCGCCGGAGTCCGCCGTGTGGAGATTCGCCGGCCGCGGCACGCCGGACTGGTTGTGGCTTGGGACGATGCCAGGGCGCGGATCACGCTGGAGCCGAAGAATTACAGCGTGCTGTTGCGTCTGGCGTTCCCGCCCCTGCCGCGGGGCGGCGCGGCTGCCGCCTACCGCATCGAATTCAGTGTACTGGAGGCACAGTGAGGGACGATTCCGGCATGGGACGATCGGCCACACTCAGGAGAGTCTGGCCGATTTTTGCGGGCGGCGCGCTCACCCTGGCGTGCCTGTGCGCCACCGCGCAGAATGACAATCCCCTCACGCCGTCACCGCCCCGCGCTGTCCGGAACATATCGCGCGAAGCGCCTCCAGCGCCACCGCCGCCGCTTCCGCCCGAAAAAATCATCGAAACGTTCGCCACGCACGAGGACGACTATTTACGCGCCAACACGATGTACGGATTCAAGCGCTCCATCCGCATTCAGGAATTCGATCCCAACGGCCAGCAGTCCGCCGAGACGTCGCTGGCAAGCCAGGTATACCTGGCCGACAACGGCAAACGCTATGAACGCGCCACCCAACCGAATAGCCAGCGGATGCTGGACACAAAATCCGGATCCATCGATGCGGAGAAAGCCGCCGCCGTGCCCCTGTTTCCATTTATTTCCGGGCAGATGAAGTATTACGACCTGGTGTACAAGGGCTCGCAGCCGCTCGATGAGCTTCACACCTACATTTTCCAGGTGAAGCCGAAGCGGCTGCTTTCCAACTACCGGCTGTTTTCCGGGTTGATTTACGTGGATGACCAGGACCTGGCCATCGTGAAGCTGTACGGGAAGTGGGTGTCTCTCAACGAAGGCGACGAGGATTCGTCCGTGCGCGACTCTCCCTTTACCCTCTACGAAATGTATTACGAGAACGTGGACGGCCGGTATTGGTTCCCGACGTACATCCGCTCCGAAGCCTACGTGCACACCAAAGACGGCGATTACCACCTGCGCCTGACCGTGCGGATGACGGATTTCAAAGTCTCCAAGCCAGTTGCAGCACCGGGCGAAACCGGCAACGGCCCGGGGCCCGGGGGACCGCCCGCTCCGCCTGCCAACCCCCAGAAGCCCGCCGAGAGCCCGACAAAACCCTCCGCGTGAGGGCGCCTCGCGCGGCGCATCAGAAAAACGACACACCGGTCCCGCTTCGCGACATAATCCTTTGCCCTGGCACGCAGGACCGAGGAGACGCCATGAGCGCGGATGAATCGATACGCGAGTTGGACGCGAAATTCGGAATTGCCGGCACCGCTCGCGTGAACGCCGGGAACGGCGGACTGCCCCGTGTGGTGGTGACCGGCAAAGAATGCGCGGGCGAGATGTACCTGCTCGGCGCCACCGTGACATCCTGGAAGCCGAGAGGAAGCAATGAGGTGCTGTTTGTCAGCGCCGCTTCCCGATGGGAAAACGGCAAGGCCATTCGCGGCGGCGTGCCGATCTGCTGTCCCTGGTTCGGCAACAAAGCCGGAGATCCAAAAGCGCCGGCGCACGGCCTGGTTCGGGCAAAGCCGTGGCAGATCGATTCGATCACTGAGAATGGCGGAGCCGTGACCGCCAGCCTGTCCACCGAAAGCGGCGAAGAAACCAGGAAACTTTGGCCCGGGGATTTTCAGCTCGTCCAACGCGTAACCTTCGGCTCCGAATTGACGATGGAGCTCGCGATGAAGAACACCGGGGCGGCGCCATTCTCATTCGAGGAAGCGCTGCATACGTACTTCCGGGTGGGCGATGCGGCGCAGGCGCGTGTGCGCGGTCTGGACGGAATTCACTACCTCGACAAAACGGACGGCAACCGGGAAAAGACGCAGACCGGCGACGTGGCGATTGCGAAGGAAACGGACAGCGTCTATCTCGATACTCGCGGAACCGCCGAGATCGAAGACACTCAACTGCGCCGGCGCATCCGGGTGAGCAAAGAGAATTCCCTGGCCACGGTGGTGTGGAATCCGTGGATTGAAAAGGCGAAGGCGCTCGCGGACCTGGGCGACGGCGAGTGGAAACAATTCGTGTGCGTGGAGACATGTAACGCGGCGAAGCACACGGTAACGCTGGGGCCGGGCGAATCGCACCGGATGCGGGCGGTGATCCAGCTCGTGCAGGCGTAAGGCGGCTTCCCCGGGTGGCGCAACTTCTACTTGGAAATCATGGCGGGCCAATTGGTGATGAGCGTGAGCGGCGAATCGGGGCTCAAGGAGTTGATCAGAAAGCGGCCGTCGGGGGCAACGTCGTACTGGAAGAGAACGAACGTAGGGCCGACGATGTGGGTTTGGAACAGGGCACGCGGCGCGCCCGCCGTCTTGGTGACGGGATCGAACGTCACGGCTATGAGCCTGCGGTCGGGCCCAATGTAGTAGATTTCCCTTCCGTCGTGCCGCCAGACTGCCTCGGCGCCGCCACCCTGCGAAATCTGAATGCGCGCTCCCGATCCTGCGAAGGGCTGGACGAAGATTTCCTGGTACCGGGTGCGCGGTTCGATGCGCGCAAGCCATTTGCCGTCCGGGGAAAAGCGGGCTTCGGCGCCGATCCCGATTTCGCCCGCCTTCTGATCCGCATCGGAATACACGCCGAGGAAGGGCAGGCCCTTTCCAAAATCCATGTAGACCAAGTGGCCATCAGATGACCAGTCGTTCACGAGCTTCTGGGCGCCTTTCACCAGAAGGCGCGGCGGGCCGGAACCGTCGGCTGAGATTTCGTAGATCGAGGTGGAGTTTCCTTCGGTGGAGACGAAGGCGATATTCTTTCCGTTATGAGACCAGACCGGAGTGCCTTCGCGGCCGCCATCGGTGAGCCGCATGGAACGGCCGGTGGCCAGATCGATCACGTGGATGTAGTACTTTCCGTTGCGAACGTCGTCGGAGGCGACGGCCAGAGAGCGTCCGTCTGGAGAAAAGCGCGGGTCCCAGTAGCCCATTCCCGGAACTTGTCCGATCTCTTTGCCTGCGTGGTCGTACCACAGCAACCGAGTGGAGAAGGCGGCGAAGGATTGAATAATCACGACTCCGTTCTGCGAGACGGAGAAGCCGGCGTGATGAAATCCGGCGGTGTCCTTAATCACGCCCTCTTCGACGATGGGGAGGGCGGGCCCGGTGAACTCCATGCGGTTCGGATCGAAGGGCTGCGCCATAAGGCTGCGATCGCGCACGTAGAGCAGCCGTCCGGCAGCAAATTCCACGTTTCCGGTCAATTCGGAGGTGAGCAGCTTCGGTTTGCCGCCGTCGAGAGAGCCGATGTAGACCCCATTGCTCTCCGGATCTCCGGGCATGTTCCAGTCGGAAAAATAAAGATAGTGCTTTCCATCGGGCAGGAAATACGGCCAACGGTAACCATGGCCGCTGCCGGGGGCGAGCGGGGCAGAAAGCGGAACGGGCTCGCCGCCCGAATCGGAAATGCGGAGCAGCGGCGAGGCAACGCTGGGAGCGAAGACAATCGTGCCGTCGCGGTTCCAGGTTCCGCCTCGGCCCACGGGCGCGTCGCAGAGCATCTTGACCGAGCCGATCGCCGTGTCCACGGTTCGAAGCTTGCCCTCGCCAAAAAATCCCACGCGGCGGCTGTCGGGAGCCCAGAAGGGATAGATGGCGTCTTCTGAGCCGCTGATTTCCTGTGCGCCCGAAGCGGAGAGGACGCGGACCCAGAGATGGTTCAGGCCGTCGGGGCCGACGGCGACAAAAGCCAGGCGCGTTCCGTCCGGCGAAATCGCAAAATTGTATGGAGTAAAGGAGTTTTCCGGGGGTGGAAGCAGCGAGGAGCGCACCACCTGAACAGCGGGAGGCGTGGCGCGCAAAAGCATCAGCGCCAGGATGAGCGCGACAACAACAAGCGCTGCCGCGACGCTCCATGCAGCCCACTCGCGCGGCCGGGCCGGGCGAACTGGCGCGACCGCTGCGGCCAGCGCCTCCCCACCTTCCGCGATCCAGCTGAGTTCCTGGCGCAGGTCGTGCGCGGATTGCCAGCGATTGTCCGGATCCTTAGCGAGGCAGGTGCGCACAAGGCGATCGAGAGCCCGCGGCGTCATGGGCACGAGTGCCGACATGGCAGGCGGATCGCGCTCCAAGATCGCAGCGGCCAGGCTGGCTTGGGTCTTACCTTCGAAGGCGCGCCGGCCGGTGGCCATTTCGTAGAGCACGGCGCCGAAGGAGAAAATGTCGCTGCGGGCGTCCACCTCTTTTCCTTCCACCTGTTCCGGCGACATGTACTGGAACGTGCCGACAATTTTCCCTTCCGCGGTGAGCGGCTTGCTGGCCGTGGGCATCGCGGAGAGATTGACAGCGGGAGCGACGGCCTTGGCGAGGCCGAAATCCAGCAGCTTGGCGCCGGATTTCGTGAGCATGATGTTGCCGGGCTTCAAGTCGCGGTGGACGATTCCCTCGCGGTGCGCGCGGTCGAGAGCGCCCGCAATGTCCATCGCAATCCGCAGCGCTTCGTCGGTGCGCATGGCGCCTTTTTCCAGGCGGTCCGCGAGCGTTTCTCCCTCGAGGTATTCCATCACCAGGAAATCGGTGCCGTCCTGATGACCCACGTCGTAGAGCGTGCAGATGTTGGGATGGGAAAGCGCGGAAATGGCTTTCGCTTCACGTGAGAGCCGTTTGCGGCGTTCCGGGTCCCCGGAGAGTTCGGAGGGAAGAATTTTGACGGCGACGGTGCGATCCAGCCGTGTGTCGCGCGCGCGGTAGACTTCACCCATGCCACCGGCGCCGATAGAGCCCAGGATTTCGTAGGGGCCAAGCCGCGTGCCGGTGGATAGCGTCATGATTGGGAAAATGGCGGGACGTTGTTCGGACTAGCATCTTAGGCCGGGCCTCGCGGTGCGTCAACCTGTGCGTGGAGTAGGCAATACGGGGGTGAACCGCTGCACACCAGTGCGTGGCGCGTTTCGAGAGCTTGTCGCGTCACTCAATTGGAATTCTTCCGAGTGGCCCGTCACCCGCCCGCGAATTGGTGATACTCCCTCGGAGAAAGTGCCGGGTGATATTGAAACACAGCAAATAAAGCGGATGATTGAATATCGTAATTAACTTACTCCAATAATTGTATTACAATCCGTGCCGAAGGGACGGGTCACCTTTATGCGTCAGCTTCTGGTCACGATTACGCTGGTTCCTGCTGTGATGTTCGCGGCGCTCGCGCAAACTACCGCGGCACCCGACTTCTCAGGTACTTGGGTTCTCGACACTGCAAAGAGCACGCTCCCGAAGGACAGCACAATCAAATCCCAAACAATCGTCATTGAAAACAAAAAGTCGGCGATCGTTTTCCAGTACAAAACAGATGGCAAGAAATCGACGGAAACCTACACTCCGGACGGGAAGAAGCGCGTCTCGGTGAAGACGTCGTCAAGTCAGCTGATTTCGAGCGCCAGCTGGCACGACTCGGTGCTCGTCATTGAATCCACGCTAGATATAAAAGTCCCTAATGCCACGGTCGTCGTCACGGGGCTTAAGCCTGTCATCGATACGTGGACGCTGGCGGCTGACGGCCGAACTCTCACCCACGACGCAGCCGACCACAAAGAGATTTACGTCTACCAGAAGCAATAGGCGCGGCGGTACAAACCCTTAATTCCTGGTCTCTCCCGGCTTCCGATTTGCGGCCGTCTCCCCTCCGCCTGATTTGCCGGATTACCGCAGAAGCGGATTCGGGTTGTTCGAAACGTCTCCTCAGATTCAGAGACGCGTTTCCGGGTCATGCCCAGTAGGTACGGTCGAGGGTGCGGTACTGGATGGCCTCGCTCAGGTGCTTCGACTCGATATTGGGGGAGCCGGAGAGATCGGCGATCGTGCGAGCAACTTTCAGGATGCGGTCGTGAGCACGGGCAGAAAGGCCGAGGCGGGACATGGCGGATTCGAGGAGCTTTTCCGATTCAGGAGAGATGGCGGCGTACTTGCGGATGAGTTTTGGCGGCATCTGCGCGTTGGCGTACAGATTTTTTTCGCCGGTGAACCGCTCCGCTTGGCGCTGGCGCGCCTGGACAACGCGGGCACGCACGTCGGCCGAACCTTCGCCCTGCGAACCTTCGCGAAGCTCGCGGTATTTCACTGCAGGCACCTCGATGTGGATGTCGATGCGGTCGAGCAGCGGACCGGAAACCTTCGAGACATAGCGCTGAATTTGCGGCGGCGTGCAGTGGCACTCGCGGGCCGAGTCGCCGAAATAGCCGCAGGGACACGGATTCATAGCCGCGGCGAGCATGAATCGAGCCGGGAAGGAGACGGAGATGGCGGCGCGGGCGATGTTTACAAGGCCGTCTTCGAGGGGCTGGCGCATGACTTCCAGAACGTTGCGCTGAAATTCCGGAAGCTCGTCCAGGAACAGGACGCCGTTGTGACCCAGGGAGACCTCGCCGGGACGCGGAACGGCGCCGCCGCCGATCAAGCCGGCGTCGCTGATGGTATGGTGCGGCGAGCGAAAGGGCCGGGTGGCGGTGAGGCCACGGCCGTCTTCCAGCACACCGGCGACGCTATGGATGCGCGTAGTCTCAATCGCTTCATCGAGCGACATCGGTGGCAGGATGGTGGGAATGCGCTTGGCGAGCATGGTTTTCCCAGCGCCGGGCGGGCCGATCATGAGAATGTTGTGGCCGCCGGCGCAGGCCACTTCCAGGGCGCGTTTGGCGGCCTGCTGGCCACGCACGTCGCGCAAATCCACAGCGTACGCGCCCGCTTCCGCGAGCAAGGCACGGCTGTCCACGCGAACGGGCTTGGCCATCTCCGGAGCATTCACCAAATCGACGGCCTGCGGCAGCGATTTGACAGCGTACACGTCAATGCCCTCGACCAATGCCGCTTCCTTCGCATTGGCTTCGGGCACAATCAACCGGCGAAAGCCGCGGTCGCGCGTGGTGATGGCGGCGGAAAGCGCGCCGCGCACCGGGCGTACGCCTCCATCGAGGGAGAGTTCGCCGAGAAACACGGAGTCCGTGAGCTGTTTGCCGAAGAACGAGTTGCTGCATCCCAGGATGCCGAGGGCCATGGGCAGGTCGAAGGCGGAGCCCTCTTTGCGCAGGTCGGCGGGCGCGAGATTGACCGTCACGCTGTCTCCCATCGGAAACGCAAAGCCGCAATTTTTCACGGCAGATTTGATGCGTTCGCGGCTTTCCTTTACGGCGAGATCGGGCAGGCCGACGACGGTGAACTCCCCGGGCTTGCTGGAGCCGACGTCCACTTCGACTTCGACGAGGTTCGCTTCGATGCCGTAGACCGCGGCACTGAGAATTTTATAGAGCATAACCCAAGTGAGAGGGGACGCCAGTCCCGCGCGAATAGTAAACGAGATGGCTAATGAACGCCAGCGGTACGGTGCAGTTCGCGGCGCGGGTTAGATGCGGGGAATACGCCACCGCGGGATGACGGCCGGAACATGCCGGCGGTAGGCCTCGAAATCCTCACCGAAGGCGTCGTGCAGCAGCCGCTCCTCGGCGCGCACGCGGATGGCCGTGCCCGCGGCGAAAATAGGAACGGCGAGTGCCACGGCCCACCACACGCTGAACGCCAGCCCTGTGGCCACGAGCATGGTGAGCATGCCCGTGTAAATGGGATGACGCATGTAACTGTACGGTCCAGCGACCACGAGCCGGTGGCCCTCGATCAGCCTCGCCTGGAGGCTCCACTGTTTGCCGAGCACACGGACGGCCTCGATGACCAGCCAATCGGAAGTGACCGCCAGGACCGCCGCCAGCACGCAGAGGATCCGGACGACCAAGTCCGGCGGGGCGAAGGCGGGAAACATTTCCGCCTGCAAGATCCAGACCGCAAAAAAGCCCGCACCCTGCAGCGCGATGCCGGCCAGTGCCGCGGGCGCGCGCCGCGCTGTGCCCTCCTGCGCTGGCTTCTTCCTGAGGAAAAATACGGCGCCGAAGGCGAGCCAGCACAGGAGGATAAAAAGCCGGGCGAACCCGACGAAGCTGGGCAGATGGATCATCGCGAATTCTTCCGCGCGCGCTGCTTCAGCCGTTTTTGAACCGCGGGGCTTCGCAATTCGCGGAGCGCGTCCGCGGCGATCCATCGGGCGGAACGCGAGCCCTGGCGGCGGATGCGCTCACCCGCCGCGATCGCACGGCGATTCAGCGCCTGGTTTCGTTTTCCAATCTGGCGCAGGGCCCAGTTGACTGCTTTTCGCACAAAATTGCGCTCGTCGCCTGCTTCGCGCTCGATGTGGGGAAGCAGCGCGAGAAATTTCGAGTCCGGGGCCTCCTTGTCGTGGACGGCCAAGTAAGCCATGGTGGAAAAGCCGGCGCGCTTTACGAATTCCTCCGGCCGGCGGGTCCAGGTGACGGCTTTTTTCCAGGCGTGAGGCGTTTGGATGAAGAGGTAGCAACAGCAGGTATCCACGACGTCCCAGGACGCAAAGTCGCGCGCCCAGGAGTCCATGAGCTTTTCGGTGACCCGGGCGGGGTCCGCCACCATCGCGGCGATGTGATGCGCTTCGTGCACGCCGCACGTCCACAGCTCGAGAGCGAGGGCGTGGTCGCGGCCGGCTTCGCGAGCCAGCGCGTGCATCTGCGGGGCGGAAAGGCCGTAGGACCGTGCCGCCTGGATTCCCCAGTACGAGAGCCTCTCGGCATTGCGGAGCGAGCCGATCTGTTCGATGCGGGCGAGCAGCGCACGGCAGCGTCCGCGCGCGCTGGCAGAATCCTGCGGAGGATGCGCGCGTTGCCTGCCTCGAAGGGAGGATTTCCCCGGGGCAGTGGCGCGGCGGCTCACAAGGGTTCCCGGGCGGCGAGCGATTTGCGGAAATATTTCTGCGTCTTCGAGCACTGGAAGCCGAGCCGTTCGTAGAAACGATGGGCATCGGCACGCACGACGTTGCAGCGGACGCAGATGTTTGAGAAGCCCTTTGAGCGCGCCCAGCGCTCGGCTTCCGCCACCAGCATGCCGCCGATCCCGAGGCTGCGCAGCGAGGCGTCCGTCACCAGACCGACGATTTCGGCGCGGGGTCCCGATTCGAGCGCGATTCCCGCGTGCATATGGGCGAATCCGCAGGCGCCCCGGCCCGGCACTTCGGCGACGAACACGGCGTCGCTGGGATCGGCCTGGATCTGCCGCAGGCGGGCCGCGATATCTTCCGCCGTGGAAGGATAGCCGAGCTGCGTGGCGAGATCGGCGAGCCGTCCGGCGTCTTCAGCCTGCGCGAGACGGATTTGCGGAGCGACGGCTGATTCCGTCATGATCGCCTCCCGGCGGCCACTAGAAGAGTTTCGATGAGTCGAGCAGGATGGTAACCGGCCCGTCGTTCACCAGTTCCACCTGCATGTGCGCACGGAAAACTCCGGTGGCGACGGTGACCCCCAGCGCGCGAAGCTGCTTCGCGAACTCCTCGTAGAGCGCGCTTCCCAGTTCCGGGGGCGCCGCTTCTAGGAACGAAGGGCGCCGCTGGCCGCGCGCGTCGCCGTAGAGGGTAAACTGGCTGACGACGAGGGCCGAGCCGCCGGAATCGAGCAGCGAACGGTTCATTTTCCCATCCGCGTCGGCAAAGATCCGCAGGTTCGCCGTTTTTTCCGCCATCGAGCGCGCGTCGTCGGGCGTGTCGTTGCGGCCGACGGCGAGCAGGACCACCAGCCCGGCCTCGATTTCGCCCGTGGCGCGGCCTTCCACGAACACCCGAGCCCGACTCACGCGTTGCAGCACTGCCCGCATCGTTGCGCCGCTCCGGTGTGCGCGTCACTCCGCGGGAGAACCGCTGGCTGCCGGAGGTGCGGGCTTACGGGGCAGCAGCTCCGGCAACTGAGCGATGTTGTAGGCGACCGCCGCCATGACCTGCGCGCCCTCCACCAGGTCCGCCTCGTGGGCCTGGTCGAACGTATCTGCCTGCGTGTGGTGGGTCTGGAAATACTCCGCGGGGTCCTGGATGCAGAAGAAGCCGGGAACGCCGGCCTCATCGAAGGAGGCGTGATCGCTTCCGCCCATGCGCCGCTCGCTCAGCTCCAGCAGGCCGAGCGAATGGAGGGGGGAGACCACCTTGGTCATGATCTCCTCGTCCTGGTAGTTCTGCATCAAGCTCATGGAGATCACGCGGCCGGTGCCCGTGTCGTGAATCAGCGCGGCGGAGAAACGCGGAAGATCTTCCTTATGCGCCGTCACATAAGCACGCGAACCGTTCAGTCCCTGTTCCTCGCCGGAAAAAAGGATGAAGCGGATCGTGCGCGCGGGATGCAAACCGGATTTCTCGAGGGCTCGCGCGGCCTCCAGCACCACCATCGAGCCGGTGCCGTTGTCGGTTGAGCCGGTGCCGAGGTCCCAGGAATCGAGGTGAGCGCCGAGGACGACGACTTCGTCCGGGCGGGAAGCGCCGCGGAGTTCGGCAACGGTGTTGTAGACCTCGACGGGCTGGTCGGTGAATGTATTGCTGATGTCCAGTTCCACCTCTACCGTGCCGCGCTTCATGAGCCGCCAGATGAGGCTGTAATTCTCGGAAGTGATAAAGGCGGAGGGCAGGGCGCCGATGTGGTAGTCGCGGCCGCCGATGCCGGTCATGTTGATGAGCGCGTCCGGCTTGCCGGAATCGGTGAGCGTGGCGAGCACGCCTTCGTCCTTGAAGAACTTCGTGCGCTCCTGGAAAAAGCGGAAGCCGCCGCCCGCGACGGGGGGGCGGGCATCGGGCCGTTGCGGGTGCACCAGCAACATGGAATCGCCATAGGGGATGAGCATTGGGCTTGGCTGAGGCTGGTCCGGGGGAGGAAGGAGCTGCGGCTCGCTGGTGATGACGATGGCGCCTTTCAGTTTTCCTTTGTAGGCCTCGAGCTCTTCCTTATTCCGTGCGTCGACGTAGACCACCGGCCCGCGAACCACTCCGTTCGTACCGGGAGCCCATCCGTAGGACGCCAGCGACAGCGGATGTTCCGCCGGGCTGATGATGCGCCCGCGGGCCGAACCACGCGTCCATCCGTGCGCGATGGTCCAGGGCTCCAAGTGGACGTTGGCGAGCCCGTAGTCCGCAAAACGCTGCCTGGTCCAGTCATTCGCCTTCTTCAGGTTGGAGGAGCCGGTGAGGCGCTGGCCGATCATGTCCGAGAGGTATTCGAGATTGGCCATGATCTGGTTATGGTCCTGGACCTCGGCGAGGATTTTCTGATCCGCCTCGGCATTCGGATCTTTCTGGGAGGCCGCAGGCTGCTGCGCGCGCAGCGCTCCGATTCCACCAGCCAGCGAGAGCAGCAACGCGAGAACGAGCGCAGGCACACGTATGAAGTTCATTCGGATCGCCATCCTTACTGAATTTTGCCGATGTTACGCGGCAAGAATGCCCGATTCTATGCGCCGCGGCGGCCGATTACAACTTTCGCATTCGCCGCGCCGGGAGGCGGGGAGCGCGCTGGCACTGGGGGCAGTAGTAGCTGCTGCGGCCGGCGACAACTACGCGGCGGATTTTCGCGCCGCAGCGGAAGCAGGGTTTCCCCTGGCGGCCATAGGCGCGATGACGGCGCTGGTAGTCGCCGGGTGAGCCGGCGCTGTCCACGAAATCGGAAATCGAGCTGCCGCGCAGGCGAATGGCGTCAGCCAGGACGCGGCGGACCGCCGCATAGAGCGCACGGCTCTCCGCATTTGAGAGGCGCTCGCCGTGACGCTGCGGGTGGATGCGCGCGCGCCACAGGCTTTCGTCCGTGTAGATATTGCCGAGGCCGCGAAAGACTCGCTGGTCGAGCAGCAGGGCTTTGATCATGGCGCGGCGGCGGATGGCGGCGCGAAACTGGGCGAAGGGGACTTCGAGCGGCTCGCTGCCCAGGCGCGCGAGGAAGGCGGGCAGTTCGGCGTCGTCAAGCAGGCGCATCTGGCCGAAGCGGCGGATGTCCGTGTAGCGCAGCTCACGCGCATCATCGAGCGGCATCCACACGTGAGTGTGCGGGCGCACGGGCGAATCCGCGTGGGAAACGACGAATTGGCCCGTCATGCCGAGGTGAACCAGAAGCCAGTTCGAAGGCCGGCTGCCGTTGCCCGGGCCCACGGTGGTGAGGCGCACGCCGATGAATTTACCGAAGCGCCGCACCTCCTCCACGCGGGCACCGGGGAGTTCGCGCTCCAGCCGCTCGGCGTCGGCAATGAAATCCCTTTTTCCGAGGCGCACGCCTGTGATGGAGCGGCTGGCGAGCGCGGAGCGGAGGCCGCGGACGACGGTTTCGACTTCAGGGAGTTCCGGCATGGAAATTCGACACTAGCACAGGAAGGGGCGGGAGTGGCGGCGAGCCGCGTGTGCTATGCTCGCCCCAGCCGGGAGAAACCAGGGGCGCCCGGCCTCCCCTTCCGAGGAGAAGTTCATGATTCAGAAAGCCACTGCGCTGCTGCGCGTCGAACGCGTCGAGCCTTCGCTCGCCTTCTGGGTGGACCGGCTGGGATTCCAGAAAGTGATGGAAATCATGGAAGGCGATTCGCTGGGGTTCGTGATCCTGTCGAAAGGGCACGTGGAAATCATGCTGCAAAGCCGGGCCAGCCTGGCGAAAGACCTGCCGATGCTGAGCGTGGGCGCGATGGCTCCCTCCGTTGTGTACATGGGCGTGACCGACCTGAAGGAGATCGCCGAGAAGCTGAATTCCGCCGACATCATCGTGCCGAAGCGCACCACCTATTACGGGATGGAAGAAATCTGGGTGCGCGAGCCGGGCGGGCACGTGGTGGGCATAGCGGCGCCGGGATCGGAGCCGGGGGCGTAGGCGCCGCCGTTCAGTTCGCCAGCCTGCCTTCTCGCAGCAAGGCCACGCCACCGGCCTCCACCGTGGCGTGGTCCAGAAACAGCCACAAGGGATGGCCGGATGGCGAGCGGTTTGTGCCGCCCGATTCCCAGTTATCACCCATCGAGACGCGAAGGAACCCGGAGCCGTAGCCGTAATAGGGCAATTCTCCTGCGGGCAGGCGATGGGTAAGCAGGGGATTGGTGCCGAGAATGATCTCACCGAGTTTGTCCACGTCGCCACCGATGCTTTTCCACATGGCGAGAAACGCCGCCTGATTCGTTCGTGCGCTCACGCGCCGCACGCGCCCTGCGCTGAATTCGATGCGTACCCCTTCGGCCGGTCCTGCCGGCGTGGGGGCCTGGGCCACTGCCAGGGTGCCCTCCGCGGTGGCCGCGTCGGGAATAAATCGAAGCGCCCCGGACGGGAATTCCATCTCGCGGTCGCGCACGGAGCGCGCCAGCCTGGCGCGAGCCGGGCCCATATCGCCGTCGTTCTTGTGGAACCACGCGTCTCTGGGGACGAGGAAGCGCAGATCGGTACCGTCCGGAGTGGTGATGCGGATGGAGCGGCCGCGAATCGCGGCAATCAGACGGTCCTGGTGTGCGGAGAGGGCGGCGTAGTCCACATCCAGAATCGCACGCTCGTACATGCGGCTGCGGGCGGCGATTTCCTCGGGGCTCTTGCCCTGGAGCACCTCGATCCAGTGGAAATGTATGCCCCGGACGTGCGACTCGGCGATCAGGCGTTCCCAGCGGACGTCATCGGGGAGGGCGCGCGCTGGCATCCACAGGAACATGTCTGCCTGCTGGAAGAGTGGCCGCAGAGTGGCGACAAATGCATCCTCGCGGCGTTTGATGGCCGCGAGGTCCGAGGGTTCGGCGGACACGATTTCGGGCGGATCGAAGTTCAATACGGTTACGGGGAAAACTCCACGGCTGGCGAGCTCCGTCTGGACGGCGTAGGTGATCTCCGGGTAGTAGGCCGGATCGTAGGCGATGATGGCGCGTTCCCCCGCCGAGGGCTTCAGTGCCGCGACCAGCCGATGCGCGATGGCCGGAGCGTCAACGGGCGGGAGCCATTTTTCGGGCGATGCCGGGCTGCGGCCTTGCGAGAAAAGCACCGAGGCGCCCAGCAGAATCGCAAGGGATGCGCCGGTCGCAAGGCGCGAGGTCCTGCTCTCGTTCATGGCAGGAGGGCGAAGACGCGGGCGGGGCCGCCGGAGCCGCCTTCCAGATCAATGGGCGCGACCACCAGGTACGCGCTCTTCTCCGGGAGCGAGGACACGTCTGCCAGGTTTTCCACGTGGAACAGGCTCGCCCCATGCGAGAGGTGATGCACGGGAAAATCTTTCGAGGCTCCGTAATCGACGCTCATTGTGTCAATGGTCAAGCCAACGACGCCACGTTCAATCAACAGTTTCACGGCTTCGACGGAGTAGCCGGGGAAATGCATCACGCCGGAGGAATCCATGTTGCGGTAGCTCTTCGCGTCGCGCCAGCGCGCGGACCAGCCAGTGCACATCACGACGATCGAGCCGCGAGGGATGCGGCCGTTGCGCGACTCCCACTCGGTGATCTTTTCGGGGGCAAGAAGGTAATCAGCGTCGTGCGCGGATTCCGTGCGGGCATCGAGCACAACGGCGGGCCCGTAGAGCCGCGAGGCGGGGATCTGGTCCACGGTCCAGCCGCCCTTGACGAAATGCGCGGGGGCATCCAGATGCGTGCCGAAATGCTCGAGCGAGGTGAATTTCCGTGTGAAGTAGCCGTCCTTTTCGAACGTGGCGTTGGGCACGGCTTCGAAGGGATGCGCATCGCCGGGCCACGCGGGATTGTCCGGGCCCAACTCGTGGCCGATGTCGATGATGCGGGAGAAGGCCTCGGGTTCCGGCCTGGGAGTGAACGAAGACTCGGCCTTGCCGTTGTCCTTCATCTGCACCACGAGCAGCCCGGCCACAGCGGTTGCAAGCACCACGAGAACCATGGTGACAGCTCGTTTGCCGTCCATAACCGCCTCACTTGGCGCCGGTCCAGGCGCCACCGCGGATCGGGCGGCCGGGCCGGGCGTCCGTCATTTTTCCATCGTCGAGCACGAGTTGGCCGTTGACGATCACGTAGCGGATTCCCTCAGAATACCGGTTGGGGTTCTCGTAGGTGGCCACATCGCGGAGTTTAGCGTAATCAAACATGGTCACGTCCGCCCACATGCCTGGGCGAAGGACGCCGCGGTCCTCGATGCGCATGATCTGGGCGGGGAGCGAAGTCATTTTCCGGATGGTCTGCTCGAGGGGTAGCAAATGCAGGTCGCGCGTGTAGACGGCCAGCAGGCGGGGGAAATTGCCGTAGGCGCGCGGGTGGGCGCGGTCACGTCCTAGCACGCCATCGGGCCGCACCGCGCCATAATCGCATCCGAAAGCCACCCAGGGCTGGACGAAGGCGCGCCGGATGTCCGGCTCCTGCATCATGAAGGTGATCTGGCCGGTCTGCATGCGGTCCTCGATGAGGATGTCGAACATGGCGTCGACAGGATCCTGTTTCCGCTCGCGGGCAATTTCGTCGAGGCGCTTTCCCTGGATGCCGCGCAGCTTTTCGTTGGAGACGGAATTGATCAGGATGTCGTGTGCCATGTACTCGCGAAAACGGCCGGCCATGGCGGCCTTGATTTTGGCGCGAGTGGCCGGATCTTTCAGACGCTGGATGGCTTTGTCCGTGCCGCCTTCCAGCGCCCAGGAGGGCAAGTTGGCAGAGAGGCCGTTGGCGCCGGCGCGGTAGGCGTAGATGTTGGCGGTGACTTCCTCCCCGGCGGCGCGGGCCTGGTCGATGCGGGCAATCACCTCGCCCATTTTTCCCCATACGGCGGAGCCGGCAACTTTCAGGTGGTAGATGTGGACGGGCATGCCGGCCTCGCGGCCGATGCGGAGAGCCTCATCGAGCGCGGTGAAAATGTCTTTTCCCTCGCTGCGCATGTGCGAGGAATAGACGCCGCCGTAACGGGCGGCCACCTTGGCGAGGGCGATAAGCTCGTCGGTTTTGGCGTAGGTGCCTGGGGAGTAGATGAGCGCGGTGGAAATTCCCACGGCGCCCTCTTTCATCGCTTCGGCGACGATCTGCTCCATCTGGTTGAGCTCGGCGGGAGTGGGAGCGCGATTTACGCTACCGAGCACGGCCTTGCGGACGCGCGCGGCACCGATGTTGGTGCCGAGGTTAATGGCGCTGCCCTGGCGTTCGAAGCGGGCGAAATATTCGGTGAACGTGCGCCAATCGATGGTGATGCCGAATGGAGCGAGGTCTTCCTGGTCCTGGGGCAGCATTTTGTCGTTCTCGGGCGCGACGCTTTCGCCTTCGCCGGTGATTTCGGAGGTGATGCCCTGGCGGATTTTGCTTTCGGCGCGATTGTCCACCAGCACGGTGATTTCAGACTGGCCGAGCATGTCGATGAATCCCGGGGTTACGTAGAGGCCGGTGGCATCGATGCGGCGGCGGGCGGGGCAGTCACCCAAAGCGGACGAGCAAAGGTCACCGATGGCGGCGATGCGTCCGTTGCGAATACCCACATCGGCGAGGAACCAGGGATTGCCGGTGCCGTCGATCACGTGGCCGCCGGAGATGACGATGTCGTAGAGTTCTGCGGCATCAGGCACCGGGGCGGATTCATGTCTTACGCGCAGGACGCTGGCCAGCACTCCGGCACCGAAGAAGACCGGCAGCAGTATGGCCACGAGTACAACACGGTTTAGACGATTCATTCCGTTCTCCAAAATATGGGCGGACAGCGCGAGCTAGGATACTCCTGTGCAGCGCTAGGGGCGAATGAACGAGACGCGCAGCGAACAAAGATGGGGATTCCCCCGGCGCGCCGCTGCTCAGGGAAGGGGAATGCCGGGCTGGGCGACGAGGCCGGCCATGCGCAGCATTTCCGTATACTCGGCTTCGGCGATGGGCGAAATCACCAGGCGGACGTTCTTCAGAAATTTGACGCGGCGCAGGGCGGCGTTCTGGCGCAATTCGTCGAGCGCGACCTGCTTGGGAAGGCGCTCGACGGCGCGAAGGTCAATGACCACGCTCTTGGTGCCGGGATCGTGCGGATCGGGATAGGGGTCGCGAGCCACTTCGGCAATGGCGTAAAGAGCGCGCTCGGGCGCGGCGTGGTAGCAGAGAACTCGGTCGCCGCGGCGGGTCTGTTTGAGCAGGCGCAGGGTATCGGGACGGGCGCGCGGCGTGCGGTACATTTCCTTCCCCTTCACGAAAAGGGTGTCCCAGTGGTAGTGATGCGGGTCGGCGGAAAACAGCCAATACCGGCGATGGCTGGCGGGCGGTGTAGTCTTCAAATGGGGCGCACCCGGGGCGGGACTATACACAAAACCGCGCGAAGGCGAGAAGGGTTTTTGAGCGCCGGGCGAGAAAAAGTGCGGGAGCGTTACTGGAATTCGACGAAGAGGTCGTCGCCGTGAACCTCGACGCGGTAGCAGCCCACCCCGACGGCGGGATTGAGCACAGCCTTGCCGTTGGTGACATCGAACTGCCAGCCGTGCCAGGGGCAGGTGACCTTCTGGCCGTCCATGACGCCCTGGCCTAGGGGGCCTCCGCGGTGAAGGCACGTGTTATCAATGGCATAGAAGCTACCGCCGAGATTGGCAATGGCCACCGTGTGGCCGTCGAGCTGGAACTCCCGTATCTGGCCGGGGGCGATTTCCGTGGTCTTGGTGGCGCGAAGTAGCGGCATTTGCTGGCGTCTCCCTCGTGGGCACAGGCTAAAAGCCTGTGCTACCTACCGTGGCTGGGGCGTCTGGGCGACCATCACGCCTTGCTTGAAGCTATCCACCATGCCGGGGGTCAGCCGGACTTCAGTGGGACGCTTGGCCAGCGACATCTGGTCGATCTTGTCCTGCAGCTTGAGCAAGCCGTAGAAGAGCGCCTCAGGCCGCGGCGGGCAGCCGATGATGTATACGTCCACGGGAACGATTTTGTCGACGCCCTGAAGCACGGAATAGACGTTGAACGGCCCGCCCACGCCGGAGCACGCGCCCATGGAGATGCACCACTTGGGGTCCGGCATCTGCTGCCAGATGCGCTGGATCACGGGGCCCATCTTCAGTGTGACGGTGCCGGCGACGATCATCAGGTCGGCCTGGCGCGGCGAAGGGCGGAAGACCTCGGCGCCGAAGCGGGCGATGTCGAAGCGGGAGGTGGTGGAGGCAATCATCTCGATGGCGCAGCAGGCCA
>DATKNR010000028.1:0-14909 GCA_035541255.1 Patescibacteria group bacterium | reverse complement strand
CCCTACCTCCGCGAGGATGATTTCCAGCACAACGAGATGAAAGTGATATTCGGGAACGCGCTCACCAACAACTGGTCGCGCCAGCCGACTACCTTCCGCAGCTCCGAGCAGGAAAAGGCCAAAGTCCAGCCCGCGCTTCTCTACGGCCGCGTGGTGGGCGGCGGATCCGTGCACTTTACCGCCAACTACTGGCGCTTCCACGAAATCGATTTCATCGAACGCTCGAAACGCGGCGCCGTCCCCGGCGCCGATCTCGTGGACTGGCCCATCACCTATGCCGATCTCGAACCCTATTACACGAAAGTCGAATGGGAAGTGGGCGTTTCCGGCCTCGCCGGCGCCAGCCCATTCGATCCCCCGCGCTCGAAGCCCTATCCCCTCCCGCCGCTTCCCATCAAATCCACGGGAGCCATTTTCGAAAAGGCCGCGCTCAAGATGGGATGGCATCCGTTTCCGGCGCCTATCGCCATCCTTTCGCAGAACTACCGCAACCGCGCCGGCTGCGTCCACTGCGGCTACTGCGAATTTTTCGGATGCGAGATGGGCGCGAAATCCAGCACGCTCGCCAGCATGATTCCGGAAGCCGAGCGCACCGGCCGCTGCGAAATCCGTCCCGAAAGCTACGTCTTCGAAATCCGCACGGACAGCTCCGGCCGTGTCACCGGCGTCGCCTATTTCGACAAGGACAAACGCGAAAATTTCCAGAAGGCCAAGGCCGTCATCGTCAGTGCCAACGGCGCGGAGACGCCCCGGCTTCTGCTCATGTCGAAGTCCTCACGGTTCCCCGAGGGCCTCGCGAATTCGAGCGGGATCGTCGGACGCCATCTCATGTGGAACTCCGGCGGAATTGCGAACGCCATCTTTGAACACCCCCTGAACGAATACAAAAGTCAGGTGGTGACGCGCGTCGTGCACGACTTCTACGAATTGGACCCGAAAGTCGGCTTCTGCGGCGGCGGCGGCATGGACATGCGCTTCGACCTGATGCCCATCATGTTCGCCACCAACGGTCTCCCGCCGGACGTGCCGCAGTGGGGGCCGGAATACAAGGCCTACATCCGGAAAAATTTCACGCGCACGGCATTTGTTTTCTGTCACGCCACCTCCCTGCCCGTGCCCACCAACAGCATCAGCCTCGATCCCGACGTCAAGGACGCATGGGGACTCCCCGCCACGCGCGTGACGTACAGGGACCACGACGACGACCTGAAGATCAGCCAGTACCTCATTGATCGCGCCATGGAAATGCTCGACCAATCCCCGGCGCTCAAAAAATGGAGCGCACCCGTCAGGCCCCAGCAGTTTGGAGTGCATCTGCTGGGTACCTGCCGCATGGGGAACGATCCGAAAACCTCCGTGATCAATTCCGACCACCGCACTCACGACGTGCCCAACCTCTTTCTGTGCGATGGGTCGAGTTTTGTCACTTCCGGCCGTGGCCAGCCCACCATGACCATTCAGGCGCTTGCCTTCCGTGCCGCGGATCGCATCGTCCGGTTGGCCAGGCGCGGCGAACTGGGGAAGATGGCGCCGGCCACCCGAAGCTGACCGCCTCCGCGCCCTTTTCAAACGCATGGCCTCAAGCCCGCAACGTGAATCGCTCCCTCACGAAGCGAGCCTGGCGATTGCCATCGTCGTCTTTCATCTGCTGATCAACGTGTTGCACGGCGTCACCCACGTGCACTACGAAATCCCCCTGGAGCTCTGGCAGCACGTCTACATTGCGGCGGTGATTTTTGTAGCCCCGATCGCCGCGGCGGCGTTGCTGGTCATGCGGCGGCTGCGCGCGGGCGCATGGCTGTTGCTCGTGTCGATGTCAGCCTCGGCCCTCTTCAACATCTATTTCCACTTCCTGCTCGTCGGGCCGGACAATGTTTCGAGCGTCGACTTGCATGCCTGGGGACTGGGCTTCCTGGCAACGGCCGTCTTTCTCGCCGCAACGGAACTGTGGGGAGTGTCTGTGACGATACGGCTGATTCGAGCGATCTAGAACCACTCGCGCGCGGGCCCTTCGAGGAACGCGCGTAGCTTCCGCGACCGCGACGGATGCCGCAGCTTCCGCAGCGCCTTCGCCTCGATCTGCCGGATGCGCTCGCGCGTCACGGCAAACGACTGGCCCACTTCTTCGAGCGTGTGCTCGCTTCCGTCGTCCAGTCCGAACCGCATCTTGATCACTTTTTCCTCGCGCGGCGTCAGCGTCTTCAGTACGGAGCCGGTCTGTTCCTTCAGGTTCAGGCTGATCACCGCTTCGGACGGTGAAATGACCGCCTTGTCTTCGATGAAGTCGCCCAAATGCGAATCTTCCTCTTCGCCGATTGGTGTTTCGAGAGAAATCGGCTCCTGCGCGATCTTCAGAATCTTCCGCACCTTGGCGACGGGAATGTCCATCCGCTTGGCAATTTCTTCCGACGCCGGCTCGCGTCCTAGCTCCTGCACCAGTTGCCGGCTCGTGCGGATCAGCTTGTTGATCGTCTCGATCATGTGCACAGGAATACGGATCGTGCGCGCCTGGTCCGCAATGGCGCGCGTGATCGCCTGGCGGATCCACCACGTCGCATACGTGGAAAATTTGTACCCGCGCCTCCATTCGAACTTGTCCACGGCCTTCATCAGGCCGATGTTGCCTTCCTGGATCAGGTCCAGGAACTGCAGGCCGCGGTTCGTGTACTTCTTCGCGATGGAGACGACGAGGCGCAGGTTCGCCTCGATCAGTTCCTTCTTCGCTTGCTCGGCTTCCGCTTCCCCGCGATGGATGATCTGCAGCGTGCGCTTCAGCTCCGTCAAGCCCACTTCGCTGTCGCTCGCGATGTCGCGCAACTCGCTCCGCCTCGTGCGCAGCTCCTTGCGCGCGTCCGCCGCGGTATCCCCCTTGGAAACTTCCGCGCGCCGCTCCAGTTTCTGCGCCTCGCGTTCTAGCAGTTGCAGCCGCTCCACCGTCAGCCGCAGCCGGTCGATCAGCCTCTTTTTCTCGAACGGGTTGTAATCGATCGACCGCACCAGCCGCGACATCTCCACGCGCGTCCGTGCCAGCGTCCACTTCGCACGCAGGTAGCTCCGCTTCTTGCTCTTGGGCAGCTTGTCCAGTTTCGCCGCCTGCTTCAGCGCCAGGTCGTACAGTTTCGCGATCTTGTCGATGATCTTGAGCGTCTGCTTCGTCTTCGCTTCGATCTTGTCTTCGGTCAGCTCTTCATCGTCGAACTGCACGATTTCCTTGATCGAGCGCGCCCCCTGCCGCAGGTCGTCCGCGATGGCCAGCACTTCCTTGAGCACGATCGGCGACCGGGAGATGGTCTTCAGCACGGTCATCTGCCCGCGTTCGATGCGCTGCGCGATGGCCACTTCGCCCTCGCGCGTCAGCAGTGGCACGGTCCCCATCTCACGCAGGTACATCCGCACCGGGTCGTTCGTTTTCTCCAGCGCCCCCGGCGTCAGATCGATTTCCTGCTCTTCGCCCGCCAGTTCCTTGGCGGGTTCGCCTTCCGTCTCGATCGGCTCCGCCCCTTCCATTCCCGCCCGCGCCGTCTTCGCCGTGGCCAGGTCTTCGTACACATCGATCCCGTACCGCTCGAAGGTGGAGAGCAGTTCGTCGATTTCCTCCGACGAGTGCACCTCGGCCGGAAGAATGTCGTTCACTTCGTCGTAGAGCAGGTAGCCGCGCTCCTTGCCCATGGCAATGAGCTGTCGTACCTGGTCGTATTTGTCTTCTATGGCCATACTAGAAAAACTCTCCGGGACGGTGCGCGTTCATCCCATTAGACGCCGTGCGTCTACGCGGGTATCTTCAGATGCAACTGAGCTTCACAGGAGACAAGAATCCTGCCGGCCATAAAACCACGGCTGGAAACATGTGCTTCCGGTTGAATGCGAGAATCCGCGCCGCGCCCCGCGTCATCGAAGCCGAATCTCCGGGACTTTCGCCCTGATCCCGGCCAATTCCGAAACGAGCCGCCTGCCGTCCCGAAATTCGGGACCGTGCATCTGGTTCCTTTTCTTAGATGTACGGCACACCCCTACCGTTGCACCGTCAAGCTACACAAAAATATAACGGTATCGGCCTTCGCGTCAACCCATCATTTCCTCAGGCAGGCTGTGGGAAATCGTGCCTGCTGTGGATATTTAGCGCCCCGTGTCCGCGGCCAGTTCCCGCCGAAGCTCCATTTTCCGCGCCATTAGCCCGCGCAACTCTTCCGCCGCCGGCCCGGCTTCGATCCGCCGCTGCAATTCGGCCAACTCGCTTTCCAGCCGCAGCCGGCGCAGCGCCGTCAGGCAGCTCCACGCCTCATCCCAGGTAGGTTCGGCCACGGCCTCGAACAGCACGTCGTACAGCAACCGTCGCTCCGGTGCTTCCAGCCTTTCTCCCAGCACGACCGGGTCGGGCCGCTCGCCTGCCAGGCAGGCTTCGATCATCGCTTCGAAAAGTTTTTCCGTCGGCAGCCCGCGATGCACCGCTGCTTTATGCAGCTCGCCTGCCAGCCGCTGCCGGAAGCCTTCCCCCTCCGCAAGCAACTGGATCAGCCTTCTTTCCGCGCGCTTCGCCACAGGCGGCGCGAGTTCCGGGCGCACCTTCACCTCGCCGCGCCGTTCGGCCGCTGCTTTCCTCAGCGTTTCGCGCAGCACCGGCTCGTCAATTTTCAACCGTTCGGCCACCCGCGACGCCCACTCCGACCGCAGTAGCCGGTCCGGCAGCTTCTGCAGATACGGCAGCAGAAAATTCACGGCGCGCAGTTTCGTTTCTGCCGTATTCGGCCCCGCGCCCTCTGCCGTCAGCGCGCGTTCGATCAGGTGATCCAGGAATGCCGGCGCTTCGGCCAGCAGCTTCTGATAGGCCGTCACGCCCTTCTCCCGGATGAATTTGTCCGGGTCCGCGCCTCCTGGCAGTGTCAGCACCCGCGCGTCGAACCCCTGTTCGAGCAGCAGCGCCAGCGACCGCTCCGTGGCCGTCTGCCCTGCCGTGTCCGGGTCGTAATTCATCACCACGCGCCGGGTGAACCGGGCCAGCAGTCTCAGTTGCAGTTCGGTGAGGCTCGTCCCGCAACTCGCCACTACGTTGGTCACGCCCGCGCTCGCCACCGCGATCGCGTCCATGTAGCCTTCCACCATCACCGCGAATTCGCGCCGGCGGATGGCTTCCTTCGCCCGGTCGAAGTGATACAGCACGCCGCTCTTTGAATAAATTACTGTCTCTGGCGAGTTCAGGTATTTGGGCATTTCATCGCCCAGCGCCCGCGCGCCGAAAGCCACCACCCGCCCCGCGTCATTCGCGATGGGGAAAATAATTCGCCGCCGGAAACGGTCGTAGGGACGCCCGCTCTGGTCGCGGGAGACCAGCCCCGAAGCCTCCACAACTTTCTCGGGATACTTTCCGCGCATGTGGCGCAGCAGCAGTTCTCCGCCGGATGGCGCATAACCTAGTCCGAACGCTTCGATCGCCGCTTTGTCCAGCCCGCGGTCTTCCAGGTAGCCGAGCGCCACGCCTCCCTCCGCGCTCGACTTGAGCTGCCGCTGGAAAAATTCCGCCGCGTCTCGGTGCAGCTCGAGCAGCAAGTTCCTCTGGCTCGTCTCCCGGCGCTCGGCTGGCGTGCGCGGACGCCGCTGCGGCACCGCAATCCCGCATTTCTCCGCTACGATCCGCACCGCATCCAGAAACTCGACCTTCTCCATTTCCATCACGAATTTGAACACGTCCCCGCCCACCCCGCACCCGAAGCAGTGATAAATCTGCCGCACCGGATGCACGTTGAACGACGGTGTTTTCTCGTTGTGGAACGGGCACAGCCCCACGAAGCTCTGCCCCGCCTTTTTCAGGCGCACGTATTCGCCGATCACGCGGACGATGTCCGCCTGCTGCTTCACCCGGTCCGCGATGCTCCCTGCCTCGGCCATTCCTACTTCAACTCCGCCACCGTCACGGCACTGCCTCCGCGCTCCGGTTCTTCGTCGTGGATCGAGGAAACGAGCGCATGCTCGCTCAGAAACTCCGCCAGCCCGCGCCGCAGCGCGCCCGTCCCGTGCCCATGAATGATTCGCACCCGTGGTTTTCCGGCCAGCGCCGCTTCGTCCAGGAATTTGTCCACACGCTCGCTCGCCTCTTCCACTGTGCACCCGATCACATTGATTTCCTCCGCGGCATCCGCCGCCGCCGTTTGCGTGTGCACGCGAATTCCCGGCCGCGCCGCGCCTCCTTTCGATGATTTCGTTGCCTCGCTGGCGTCCACCACGGCGAGAATATCATCGCGCTTCACTTTCATCCGCAGCGGCCCGGCTTCCACCTGTGCGCCGCGTTCATCGATTTGCCGCAGAATCACCGGCTTCGGCAATCCGCGCACGCGTATGCGCGCGCCCGGCACCAGCAAGTCCCCGGCCACCGGCTGCTCGCATACTTCCACCGTTCCCAGGTCTTGCTGCGATTCGGCCAGATGTGCCACAACCGTGCTGTTCGCCTCCTCGCGTGCCTCGGCGCCCGCTTTGTGGCTCTGCCTTCGCGCCGCTTTTTCCGCCTGCGCGCGCAGTTCCCGGTCGTGGATTCCCTCCAGCACCCTCGCCATCTGCGTTTCGTATCGTTTCACGGTGTCGGCCAGATGCGCTTCCAGCTCCGCGATGCGCCGCCGCTGCCGCTCCGCCCATTCCGTACGCAGCGACTTTCGTTCCGCTTCCAGCCCTTCCAGTTCGGCGGCGGCCGCGCGCCGGATTTCGTCCAGCTCGTCCCGGCTGCGGTGCAGATACGCAATCAATGCGCCCGCCTCTCGCGCTTCCGGCGTCAGTTCCCGCTCGGCCCGTTCGAGCGTGGTCGCCGGCATTCCCAGCCGCCGCGCGATGGCGATCCCGCTGGAAACGCCCGGCACTCCGAGCAGCAGCCGGTACGTTGGCCGCAGATTTTTTCCGTCGAATTCCACCGCCGCATTTGCCACTCCCGGCGTGGTTGACGCGTACGCCTTCAGCCGGTCGTGATGCGTGGTTGCCAGCGTCAGGCAGCGCCGCGCTCGAAATTCCTCGAGCAGCGCAATCGCCAGCGCCGAGCCTTCTTCCGGCGCCGTGCCCGTCCCAATTTCGTCCACCAGCACCAGCGACCCCACCGTCGCCGCCTCCAACATCCCCCGCAGGTTCAGCATGTGCGCGGAAAATGTCGAAAGGTCCGCCGCAATGGACTGCTCGTCGCCGATGTCCGCCAGCACTCGGTCCACGATGGGCAGTTCCGCGCGCTCCGCCGCCACAGGAATCCCGCACTGCGCGGAGAGCGCGGCGAGGCCCACGGTTTTCAGCGCCACGGTTTTTCCGCCCGTATTCGGCCCGCTGATCACCAGCACCGTCGCCGCGCCCCCCAGTTCCAGCGACATCGGCACGATCGCGCCGCCCTGGCCGGCCCGTCGCAGCCGCGCTTCCAGCACCGGATGCCGCGCCGCTTCCAGCACGATGTGCGCCGCCTCGGCAAATACCGGCAGTGTTGACGCATACTCGCGCGAATACCGCGCCCGCGCGAATACGGAATCGAAGTACGCGATGGCTCCGGCCGCGGCTTCCAGTTGCGGCAGGGCTGCGCGCACACGATCCGTCAGCTCCGCCAGGATTCGCGCGATTTCCGCCGCCTCGTCTTCCGCAAGCTGCACCAGCTGGTTATTAGTGTCGAGCACTTCGAGCGGCTCGATGAAGGCCGTCTGGCCGGTCCCGCTCGCTCCGTGCATCACTCCCGGCACGCTTCGGCGTTCCGTGGCGCGCACTGGAATCACGTAGCGGTCGTTCCGCACCGTGATGTAGTCCTCGCCGGGCGGCTCGCCGCGCGCCCGCAGGATCCGTCGCAGTTGTTCCTGAATTTTTTCGCGCGATTTGACCATCGCGCCGCGGATGCGCCGCAGCTCCGCCGACGCGTCGTCGCTCACTTCGCCGTTCGGCAGGATCGCGTGCCGCACGGCACTGGCCAGCCAGCCGAGATCGGGCAGCGTCGCCGCGCGTCCCGCGAGCCGTGGAAATTTTTCCGTTTCGTGCCGCAGCGTGGATTTCAGGTCGCCCGTCGCGTCCGCCAGCGATGCGGCGTCCAGCAGCTCCCCCGGCGCAAGCGCGTTCACCGGAACCGCCGCGCGCGCGAGCCACGCCTCGGGATCCGCCAGTGCGCCGAATCCCATTTCCCGCCCGGCCCGCAGCCACGCAGCAGCCTCCGCAATCGAAGCGAACGCGCCTTCCAGGGCCACTCGATCCGTGGAAAACTTCAGCGCTTCAATCGCACGCCGCCCCGGAGCGCACGTGGAATATCCCAGCAGGATTCCCCGCAGGCTCGAGAATTCCAGAGTTTCTTCAGCCGGGCGCGACACGTGACCTTCCCGAATGAAACGATGTCACGGTAGCAGCGGGAAACGCAACCGTGGGCGAATCGCAGCTCCGCGGTTCCGGCTAGCTTCCGGACCGCAGGGTATCCGCCAGGAACTGAGCGGCGTCCGCCGGCAACGCGCACGCGCGGATCAGATCGCCATCCGCTTCGCTCCACCGCGACCCCGCGCCTTCCACTTCGCGTAGGCGATCCACCACCGGCTGCCAGAAATCGCCCAGAATCGCGAACGGCTTCCTCGCCATCACTCGTTTATTCAGCATTTCCAACACCACCGCCAGTTCCACCAGCGTGCCCGTCCCGCCCCGGCAGGCCACATATCCCTCGCCTCGCCGCACCAGCTCGAACAGCCGCTCCTCCCAGGTCGCAACGCGCACTTCTTCATCCACCCAGCGGTTCGTCCTCGACCGGAAAAACGATGCGGTTATGGCGAGCGTCCGCCCGCCGGCATCCTTTGCCCCGCGGCTCACTGCTTCCATCACTCCGCCGTAGCCGCCTGAACACACCACGAACCCCGCGGCAGCCAGCGCTCCGCCCAGTGCACGCGCCTCCACATAGTCCGCCTCGCCTTCCACGGGACGCGAGCTGCCGAACACAGTGATCACACGCGTGAAGCGAGCCGGCATGGAAACATGGTACGCGATTCCCGCCCGGCCCGGCACTCCGCATCTCCAGCTCTCCGTGCACGCACGTTCCTGGCGCCCGGGCGCTCCGCCTGCGTTTCCCATCCGACTATGAGAAGATGATTTCCTGCCCAGCGCGCGGATAGGCTTGGATTCAACCGAAGGAGGAGCACGTGAAGAAATTTCTGGCGTCTCTACTTTCCATGTGCCTGTTGGCGCTTCCAGCCTTGGCCAGCGAAAGGACGAAGATTGAGGAGCGGTTGGAAGACTGCGGCACGGCGATGAAGGAAATCCTGGCCATGCCCGACACCATTTCCGGCGACGTATTGAATAAAGCCGTGTGCGTCATGGTAATTCCCGCGGTGAAGAAGGGTGCGTTCATCGTTGGGGCAACCTACGGGCGTGGCGCCATCACCTGCCGCACCGGCGACAACTACAACGGCCCCTGGTCGGCCCCTTCGCTGTTCCGTTTGATCGGCGGGAATTTCGGCTTTCAGATCGGCGGTGAAGCCACCGATTATGTGCTCCTGGTGATGAACGATGGCGGCGTGAAAGCCATCCTCAAGGGCAAAGTAAAGCTGGGTGCCGACGCGTCTCTGGCGGCCGGTCCTATCGGCCGCACCGCGGATGCGCAGACCAACGGCATGATGCAGGCCGAAGTTCTCTCCTATTCGCGCGCGCGCGGCGTTTTCGCGGGAGTCTCCCTCGAAGGCGCTAACCTCGAAGAGGATCTGGACGCGAACAAAGCGCTCTATGGGCACGAATACACGGCCATGGACATTGTGAAGCGCGGCAAGGTGCAGCCGCCCTCCGGGGCGCAGCTCCTGCTCTCGCTGCTCACGAAGGCTTCGCCGAAACACAAGTCCTGAGCCCCCCGCCCGCGGCAGGCGGGACGGGGTCGGCTGAGCGGTTGCACCGGTCAGGGCGGCGGCGGTGGTCAGTTTCCGAGGAGCTATGAGCTGTCCGATTTGCGAACGGCGTAAGCCGGCCCGGTATTGTCCCGCGCGCGGCGAAACCATCTGCACCATCTGCTGCGGCACCGAGCGTGAGGTTACGCTCGATTGCCCGCACGATTGCATTTATTTGATCCGTGCCCGCGAACAGGAAGAACAACACCGCCAGCCCGTCCCACCCGGCGAATTGCCATTTCCGGGAATCGAGCTGCCCACCGGAGTGCTCGACCTGAACCGCGCCCTGGTGGCTGCGATAGCCACCACCATCCTTCAGTTTGTCGCGGAGGTGCCTCGCCTCAATGACGCGGACGTGGCCAGGGCCGTCCACGCTCTGACGGAAACCTACCGTACGCTCTCTTCCGGCCTCATTTACGAGAATCCGCCGGAGGGCGGACCCGCGCGCGACCTCTACGGCAAGCTCCGCGACGCCGTCCAGGAGCTGAAGAAGGAACAGCTCGCTCGCGCCGCGCTCCCCGTCGCGAAAGATAGCGACGTGCTCTATACCGCCGTGTTCCTCGCGCGTGTGCTCCGTGCCCGCTCCAATGCTCGCCCCCGTTGCCGCGCCTTTCTCGATTTTCTCCGCGTGCAGTTTACTCAGGCCGCGCCCGCCGTCCGCGAAGCTCCCCGCATTATCGTCCCCTGAAGGGACAAAGGCGGAGTTCAAATCTCGAATTCCGCAACGCGCGCCAACAGCGCCACTCCGCCCGGCTTTCGAGCTTCGAATTTCGAGTTTCGCCTTTCCTCTTCTACGCCGCGGCCCAGTTCAGATCCATCTGAGCCGAAGGTGCGGTGCCCCCGCGGAGAGTTTCCGGCCTCGAGCCGAGTCCGTATTTCGCCCGCAGCGCCGCGAACAGCGCGGAAATTTTTTTCCGGTATTCTTCCGGCGCATATGCATTGCGCGTGTACCATTCCCGGTACCGCCGTGCCAGCCGCGGATATTCCTTCTCCAGGAACGGCAGAAACACTTTCAGCGACGAAGGCATCAGGAACAGCACGCTTGCCGCCAGCCACAGCGCTCCTGCATCGCGCGCCGCGCGCGCCAGCGCTTCCAGATCCTGTTCGCGGTCGGTAATGCCGGGCAGCACGGGCATCGCAAACACACCCGCCGCGATTCCCGCCTCGCGCAGCCTCGTCACTGCCGCCAGACGCAGGTCTGGCCGCGGCGCGCGTGGTTCCAGTCGCCGCGCCAGCCGCTGGTTCACCGTCGTAACCGATAGATTCACGGAGATCGACGACTTTTCTCCAATCCGGCGGATCAGCTCGATGTCCCTCACCACCCGGTTCGATTTCGTGGTGATGGAAACGCTCAGTCCTTCCTCGCGCGTCATCGCCTCCAGCACTGCGCGCGTCGCCCCAAATTCCTCCTCCGCCGGCTGATACGGGTCCGTCGCCGTTCCGATGGCAATGTGTTGCCCTCTGATTCCCGGTGCAGCCACCTCCCGCGCCGCCAGCAGTCCCGAATTTTCCTTCACGTAAATCTTCCGCTCGAATTCCTCCGCCTCCAGCTCCATGAATTCGTGCGTATACCGCGCATAGCAGTACCGGCAGCCGAATTCGCACCCGCGATAGGGATTCACCGTCCAGGGAAACGGCACGCGCTCCGACGTGCAACGGTTCAGCAGCGATTTCACCGGCAGCAGGTAGTACTCCGTCTGCCGTTTTTCATCCACTAGTGGGGAGGAGGCTGCGAGGCGAGCGATCCCGCTGACCGGGGTTGTGGCGTTCCCGCTCGGGCTCAGGCCCCGAGGGGGCGTGGGAACGCCTTCCGTTGCGGGCTGGCCGTCCCTGGGGTCAGGGAAAAGTGTGGGGTTTACCAGCTTCGTCCGGCGGCGTCTGCTTCCGCTCGCGGGAGCACAGACAATCCTGTCTGTGCTCCCTTCGAACGAAGAACCATGCGCCGGGGGCCCGGAACGAAGTGTGGGTTGAGTGGCCAAAGCCCGCCTCGCGATTCGGCAATGGTATTCGCCTTTTATTCTCCGTGTCAACAGCAATCTTTCGCTTTTTGTTTCCCTGTTACGCCCCGGCCTCGCAACCCACGCGAATCTGCCCGCTTTCCGCTCATCTCTGTGGCGTATACTGTCTCCGCCCGCGGAGCTCAGCCGTGCCTAAGGACATCAACATCCTGATTCTGGAAGACGACGCCCAAGCCCAGGGTGCCCTCCAACTCATGATGGACGGCGAAGGCTGGCGGCTGAAGATGCTGGGCGATCCGAACGCCGCCATGCAGGAGCTGGCGCACGGCTCTTGGGCGCTGGTCGTGGCCAGTCTTTCTCTCGTCGATATCGCATCCCCGCTTTTCCAGATTCTGAAGGAACTCGCCCAGGCCTCCCCGGTCGAAGATGGCAAATCGCGCGTGCGTGTGCTCTTTGCCGTCACGCCGGGCGACGCTCCGGCGATCGTTCCTGTGCTGGACGCTGCCCGGTTGCCCTACGCGATGAAGCCCTACCAGCTCAACGAATTCATGGAGAAGGTCAACGAGCTTCTCCTCCAGGCGCAATTCCTCACCAAGACGGCCCGCGAACGCGGCTTCGCCTTCCAGAAGCGCACCCAGACCACCGGCAGCAAGAAGGGAAAGAAGTCCACGGCGGCGAATTCCATGTTCGCCTCGCGCGACGAGTACTACTACACGGAAGAAGAGCTCGCGGAGTACGAAAAAGAGATCGAAGAACAGAAAAAGAAGAAGAAGCTCACCGACCGCCCGATTTAGCCTCCGCTCCCCCCATCCGCAACCTCAGCCCCTGCCGGTGATGTGCGGCATTTCGCTAAGCAGTCCTACTTCGCGCTCGTATACAGTACCGCGTCGCTCGAATACGAGCCGCGGGAGAGCGCCAGAAATTTTCCGTCGCGCGACCATCGGAAATTGTAAATGTTGCCCTCGCTGAAATGGGTGAGCTGCTTTGGTTTGCCGCCATTCAGCCTCTGCATCCACAGGTTTGCGCCGTTCGCGCGCGATTCTTTGTACACCACGGATCGTCCGTCCGGCGTCCAGCACACAAAAAACCCGCTCGAGACCGGCAGCTCGATGGATTTCTCCAGTGGGCCGCCTTGGGCGGAAACAACTCCGATGTGTTGCGCCGCGGGGCCGGCGCCGCCCGGTGCGGCACGGCTGTATAGGAAGGCGACGTGTTTCCCATCCGGTGAAATTGCCGGCGCATTCGCCTCCCCTGCAAAAAGGACTCGCGTCTGCCCGCTCTCCCGGTCGAATCGGACCACTTTCCCCGTGCTGCCCACCGCCACGGTCGTCCCTCGTGGCGCACTCAGGCCCGCGAGCCAGCTCCCGTCAGGTGCGCAGTCGGCGTCAAAAAACTGCTCCTCGCTGTTCGTTTCCTGCCGCACCTGCCCGCCGGCAAGGCCGGCGCTCCACAGTTGCATGGGGCCCGACACATCCGAGGCGAAAAACGCCCGATCGCTTCCGCTGCAGAACGCTGGCCAATTATGATACGCCGCGTCCGTGGTCAACTGCCGCGGCGCGCTTCCCTGCGCATCGGTCAGCCATAACTGGAAATAGCCCGTCACTGCCGACGCATAGATGAGTTGTCCGTCCGCAGTCCAAGCCATGCCGAGCGTCCCGTCCGAGCGCCCGCTGGTGATTTGCCGCGCCAGCTTCTCCTCTCCCTTCGAAGCCGTCCACAGATTGGACACGATATCTGCCTGAATCCCCATGAACGCTTTTCCATCTCCTGTCACGCTCAAGCTGGTCCGATGGTCGAGCAGGTCCCTGGTCAGTTGTCGGCTCGCTCCTTCCGGGTAACTCACATACCATACTTGCGAGCTTGCGCCCGTGCGCTCCTGGGCATTCAGCAGCACGCCGCTGCCGTTCGGAAGCCAGGCGAGCCCTCCAAAGCTGAACCTCCACCGCTTCTCGCCCAGCGGTATGGCCGCGCCGTTGGTCACGCCCCCTGTCTGCACTCCGACCAGCAGGCCGGACGAATTGCGATCTGTTTCCATAAGGGCCAGTGTTTGTCCATCGGAAGACCAGGCAATATCTTCGATCGTACTCGCGTCCACGTTTCGCAACTCCGCGCGCGGCGCTTCCGCTCTCTCCCCGATCCCGGCAATCAGCAGCGCGGCTTTCTCCTCCCCCGGGGGCTTCCCAACGTAGGCGATCTTGCTCCCGTCGAACGACAGCGCCGCAAAACCGCCGATCCCGGCTGCCACCAGCCGTGGCGCGCCTCCCAGGGAGGGGATTTGATAGTAGCTGCCCTCTGTTTCCGAAACCTGCTGGACGTAATAGACGAACGAATCATCGGGCGAGAACGCCGGAGAGGTGATCATCGCTCTTTGCATCGGAACGAGCTGCACCGTGCTTCCCGTGGAAATTTGTTTTAGGAACAGACCTTCCTCGCCTCCCCTCTCGGCCACGTAAGCCAGGAACTTTCCGTCGCGCGAGATCCCCGCATTCGCCACGTCTCCCGTGGCCGTCAGCCGCGTAATGTTGAAGGACGAAAACGGCGCGGCGGCTTCGCTGGCGGGCGCAAACTTCGACGCAGGCGCGTGGCCGCCGCTGATAAGAATCCGGTATCCCAGCACTGCCGCCAGCGCCAGCGCCACCACGCGCGCGATCCCTCCCGGCGTCAGCATCCGCTTCCACAAACTCGGCGGCGAATCCTCTGCAAGCAGTGTGGGCCCCGGCGCGGTATGAACAGCCGTGGTGGTCCCGGAGACGACCGTAGCCCCGCTCCGGCTCGAGTCGAGCGAGCGCTTCAGCCGGCGCAGGTCTCCCCGCAGCTCCGCCGCCGTCTGGTAACGCAGGTCGCGCTCCTTCTCCAGCGCTTTCGCTATGATTTCTTCGAGCTTCGCCGGCGCTCCCGGATTCGTCTCGCGCACCGGCGCCGGCTCCAGTTGCAGAATCGCGTGGAACACCACCGCCGGCGTTTTTCCCGTAAACGCGCGCCCGCCCGTCGCCATCTCGTACAGCACGCATCCCAGGCTGAACAGATCCGACCGCGCGTCCAGCTCCTCCCCGCGCGCCTGCTCCGGCGACATGTAGGACACCGTGCCCACGGCCATTCCGGG
>DATKNR010000027.1:0-24239 GCA_035541255.1 Patescibacteria group bacterium | reverse complement strand
TGGTCAGTAGAGTTTCGAGAGATTTTCGATAAGAGTGAAAGCAGGCCAGGCGAACGCAGCGAACGGGAGGCGCTTGCAGGTTCGATTCCAGGGGTAGGCGCAAGTTACAAGCCAGTCCAGGACTGTAAGAGTTGACAGTGGTCTGTGGCCGGGCCGTGCGTTCCTCTATAATTCCGGTAGCTGGCGGATGGGAAGGCGGGGAGGGGTGGGGATGATGCCATTCGAAAAGCATAAGGTTGGGCCGCGCCATTGGGGCGCGCTGGTGTGCCTGCTGGCCATTTCGCTGGCCGGGGGAACCGCCCTCTACGCACAGGAGAAGAGCGCAGTTGCGGATGGGGCGGACTCCGACTATGTGGGCGAGGAGGTGTGCAAGACCTGCCATGAGGACATGCCCACGAAGGGCTTTTATAAGACCTTTGAAACCTCGCGGCACTTTGTCACCACACTGGACACGAAGAAAGGCCCCGCGTATCACGGTTGCGAAGCGTGCCATGGACCGGGCAAGGCCCACGTGGAGGGAGGCGGGGACAAGACAAAAATCTTCACGTTCAAGGACGCCTCCGCGAAAGACGTCAGCGTGCGCTGCCTGAAGTGCCATCAGTACGGCCAGGAGCACGCGAATTTCAGCCGGTCCGTCCACGTGCAGAACAACGTGAGCTGCATCGATTGCCATTCCCCGCACCACCCCAAGGAAACGCAGTTCCTGATGAAGGAGCCGCAGCCCCAGCTCTGCTACGGATGCCACATCGAGGTGAAGCAGCAGTTCAGCCGGACCTTTCATCACCGCGTGAACGAGGGGCTGGTGAACTGCACGGACTGCCACAATCCGCACGGGAGTTCCCTGGGGCGCCAGCTACGGGCCTCGCAATCCCAGGACATCGTTTGCTTCAAGTGCCATGCGGACAAAGCCGGGCCCTTCGTCTACGAGCACCAGGTCGTAAAGATTGAGGGCTGCGTCTCCTGCCACATACCCCATGGCTCCTCGAATCCGAAACTACTGAAGCGGACCCAGGTGAATCTGCTTTGCCTGGAATGCCACACCTTCAGCCTGGATCCGGTGGGACAGCAACCGATCGGGCCGGTGCATAACCAAACCCAAAAGTACCAGGCTTGCACCATGTGCCACGTGGCCATTCACGGTTCGAATACAAGCAGTGTTTTCTTCACGCCGTAGGGAGGGGAGAACGCGATGGGCGAAAAACTGATGGCAGCAGGCAATCGCTCTACCCGGAAGGCACCTTGGATTCGGCTGTTGGCGGCCACTGCGCTCCTCTTGGCCTGGGTTCCTTCGGCCCGTGCGCAGCAGGGGCAGGGCGATGGCGAGCAGATCGAAGGCATCAACGGCGAGAAGTACAACATCAAGCAGTCGATTGAAGTCGGCGGCCGGATCGTGGATACGACGGGCAACGGAGACGTGTACAAGACGTTTGTGAACCTGCAGAACGGCCCGCGCCTGCTGGGCTTCACCACGGAAATGCGCTCGCTGGACAATCATGGAGACCTGTTCGACCGCCTGTACATCAGCAGCTTCGGGTATGGAGGCGACCCGAACGACGTGACGCGGGTGCGGATCAGCAAGAACAAATGGTACGACTTTGACGTAATGCTGCGGCGCGACGAATACTTTTCGGGCTATCCGCTGCAGGACAACCCGCTCAATCCTACGAACGGGTTCGTGAACGGGCCTGCCGGCTTCGGGCCGCTGGCCACGTCCGTGTGCACGGGCTGCCTGCTGGGCTACTC
Source organism: Patescibacteria group bacterium (assembly GCA_035541255.1). Taxonomy (GTDB): domain Bacteria; phylum Acidobacteriota; class Terriglobia; order Acidiferrales; family UBA7541; genus JOPF136. The sequence continues at coordinate 22,496 of DATKNR010000027.1, read as the reverse complement.
CCCGCACTACATGGACACGCGGCGATATCTGAGCGATTACAATCTCGTATTCCTTCCCCAGTCCATGATCCGCATCCGCGCGGGCTACTCCCGCAATATCAATGAGGGCCCCGGATTTTCGTCTGTCCACGAGGGGACGGACCAGATGCTTTTTCAAAAGGTCAAAAATACCCTGAACACATACCGGCTGGGCGTGGATTACCGGGCGCTTCCCAGGACCACCTTCAGCTTCGATGAGATATGGACCGACTACAAGGGTGATACGGGAGCTGTGGACAACATCCAAAATCCGGGCTTCCGACCGGCGAACGCGCTGCCGACTGATTATTTCGTGCTCCCCAACGGGACACCCGTGGACATAGGGATACCGCTCAACGCGACGGCAAACCAGCCGTGCAGCAACACGTTTAATGCCGCTCCGATGGGAACGGTCAACCCGACCTGCAATGGGTTCCTGAACTACCTAACTCACGGCCGGGTGCGTACGGGCACGCCTACCGAGCAGGTCAGCATGCAGTCCAACTATTGGAAACAGTTGGAGATCTCCGGCCGCTTCAGCTACACGGCGGGTGACGCGAATATGTTCAATTACCTGGAGAACTGGAGCGGTAGGGCAAGGAACAACCTGTATAATTCACAGGTCAACGGATTTGTGAATGGGCAGCGGGTTGCCGCCACGGGTGATTTTGGGCTTACCTGGTATATCAACGATCACTGGAGATTTCTCGATTCTTTCCACTATTCGAACTTCCATAATCCGCTGGAATTCGACTCCTCAGACTGCTCCTTCTTCACCGCGAATCTGACGAGTCTCCCGCTGCAGTTCGCTGTCGCCGGAGCCAATGTTCCGATCACCTGCACCGGACCACCGGGAACGACGGCTGGCAACCCGGTGCACGCCGGCGCTTCCGCACCAAGCATGGGTACTCCCAATCCGACGTCCGGCTCGGCGCCGGACCTGGCCCTTACCGCCAATGGCGGTTTCCAGAAGATGGAAGAGGAAAGCAACCTGGCGGAGGTGGACTACCAGGTTTCCTCGAAATTCGGGGCGCGGGTGGGATTCCGCTACCGGCACCGCAACATCGACTATTCGGACTTCACCGATACGACGGAATTCTTCTACCCCGGCGGGAGCGGAGGAACTGCACTGAACTTCTTCCTTGCGGCGCGCGGCGACTGTGCAGCCTCAGCCACGGGCGTTTTGCCCGCGGGTTGCACGGCCTTCGGCACGAACGGCGCACTGCAGTTCATCACGCCGTCGGTGACCGTGGACGAGACGGGCCCCATTCCGATCAATGAATACGCGGGACTGTTCGGGGTCTGGGCCAAGCCGCTGGCAAACTGGCGAATCAGCTTCGACACGGAGCTGATGAGCGCGGACAACGTGTTCACGCGCATCAGCCCGCGGCAGTCGCAGGAATATCGGGTACGCAGCACCTACAAGCCAAAAGACTGGCTCAACGTGAGCGGCTCGATCCGTGACTGGGAAGCGCGGGACAATGTGACCGGCATTCACAACCTGCAACACGACCGTTCCTATGGCATCAGTGCGATATTTATGCCGCAGGAGAAGTGGTCCGTGGACGTGAGCTACGACTACAACAACGTGTTCTCGCAGATCCTGATCTGCTATCCGACTGCGGGCATCACGCAGCCTGGGCTCAATCCCTGCCCGGGGCTGGCGGCGGGCACTTTTTTCCAGAACCTTTCGAGCTACGAAAACAGGTCCCACTATGGAGCGTTCGACTTTCTTTGGAAGCCGATTCCGAAGCTGACGGCTCATGTGGGTGGAAGCTTTACCGGCACGAGCGGTTTCGTGCTGATTCTCAATCCACCCAACCAGATTCCGGGGCCGCTCAATTCGCTGTGGATGACGCCGACGGGCGGGCTGGAGTACGCCTTCTCGAACCGGTGGACGGGCCGCGTCTTCTGGAACTATTACGGCTATCACGAGGATTCGGTGGGATCCGCGCAGGACCAGTTCTATCCACGAACTTTTCACACGAACACGATCACACTCTCGGCGAGGTATGCCTTCTAGGGAGGGCAAGGGAACCGAAAGCGAGGATTGCAACGTGTGAGCAAGACAGCTCCCATCCGGCCGGGAACGGCCGGGCGGGAACTGAGCTACGGGTCGCCTGGGGAGCGGCTAAATCCAAAGGAGGAGCAGCCCATGACTCGTGGTGCGGCAGGAAGCGCTCTGGCTTTATTCGTCGTACTGGCACTCACTAACCTCTATTTGCCGTCCGCGCAAGCGGACGATGCTGCCACGCTGTTCAAATCCAAATGCGCGATGTGCCATGGTCCGGACGGGAGCGGGAACACCCCGACGGGCAAGGCCATGAAGGTAGCCGACCTGCGATCCGAGGAGGTCCAGAAGCAGACGGATGCGCAATTGATCGAAGCCACCACAAACGGCAAGGCCAAAATGCCGGCCTTCAAGGGCAAGCTAACCGAGCCGCAAATCAAGGAACTGGTGCAGTACGTCCGCGAATTGGCCAAGAAGAAGTAAGGCATCGGATTCCGGAGGCCCGGGCGCGAAGCAGCGACCGCTACGCGACCGCGAAGCCGCGGGCGGGGGCGTCGCGCCCCGCTGCTGCCAGCATCCGGAGTGCCTGCCCGGACTGTGGAAGGGAGCCGTATGGCAACTGACGACACTCCTACACTTCATACGCGCCGCCGGCTGATCGAGACGGTTCTAGGAGGCGGGCTGCTGGCCTCGTTCGTTTCCTTTCTGTATCCGGTAATCCGGTATCTGATCCCTCCCCGTGTGGTGGATCTGGGGGGAGATCAGGTGGTGGCCGCAAAAGTGGGGGACTTGAAACCCAACGGCGCGAAAATATTCCGGTTTGGCACACGGCCCGCGCTTCTGGTGATGACGGCCCAGGGCGAGTATCGCGCGCTTTCCGCGGTCTGCACGCACCTGGGATGCACGGTCCAATACCGGGGCGACCTGCACGAAATCTGGTGCGCGTGCCACAACGGCTTCTACGATCTGAACGGCCGGAACGTGAGCGGACCGCCGCCGCGCCCGCTGGATGTCTTTCAGGTCAACGTGCGGGGCGACGAAATCTTCGTCAGCCGGAAACGGGAGTCGTGAGATGGCCGGACTGGCCCGCGCGCGCGAATGGCTGGATGAGCGTTTTCACTGGGCAGAGCTGATCGCGCCGCTGAAGAAGAAGACGGTTCCCCGGCACAAACTCTCCCCCTGGTATTTTCTCGGCGGGATCACGCTGTTCTTCTTCATGATCCAACTGTGCACGGGAATCCTGCTGCTGCTCTACTACCGCCCGGGAGCGAACGAAGCGTTCGAGAGCGTGCAGTACATCATGACGCGGGTGCAATTCGGGTGGCTGATCCGTTCCATCCATTCCTGGTCGGCCAATCTGATGATCCTGGCGGCGTTTGCGCACATGTTCAGCGTGCTGTTTCTGCGCGCGTACCGAAAGCCCCGGGAGCTGACCTGGGTGAGCGGAATGCTGCTGCTGTTCCTGGCGCTGGGCTTCGGCTTCAGCGGCTATCTGCTGCCGTGGAATACGCTGGCGTTCTTCGCCACGAAAGTGGGAACGCAGATTACGGGCCAGGTGCCCGTGGTGGGGCATCCGCTGATGGTGTTCCTGCGGGGCGGTGAGGACGTGACCGGGGCAACGCTGACGCGATTTTTTGGTTTTCATGTGGCGGTGCTGCCCGGGATTACGGCGATCCTGATTCTCGTGCACCTCGCGCTCGTGCAGTACTTCGGCATGAGCGTGCCGCCGGGGGTGGAAGCGCGCTGGAAGGAGCATCCGGAGGAGGCTCGGGGCACGAAGTTCTTTCCGAATTTTTTCCTTCGCGAGCTGATGGCGTGGTACATCGCCCTGGGAGTGCTGGGAACGCTGGCGGCCATCTGGCCGTGGGAACTGGGAACGAAAGCCGATCCGTTCGGATTCGCTCCGGCGGGCATACGTCCCGAGTGGTATTTCATGTTCATGTTCCAGACGTTGAAAGAGATTCCGGCAAAGCTGTGGTTCATGGATGGGGAGGTGGTCGGAATCCTGGTGTTTGGCGCAGCGGGAGCCGTGTGGCTGCTCCTGCCGTTTTTCGATCCGGTGGCGAAGGGGCGCGGGCGGAAATTCGTGATGGGCGCCGGAGTTTTCGCACTCGCATACATTTTGGCGATGACGGTTTATGGATACCTTGCAAAGTAGAATTGGCCGCTGGGCGGCCGGGCTGATCCTGGGTGTGACACTGTGCGCGCTTCCCACGGGGGCGCAGCAGAACTCCTGCATTGATTGTCATGGCTCGCTGGATCCGCCGCTCCAGGTGACCGCCGACCAATTTGCCAGCGACATCCACGCGCAGAAAGGGCTGAACTGCGCCAGTTGCCACGGCGGCGACCCCGCCAAAGCGGACATGGACGCGATGAGCAAGAAAGCGGGGTTCCGCGGGAAGCCGGACCGGAAACAGATTCCGGAATTCTGCGGACGGTGCCATTCCGACGCCGCCTACATGAGGCAGTACAACCCGTCCTTGCGGACGGATCAGCTGGCCCAATACAAGACGAGCATCCATGGACAGCGGCTGGCGCATGGCGACACGAAAGTGGCGGTGTGCATCGACTGCCACAGCGTGCACGGCATCCGGCCGGCCAGCGACACGCGCTCCACGGTGAATCCGCTGAACGTCGCGCAGACATGCTCGCACTGCCACTCCAACGCGGAGTATATGAAGGAATACAAGATCCCCACGGACCAGTTCGCAAAGTACAGCAAGAGCGTGCATCACGAGGCGATGACGGTGCGGGGCGACCTGAGCGCGCCGACGTGCACCACCTGCCATGGGAACCACGGCGCCGCGCCGCCGGGGGTGGGCTCGGTGCGAAACGTGTGTTCGACCTGCCATGTGTTCCAATCCCAGATGTTCGACAAGAGCACGCACAAGGCGGCGTTCGAAAAGGCGGGGCTGCCCGGCTGCGTCGTCTGCCACAGCAATCATGAGGTGAAGCATCCGTCCGACGCGATGCTGAGCACGGGCGCGCAGTCGGTGTGCGTGCGGTGCCACACGCCAGGGGACCGGTGCGATCAGGCCACCGCGGCGATTCACGAAAACCTTCTGCGCCTGGATGGAGCCATCAAGGGTGCTGACGCCGTGCTGGCCGTGGCGGAATCCTCCGGAATGGAAGTGAGCGAAGCGCGCCTGAATCAGGACCAGGCGCGCGATGACCTGACCAAGGCGCGCGTGACGATTCACAGCTTCCGCAAGGAGCTGGTGAACCAGGACATCGAAGCGGGACTGAAGGTGGCCGCGGCGAACCTGCAAGCGGGGAAAGACGCGCTGAAGGAGCGGGATTATCGCCGCGTGGGCCTGGCCATTTCCGTGTTCCTGATTTTGATTGTGCTTCTTGGCCTGCGAGCATATATTCGCATGATTGAACGCAACTCGAACACTTCCGAAGGTGCTGCCTGATGTTCCGCTCGCTCGCAGGGGTCCGCTAGCATGAATTTTTCGCATTTGACGCGTGCCTGGCTCCGGCCGATCTACTACTTCTCGCAGAATGGGGTGTCGCTCGCGGGGGTGGCGCTCACCTCCAGTTCGGCCATCACGCTGATTGCATTCTGGTTCTACTACATGGTGCTCCCGGGACGGCCGCATCCTTATCTTGGCGTGCTGGTGTTTCTGCTGCTTCCGGGTGTGTTTATCATCGGACTGATCCTGATCCCGATTGGCATCCTGCTGCGACGGCGGGCGTTGAAGGCCAAGGGCGAAGTGATGCGGGAGTACCCGCAGGTGGACTTCGCGCTGCCCGGGGTGCGGCGAAGCATGGGCCTGGTAGGCGCGCTGACGTTTGTGAACTTTTTCGTGATCGGCACCGCATCCTACCAGGGCGTGAGTTACATGGATTCGACCCAGTTCTGCGGGCTCACCTGCCACACCGTGATGCTGCCGGAATATACGGCCTACCAGAATTCGCCGCATGCGCGCGTGGAATGCGTGGAATGCCACATTGGGCCTGGCGCGTCGTGGTTTGTGAAATCGAAGCTCTCCGGGCTGCGACAGGTGTACGCGGTGATGTTTCACACCTATTCGCGGCCGATCCCCGCGCCGGTGAAATACCTGCGTCCCGCGCGGGAGACCTGCGAACAGTGCCACTGGCCGCAGCGCTTCACCGGCGACAAGTTCCAGGTGAAGGTCCACTTTCAGGACGACGAGAAGAACACGAAACTGACCACGGTCCTGCTGATGAAAGTGGGAGGCCTTACCTGGCAGGGAACGGAAGGCATCCACGGACGGCATCTGGAAACGGCCTCGCGGATTCACTACATCTCGATCGATCCGGACCGGACCATCATTCCGGTGGTGGATTACGTATCGGACAGCGGAAAGACCATCACCTTCGTTTCCACGGACATCAAGACTACGCCGGAACAACTCGCGAAAGGCGAGCATCGCGAAATGGATTGCGTGGACTGCCACAACCGGCCCACGCACGCGTTCGACCTGCCCGAAGCCGGTGTGGACAGGCAGATGGCCACCGGCCGGATCAGTCCGGAGCTCCCGTTTATCAAGAAAAAAGCGGTGGAACTTCTGAAGGTGAATTATCCGGACCGGGATACGGCGCGGCAGAAAATCATCCAGGGCATTGAGGAATTCTACAAAAGCAGCTATGCGCAGGTGTACGCGACGCGCAGGGCGCTGATTAAGCAGTCCGCGGAAGAGGTGGCGAACATCTACCTGCGGAACGTGTTTCCCGACATGAACGTCACCTGGGGCACCCATCCCAACTATCTGGGCCACATGGATTCGCCGGGATGCTTCCGGTGCCACGACGGCAGCCACACCAGTTCGGACGGACAGACGATCCCCAATGATTGCTCGACCTGCCACACCATGCTGGCCTCGGACGAGGAAAACCCCAAGATCCTGACAGAGCTCGGAATGCAGGGGACGCAGTGAGCAGATTCATGCCGGCCCATCTGCTTCCGGCCGGCAGCCGGAGCTGCCTGGCCGGGAACTTGTAGTTCCCCAACTCCCAGCCCTGCCGCGTGATTCTTGTTACGGACGAGAGTGAGGTAAGTCACAGCCCGGGAACCGGGCGTCTGCAATCCTGTGGTTTGCCGTCGGGGAGCATCTTGCCGCGATGATGGATTGCCGCGAAACCGAATACAGGAAGTACGGTCTCATGCGGACTCTTCCCGGATGGCGCTTCCTCGCCGGAATGTTCCTGTTACTTGCCGCGCTTGTGCCGGGCGTCTGCCGGGCGGAGGGCGGGCGCCGAGGCGCCGCACAAGATCCCGATGCGGAGTGCCTGGCATGCCATTCGCAGCCGGATCTGAAGTCCGAAAAAGGGCAAAGCGTGTACGTGAATCCCGCCAAACACAAGGCCAGCGTGCATGCGGACGTGAGTTGCGTCACCTGCCACACCGACGTTCATGCGTTTCCTCATCCTGCGAAGGTCAAGAAGGTGCAGTGCTCCACGTGCCACACGGACGAGGCTGCCGCGGTGCCCCAGAGCGTGCACTCCGCGCTGGAGCCGGGAGCGTGCCAGACCTGCCACGGCAGCGCGCACGAGGCACAGCCCGCGGCCAAGCTGATTCCCCGCCTGTGCACGCAGTGCCACGAATCGGAAGTGAAACAACTTCAATCCAGCGTTCACGGCGCCGCGGCGAAGAATGGCGATTCGCAGAGTCCGTCGTGCGAGGCGTGCCACGGGTCCATTCATTCGATCTTGGCTGCGGATAATCCCAAGTCCACGATTGCCAAGACAAATCTGCCGGACACCTGCGGGGCCTGCCACTCGAATCCCGAATTTCTGGCGAAACACAAGATTCCGTTCGCCCACCCGGTGGAATCGTACCGCTCCAGCGTGCATGGACGGGCGGTAGCGGCCGGCAATGCGGCCGCCGCAACCTGTTCCGATTGTCACGGCAGCCACGACATCCTGCCGGACCAGGACGCGCGGTCGCCGATCAATCACTGGAATGTGCCGAAGACGTGCAGCAAGTGCCATTCCGAAGTCGCGAAAATCTACCAGCAAAGCATTCACGGGCAGGCCGTGGCGCGGGGCTCTCCCGATGCGCCTGTGTGCACGGATTGCCATGGCGAGCACCGCATACTGGCGCCGCAGGAGCCGGCTTCGCTGGTGAACCCCGCGCGAGTCTCGACGGTCACCTGCGGACGATGCCACGGAAACGAACTGCTGGACGCGCGCTACAACCTGCCGTCGGACCGCGTGCCGAGCTATGCCGACAGCTACCACGGACTGGAGTCGCGCGCGGGAGGCCAGACGGTGGCGAATTGCGCGTCGTGCCACGGAGTCCACAACATCCTGCCGTCGAGCGACCCGCTCTCGACCATCAATCCCGCAAACCTGGCGAAAACGTGCGGGAAATGCCATCCCGGGGCGGGCACGCGATTTGCAATCGGGCCGGTGCACGTGCTGCCCACCTCCGCGAATGAAACCGCGGCGGCGCGATTGGTGCGCCTGGCCTACTGGATGCTGATTCCGCTGGCCGTGGGATTCATGCTGCTGCACCACCTGCTGGACTTCCTGAAGAAACTCCGCCGCGCCATTCCCCGTTCGGACAGCGGGGCGGAACTTCCGCGGATGAATCTGCACTTCCGGGTGGCGCACTGGATGGTGATGGCCAGTTTCCCCGTGCTGGTGGTGACGGGCTTCGCGCTGAAGTTTCCGGACGCGTGGTGGGCGCAGCCGTTCCTGATCTGGGAGAGCAAATTCGCGTTTCGCGGGCTGGTGCACCGCCTGGCCGGAGTGGTGCTGCTCGCCGCGCTGGGATATCACGCGGTCCATCTGCTGCTGGTGCGGCGTGACCGCGCCATTCTGCGGCACGTGATCCCCGGAATCGGAGACGCGCGCGAACTGATTCGGATGCTGGCCTACAACCTGGGATTGGCGGAGACACGGCCGACGTTTGGCAAGTTCAACTACGTGGAGAAGATCGAGTATCTGGCATTCGTGTGGGGAACGGCGGTGATGGCGGCAACGGGCTTCACGCTATGGTTCAACAATGTGGCGCTGCGCTACTTTCCGAAGTGGGTTTCCGACGCCGCCACCGCCCTGCATTACTACGAAGCGATTCTCGCCACACTGGCCATTCTCATCTGGCACATGTACACCGTGGTCTTCGATCCCGACGTTTATCCCATGGACCGCGCCTGGCTCACAGGGAAGACTTCCGCAGACCACCTGCGCCACACGCGGCCGGAATACTACGAGGAGCTAAGAAAGCTTCAGGAGCGCGAAGAGATGCAAAGGCACGATCGGGAGGAGAAGCAGGCGGCGGAGAGGGCCGGGAAACAGCCGCAGAAGGCCGGCGATATTCCCCCGGGTTCGCCGCCGGGGAAATAAGAGTTCCCGCGGCCGGGCCGGAGGAGCGGCATAGCGCAGGCCCGGCACGGACACGCAAAGTGCGTTACATAAAAAGGAGCATGGAGCTATGAACAGCAGGATGACTGGAGCAGCAGTGATCGCATTGGCGGCAGCAGTGATGGTGTTCACGCCGCGGACCTCACGGGCAGCGGAGGACGGCGCCGCGCTCTACAAAACGAAGTGCGCGGTATGCCACGGCGCCAATGGGGAAGGGAAGCCGGCGCTGAAAGCACCCAGCCTGGTTTCCGACGAAGCCAAGAAGATGTCGGATGCAGAGCTCACCGACATGATCGCGAATGGGGGCAAGGAGAAGAAAGCCGCCCACGCGTTTTCAAAGAAGGGCGTGAACGAAGAGCAGGTGAAGGCCCTGGTTTCCTACATCCGGGAACTGCAGAAGAAGTAGGCGCTGCTTCCGTTCGGCCCGGGCGTCTGGGAACCACGCGGGCCCGTGCAACCGGCCGAAGGCAGCCGGGCTCGCGGGTTTCCGCTGGAGGTGTCCATGCGCATCACGGAAATGAACGGACCGGAGAGCAGAGAATTACTGAAGCGCCAGGGAATGGGCCGGCTGGCGTGCGCGCGCGGCAATCAGCCGTACATCGTGCCCATCTACTTTGCCGCAGAGGCCGATTGCCTGTTTGGCTTCGCGACCGTGGGGCGGAAGATCGAGTGGATGCGCTCGAATCCGCTGGTGTGCGTGCAGGCGGATGAGATCCGAGGGCCCTCGGAGTGGCAGAGTGTGGTGGTGCTAGGCCGCTACGAGGAATTGCCCGACGACGAGGGCCATCAGCATGCCCGGAAGCGCGCCATTGGCCTGCTGGCACTCCGCGAATCGTGGTGGCAGGGAGCGTACGCGGCAGACCAGCTCCGGCAGAACAAGGGCGACCCGGCCCCGGTGGTGTTCTGCGTGCACATCGCGGAAATTACCGGTCTTCGAGCTGGACCGGATCCGGCACAGATGGCGATTGATGTGGCGCAGCAGAACCGATGAACAGGAACCGGGGGCTGCGCGCGCCGGGGGACGCGCGGCAATCGCGCGCGGCCGGAATCTGCTGACGTTTGCGAGCTCCCTCATTTAGACTACTGCCAGTGGCGATTCCAGAATTGCGGGGATCCCAGTCCGGCATGCCGACACTGCCAGCCATTGCGCAAACTTCCGACGCGCGCGCCTATGCGTGGTGCGGCGCGGCAGCGCATTCCGCGTGGCCGGGCGGGTGGGCCGTTTTCGCGGCCCTGCTCATGGCCGGCATCTATGCCGCAGCGCTCTTGCGATGGGGCAAGGGAGAGCAGCGGCCTCGAATCGGGTATTTTGTCCTGGCACTCTCCGTGTGGGTGTTTACGCTCAGCGGGCCGCTCGAAGCCTTCGCGCTCGACCGCCTCTATTCCGCATACATCCTGCAACAAATTCTGCTCGTGACGGTGGTTTGTCCCGCACTGCTCGCCGGCCTTGAGCCGTGGATGTTCCGGCCGGTGATTCGCTCATCGATCCCGCACGGGCTGTTCGCATTTGTGACGCGCCCGGGAGTGGCCTTTACCGTGTTCGCCGCCGTCTTCACTGCGATTCATCTTCCCTCGTTCTGCAATCTGGTGTGCCAGGTTCACCCGTTCTATCACACCGTGCGGATCAGTCTGTTTCTGGCCGGCCTACTGCTCTGGTGGCCACTGCTCAGCCCCGTGAGAGAGTTTCCGCGGCTCTCGCAACCGATGCAGGGGCTCTATCTGCTGGGCGTGATGCTGGTGATGAGCGCCGTGGGGGCGCCGGTAACCCTGGCGGAAACGATCCTCTATCATTTTTATTCCGGAGGGGTCCATCCGCTGGGGCTATCGCCTCTCCAGGACCAGGTGGTCGGCGGGCTGCTGATGTGGGTGGTGCAGGGCATCGTGCTGACGGCGGCAGCGTCGGTGATCTTTGTGCGCTGGCTGAGCGGGCCGCAGGGCCACCTGCACGCTCCGGCCGCAGATTCCCAGCAAACCTGAGTGCACGGCACAACGAGCCGGTGGAACTAATGAGATGCGGGTGCTTGCGGTTTTGGGGTCTCCCCGGCGACCTTCTGCGCAGCCACGCTTGCGGGAAACTGGCCGGAGGGATGGAGCGTGTTGAGGAAAGCGACCAGGGCGGTGGTTTCCGCCGGGCTGAGATTTTTTCCGTATGCGGGCATATTCCCCCCGCCCTGAATCACCTGGCGAATCAACTGATCCGGGGCGAGACGCAAGGCCACGTCGTCCAAAGCCGGGCCGCGCTTGCCACCCTGCGTGCCAAGCTCATGGCAGTTGCGGCATTGCTTGGCCTGGAACACAAGAGCGCCCTGCCTCTCGAGCGCCGTCCGGTTTTTCAGAAACTGTGGAGGGACGGGCGCACCACTCCATGCGTCCATCTCCGGGCTCCAGGGAGCGTGCATCGCGAGATTGGTGAATGTTCCCCAGCTGACCGCCACCAACATCACGCAAAGGACGGCAACCGGCCTGCGGCGCCAGCTCTTTTCGCCCTCGCCGGAGAAAAATGGCAGGGAGAGAAGAAACGCCACGCCAATCAGAGGCCCGACGAACAGTGCGGCCGTCTCCAGTTCGGGAGGCAGCAGAGAGAGAACCGCATAGAGCCAGAGGAAAAAGAAATCGGGTTTGGGAGCCGTCTGGATGATGGTGGGATCGGGACGCCCGGTGGGGCCGAAGGGGCCGAAATAGGCCGCGCAAGCCGCGATGCAGAGCAGAATGAACGCGCCAAAGAAGAGATCCTTCCACACGGCGACGGGGACGAACGGGATGCCATCCTTCTCGACGAGCGCGTGATAATCCTGGATGTAGGTCGACTTCCGCACGACGCGTCCCGGCATGGGCCATTCATTGACGCCCAGCTTCACCACCATAAGCACGTGCGCGGAAATCAGAAGGATCAGCAGTCCCGGAATGATGAACACATGCGCGGCAAAAAAGCGGGAAAGCGTTGCCCCTGCGATGATCGGCCCGCCGAGCATAACGTTGACCAGCGCAGGACCAAGCACGGGGGCGCGGCTGGTGATGGACGCGCCGATGCCCAGTCCCCAGTAGGCATCCTGATCGAAGCGCAGCACCTGCCCGGTGAAAGCCATTCCCAAGGTGAGAAGCAGCAGAAACACGCCCACGACCCACGTAAGCTCCCGCGGATACTTGTAAGCGCCGAACATCAGCACCTGGATCAAATGGATCAGGACGATGGCCACCATGAATTCGGAGCCCCAGCCATGCAGTGCGCGAATGAACCATCCCAACGTCACGTTGTGATTCAGCACTTGCAGGCTGTTCCAGGCCTCGCCGGCTGACGGAACGTAGATGCTGGACAGAAGGATTCCGGTGACAATCTGGAACACGAAGATGATCGTGGCGGCACTGCCAAAGACGTAGAACCAGCTGGCCGTTTCCCGCGGCACGGGATGCTCCGCGGTCTCGCGAATCGTGTCGCCGATTTGGAGGCGCTTGTCGAGCCACCCGCCGATTTGCTGGATCAGGCGCATCGCGACTTTCCGATGGAAACCATCTGGGCGTGCCCGCCCGGCGTGGGCAGCTGGCCGGTCTGGATGAAGAGCTTTCCGTTTTCCAGCCGGTATTGCAGCTCAAAAAGCCCGCGATCCGGGGGGCCGGACGCGCGCGAACCATCCTGGTAATACGCGCCGCCGTGGCACGGACAGAGGAACAGCCTCGATTGCGGGAACCAGCGCACCGGACAGCCCAGATGCGCGCAGTTCGATGCGAACACCTGAAACTTCTGTCCGTCAATGTTCCGCACCCAGCAGGCAATGTCCGCCGTCGTGCCGTCCCACACATTCACCAAGGGGTTCCGATAGGTGGCCAGCCGCGTTTCTCCAGCAGGAAATTCGTTCAGGTCGCCGAGTGGAATCCAGGCCGAATATCCCCCGCGAAGGGCGTGGCTGGCGGGCGACAGAATGTAACGCACAATGGGAACCGCCAGAATCGCCCCGACGATCCCGTTGAGCAGCAATCCAATGCGCATAAGGGCGCCGCGCCGCGTGGTTCCACCGGATTCGCTCATGGATGTCCTCCGGACTTCTGGGGGTTGGGGTACGGCTGGCCGGGAAAAGGCGGCCGCTGGGCCGCGAGCCAGGCCACAACATCCGAGATCTCCTGGGCGGACATCGGTTTGCCCGGAACATTGTTGCGCCAATCCGGGGCGCCGAGCTCGGGGCGACCGACGATCACGAGCGTGCGCAGCTCCTGGTCTGTGAGCAACGCAAGAAAAGAGCCGTCCACGATCGAACTCGCTTTGGGGCCGCCCTTGCCGCCGGGCCCATGGCAGGAGGAGCAGTAAGTCGCGTACACCGCCTCGCCGCGTGCCGCGTTCCCCGCTTCCGTAGCCGTATACGGCGGGGGAGTGGCGCCCTGGAGGACGCCCGGCTTGGCCCACTTGGACCGGATGCCGCTGACGATGATGTCGATCTGCTTGTCGGTGAGCATGCCGCCGGCGCTTTTTGCGAATGCCGTCATCATCGTACCGGGAATTCCATTGCTGCTCACCTTGCGAAGCGTGGCGTCGTCCACCACGGCCAGGTACACGGGATCTCCAAGCGCCAGCGCGGCCCCGCCTTTTCCCGCGGCGCCGTGGCATCCCGAGCAGCTCTGCGAATAGAGCGTGTCGAAGTCTGTTAACTCGCTTGGAGCAATTACCTCTTCGCCCGGGAGAGGTTTGCCGGGGGCGTTTTCGCATGCCGTGAACGCCATTCCGCACACAGCCAGCAGGACGGGAGTGAGCCAGCGAGCGATCATGGTTGTCCGCCCTGGCCGCCGTCTTTTTCCTCCATCGCCCCGGGCATGTGAATGCCGGCGAGCACGGCGAAGGGGACAAGCTGCCGTGTGGCACGGGGATTCTGGCGCTTGACCACGATGCCGGCGAGAATTCCGAAAGCACACTGCGAGGCGATAAACCAACGCCAATCGATCCGCGCGTCGAGCAGCGGGTTCAGCATTCCCAGGATGGTGTGAAGCAGCCCCGTCCACATGATCGGGGCAATCACGCCGCCGAGCAGGATCGGCCGGCGCGGGAACATGGGCAGCATGGCGCCATAGAGCAGTCCCACCAGCAGGGAAGTGATGAGGTGGATCCCCGAGGCGAGAAGGAAACTGTCGAGGTGGAAACCATAGAGCGTGTCCGGCCCCATCTTCATGGATTGCGCGTAGACGGTAGCCGCGAGCAGGTTGATGGGATACCAGATGCTGTGCTGCTTCAAGACGCCGTACATCACGGCAAGCACAGCCATCCCCACGCTTCCCGCGAGGCCGCCCTTAATTCCCGCCGAGATGGGATAAAACTGCAGAGGCAGCAGAGCGCGGGCCAGTTCCGGCGCCATCGGGAAGCGTTCCACCTCCCGGCGAGCAGAGAGGACAACGACCGCATCACCCGGCTGTACCGGCACAGCCTGATGCTTCTCCTGCGGCAGGACCTGGCAAAACCAGCCGACACAGCCGGCGAGCGTGAGGATCGCGCCCAGGATGCTGACTGAGGCGCTCGTCACCAGGCCGCCGAAGAGCAGCGTGAATCCGAAGGCGAGAACGATGGGCCACGCCGTGGGGGCCGGCAGAACGACGCTGCCGCCGCCGGAATGGCCGTGCTCCGAGTTTTCCACGTGTGACATGAAAATGTTTCCCCAGCTCCGCTCAGCGGCCGACGATGTAGACCACCGTGAAGACCACGACCCAGACTCCGTCCACGAAGTGCCAGTACAGCGAGAAGACCTCGGCGCGTTCGGCATGGTGCTCGCGAACTTTGCCGAGCAGCGCGAAGATCATGCCCAGGAGCAGCACGGCCAGCCCGAAGGTTACGTGGAATGCGTGCAGTCCGACGAGCGAGTAATACGTTGTGCCGAACAGGTTCGTGCTGATGGTGAGGCCCTCCTGGTAAATCAGGTGGATCCATTCGCGGGCGGTCTCGGCGATGAAGATGGTGCCGAGCGCGAGCGTGACGAACCACCACAGGGCGAAGGTGCGGGTCTGATTCTTGCGAAGCGCGGCCACCGCGAAATGAATCGTCAGGCTGCTGGAGAGCAGGCAAATCGAGGCGAAAATGGGAGTTTCGAGAACCTGGGCGGGTGTCGGTCCGGAAATGCTTTTGCCGATGTAGAAGATGTAAGCGACCACGAAGATCATGAAGATCGCGGACTCGGCCGCAATCAGGCTGACCATTCCCACGGTGCCGCGCGAAGGCAGCACCCACTCGGGTTCCATGGTCTGGGCGATGGTGTGAGATTCGCTCACAAAGCGCGCTCCTCTACTCGTACTTCCAATCAGGATCTTCGGGATGCTTGAGGTCCCACAGCGGCCTCCGGCTGCGTACGACCGGTTCGGCGGCGAAGTTGTAGTGGGGAGGCGGAGACGTGGTGGTCCACTCGAGCGTCCAGGCGTCCCACGGGTCGTTTCCGGCGGCGGGCCCCTTCAGCTTGGACCACACCAGGTTCGACACGAAGACCAGCACGCCGGCGATCTGGAAGAACACTCCGACGGTGATGAGGAAATTCCAGATGTCCCAGCCGCGGCCGGCCTCGTAGGTGTAGATGCGGCGCGGCATGCCGAGCAGCCCGGGAATGTGCATGAGATCGAAGGTGAGGTGGAACCCGATCAGAAAGAGCACGAAGTGGAGCCTGGCCAGAGCTTCGCTGTACATGTGTCCGGTGACCTTCGGGAACCAGTAGTAGAAGGCGGCGAAGATGGTGAAGAGAATTCCTCCCACTATCACGTAATGGAAATGGGCCACCACGAAGTAGGAATTGCCCAGCTGCCAGTCGAAAGGGGCCGAGGCGAGCATGATTCCGGTGAGACCGGCGACGAGAAACTGGAAGAGGAAACCGAGGCAGAAGAGCATGGGAGCTTTGAAAGAAATCTTGCCGCCCCACATGGTGCCAATCCAGTTGAAGATTTTGATTCCCGTGGGAATCGCTACAACCAGGGTGGAGAAGACGAAAAAGCTGTTCGCGTACGGGTTCATTCCCACGGTGAACATGTGATGAGCCCAAACGCCCAGGCTGACAAATGCGATGCACACGGAAGCGCCGACCATGACCGGATAGCCGAAGATGGGCTTGCGGCTGAAGACGGGAACGATTTCCGAAACGAAGGCGAAGCAGGGAATGATAAGGACGTAAACCTCGGGATGGCCGAAGATCCAGAAGAAGTGCATCCAGATAACCGCGGAACCGCCTGCCTGCGTATCGAAGAAATGCGCGCCCAGATAGCGGTCCAGCAACAGCATGAGCTGCGCTGCCGTGAGCGGTGAAACGGCAAGAATCACCAGGGCGCCCATGGTCAGGTTGAGCCAGGCGAGCAGAGGCATCTTGCCCAGCGTCATTCCCTTGCAGCGCATGCACAGGATGGTGGCGATGAAATTGATAGCCGTGCCGATGCTGCCGAAGCCGGCCACGAAAATGCTGATGGTCCAGAAATCGGTGCTGTGCCCGCGGGAGAAGGGAAGCGCGGTGAGGGGCGCGTACGCGAACCAGCCGACGTCCGGAGCGTTGCCGGCGCCGTACAGCCCGCTGCCACCGATGAAACTGAAGTAGAGAAGGAGGCCGCCGAACGCGGAAACCCAGAAACTGAACGCATTCAGGCGGGGGAACGCCATGTCGCGCGCCCCGATCATCAGCGGCACCAGATAATTGCCCATGCCGAACAGGATGGGCATGGCCACGAAGAAAATCATCGTGGTCCCGTGCATGGTCATCATGCGGTTGAACACCTGGGGAGAAACAAAGTGCATGTTGGGAGCGATGAGCTGGATGCGCATGATGGTCGCTTCCAATCCCGCGACCACCAGGAAAAAGAGGGCGTAGAAGATGTACATGAGGCCGATCTTCTTGTGATCGACCGTCACCACCCAGTCGTGCAGCACCTCAGTGAACGGACGGCGCTCGGGGAGAGCCGCCCCCAGTGCGATGGACTCGGTGGCCATCAGCGGATTCTCCACCGCTTCATCGCAACGACTCCATGTAGGCCATCAAGGCATCGAGTTCCTTGTCGGTGAGCATCATCGGCGGCATGAGCGAGCCTGGCTTGATGGCGTCGGGATCGTGAATCCACAGACGAAGTTCCGCCGGAGTGTTGGGGGCGGCGCCGGAGGCGATTGTGTCGCGGCTCATCAGATGGGTCAGGTCGGGCCCAAATCGGCCGTTCGCGATTGTCCCCGCAACCGAATGGCAGTTGACGCAAGAGGTGGTTTCGAAAATTCTGCGGCCCTCGCTCACGGCGTCGCTCACGATGGCGGGCTTGGCCTGACCGGCAATCCACTTGTCGAACTGTTCGCGGGTGTCCACATACACGCGCAGCAGCATTTTGGCGTGCTGCACGCCGCAGTATTGCGCGCATTGCCCCACGTACAGGCCAGTCGCGTGCGGATCGATCCACATCTGGTTGATGCGGTTGGGAATCAGGTCCGTCTTACCCGCCAGTTGCGGCACCCAGAAGCTGTGATCCGTGTCCGCGGAGAGCAGCGTGAGGAAAGTGGGCGTGGGGTGAGCCGGATCGCTCACGGGCACATGCAGCTCGTTGGCCGTGACCACTCCCAGCTTCGGGTACCGGTATTCCCACCAAAACTGGTGGCCGATGGCGGTCACCTGAATCGCATCGGGCGGCTGGGGGGCCTGCTGGATAGCGTGGATCACGCGGGCGGCGGCAAAGAAGAGGATGAGCACGATAAGGACGGGAGTCACCGTCCAGGCCAGCTCCACCTGATTGCTGCCGTACACCTGAGGCGGCTCGCGGCCGTCATCGTCCGCACGTCTGCGAAACCGGACGATGGAATAGGCCAGAAGGGCGGCGACGACCAGGAAAATCGCGCCGCAGATGGCGAGCACGAAGATGGAGAGTGTGTAGACGGAATCCGCGGGAGTGGAAGCCGGGCGGAAGATACTGGGAACCGCTGAAGGACCGACCAGCAAGGCCGGGGACGCGGCCCCTGTGGCCGCATGAACCGCACTCCACACCGTGATCTCCCCCAGAGTCATTGCTGGTGCTCTCGAGTCCCGCTTGGCGCTGTGCTTACGGGCCGCCAGTTCGCCTGGCAGCAGGCGCCGTGAAGCACGAACTTGAACGACCGTAGCCCGCTTTGGGAGCGCTATCCTAAATCATTTTGCGGTGAAAAAGTAAGAGGATTGTGAACGTCTGGAGAATGAAGAGCGGCGCCCCGGGGCGCCGCTTGCATCAACGGAAATCCAGCTCCATCTGGTCCACATAGCACCAGCCCCACTTTTCGCCGGGCTCGATGGACCGCATGATCGGGTGTTGTGTCGCGCGGAAATGCTTCGTGGCGTGTTTGTTTTTCGAGGAATCGCAGCAGCCGACGTGGCCGCAGGTCATGCACAGCCGCAGGTGGACCCACTCATCGCCCATTTTCAGGCATTCTTCGCAACCCTGCGCCGAGGGCCGCACGTCGCGAATCTGCTGCGTATGTTTGCACCGGCTCATGCGCCTCCTCCCCGGCCTAGGAACCCAGGTCCGCCTCCGCGAGCGTGCGGTGGACCATGTGAATCGAAATGGCTCCCTCGCCGACGGCGGAGGCCACGCGCTTCACGTTTCCCGAACGCACATCACCCACGGCAAATACGCCCGGCAGGCTGGTCTCCAGCATCTGCGGCACGCGTTTGAGCTTCCACGGAGAGGAGCCGTTGGCGGAATCGAGGTCGCGCCCGGTGAGAATGAACCCCTTGGAATCGAGCGCGAGGCAGCCGCGGAGCCATTCGGTGCGTGGATTGGCGCCGGCCATGATGAAGAGGTGTCCGATATTGTGGCTGGTGGTCTGGCCGGTGGCTTTGTCGCGCCAGACGACGCGCCGGAGCTGCGTGTCTCCTTCCAGGCCGACCAGCTCCGTGTGGTAGTAGAGTTCGATGCCGGGATTTTCTTCGATGCGCTGGATGAGGTAGCGCGACATCGTGTCGGCGAGGCGTCCGGAACGGACGACCATGTGGACTTTTCGCGTGGTTTCGGCGAGGAAGACAGCCGCCTGTCCAGCGGAGTTGCCGCCGCCGAGAACAATCACTTCGTCCCCCTTGCAGAGCTGGGACTCCATGTTGGTGGCGCCGTAGTAGACGCCCAGGCCTTCGAACCTTTCGAGATTCGGGATGTCCGGCTTGTTGTATTGCGCTCCGGTGGCGATGACGATGGCGCGCGCGGAGATTTCCGCGCCGGTATCCAGAACCACTTTGTAAGGCCTCTTGTCGCAATCGAGTCGCCCCACGCCGTGCGCCACCATCATCTGCGCGCCGAACTTGGAGGCCTGAGCGATGGCCCGATTGGCCAGCTCCTGGCCGGAAATTCCCATCGGAAATCCCAGATAATTTTCGATTTTGGAGCTCGAGCCGGCCTGGCCCCCGGGAGCGGCGGTCTCGATCACCAGGGCATCGAGCCCCTCGGACGCGGCGTAAACCGCCGCGGCCAGCCCTGCGGGGCCCGCTCCCACGATCACAAGGTCGCGCAAGTGCGTTTCATCGATGTGGGCGTTCAGGCCCAGGCGATCGGCCAGTTGCTGAATGGTCGGATTGCGCAGGGCGCAGGCGTGGCCGCCGCCGCACACCAGCACGGGGATTTCATTCCGCTGAACGTGGAAGCGGTCCAGCAATTCCTGGGCATCCGCATCTGCGTCCAGGTCCATGTACACAAAAGGATGGCTGTTGCGGGTCAGGAATTCGCGCAGGCGCAGCGTTTGCGCGGAATGCTGCGAACCGAGCAGGACCAGGTTTCCGAGCCCACGCTGGACAAGGATCAGGCGGCGCAGGATGAAGGCTCGCATGAACACGTCGCTCAGTTCCGCATCGCGGGAAATGAGCGCGCGGAAATGATCGGGGCTGAGTTCAATGATCTCCCCGGGTTCGCTGATGCGGCCGAGCACCAGGGAACGCCGGCCGGAAATCATGTTGAGCTCGCCGGTAAAGTGGCCGGGGCCGTGCGTCGTCACCGGGCGCTCGCCATGGATATCCTGCTGAACGATCTCCATGATTCCAGAGAGCACCACAAAAAAGGGGATGTTCGTCGCGCCGGGCTCGAACAGGATTTCGCCGCGCTCAACCTTGCGAACCTTGCCCACGGCGCGCACGCGCGCGACCTGCGCATCGGTAAGCGTCGGAAACGTCTGGGTGTTTGCGTCGAGAGCGCTCGGGACCGGCGGTGAAGACATCGTTCTGCCCCTCTCGCAGTATCGGACGACAGCTTCGATGCCCGCGTGCGGGATTTGGTTCCACCTGCGCGCCGGTGAGCCGGCCGCAGCGTTTGAAAGGGAAACCGTGTAGACTATGCGGAGCGGGTCAGGGATTGAACGTGGTGGCGAGCGCGTCCTGGGTGGATTCCATCACCCCCACTGTCAGTATTGACAGGTGGTTGGTTTCAGAGAAGTAGCCTAAGCTCTTCGGTCATCATGTCCGCCATTCTGCCCGGGATTGAACGAATCGCGGCAATAGAAAATAGAAAAGAGAGGAAGAGGATGAATCATTCTCACTGGAAGCTGCTGGGCATTGCTGGTTTGATGGTGGTACTCGCACCCGCGGCGTGGGCGCAGGGTCCGAGCGCGGTTGCTCCCTCCCCGGAGACGGGCGCGACGGCATCTTCAAATGCCTTGCCTGAATGGCCCCCACGGCCGAACGCCCAGACTGAACAGAAAAAAGAGGAGAAGGACACCGGGGTGCTGGCCAAGTTCCGCGAGGATCTTTCCAAGCCGCTCACACCCGGCGGCAAGGCCAAGCGCGCTTTCATCCAGATGCTTTTCCCTGGCATTCCTGCGACGGCCGCCGCAGCCGGGCTTTCCATGGCCACGGACTCTCGTCTAGACCGCGACTACGGTATGGGGGCAGACGGATTTGTGCGCCGCTGGGGATCCGCCTTCGGTACGAACGCAGTGGACTTGTTCATGGGAGACTTTGTGCTGGCATCCGCCCTACACCAGGATCCCCGCTACCATCCCTCGAAGAAAAAGGGGTTTGGCAACCGGCTGGGCTACGCGATCTCGCGCGCGGTGGTCACCTATTCCGACAGCGGCAAGCAGGAGTTCAACGCTTCCGACGTGTTCGGCACCATGATTGGCACCGGAGCATCCACCGCGTGGCATCACGAAAGCGACCGGAGGGTGGAGTTCTGGGCGGAGCGGTTCGGCTGGGCCGAACTTACGTCCGTGGGCTTCAACGTCGTGAAGGAATTTATCTTCTACAGAAACTACCCCCGCCAGTAGCGGAGGTCATCGCAGCGCAGATACCCGGAGAATGCCGGGCGTAAGCCCGGTTACTGGCAGTCTGCTCACGCGATGAACAATCCACCATTCGGCGAGAGCCATTGGCCGGTGAAGTAAGAGCTGTCATCGGAGGCCAGAAACAGCGCAGTTGCAGCGACCTCTTCCGGCAGTCCCCAGCGGAGCATGGGGACGCGCGCGGTGAGCGTGGCCCTGAGCACCGGCGAGAAATTCCCGGTCATCGGCGTTTCAATCCAACCGGGGCAGATGGCATTGACGCGAATGTTGCGCGAGGCCGTCTCCTGCGCGACGGATCGCGTAAAGCCCAGGATGCCGCCCTTCGCCGCGCCGTAGTGCGCGGCAATGGGAATTCCGTGCAACCCTGCGACGCTGGACATGTTGATGATCGAGCCCCGGTTTTTGGCCGACATCAGCTTCAGCGCTTCGCGCGTGCAGTAAAATGTGCCGTTCAGGTGCACGCCGATCATCCGCTGCCACTCCTCGTCGCTGAGGGTAACGGTCACGTCCCAATGAGTTTGCACTTTCCCACCGGCCATCATCTCTCCGAGCTGTGCCTCGCCCTTGCGGTTGATCTCATCGCGCCGGTTGCCGGTCTCGCCGATTCCGGCGTTATTCACCAGAATGTCGAGGCTGCCATAGCGGCGCGCCACTTCCTCAAACATGGCCCGAACCGCCGAACTGTCGGAAACGTCGGCCTGCAAGGCGCAGGCCCGCTCGCGAGCGGCGCCCAGCGACGCGACGACGGCCTCGGCCGCTTCCCGGTTCACGTCGTTGACGATGACGCGCGCGCCTTCGCCTGCAAATCTCGAAACAATGGCTTTGCCCAGTCCTGATCCGGCTCCGGTGACAAGTGCAATGCGTCCTTCGAGTTTCATGGTGGCGAGTCCTCCGGTAGCTCCAATGGGGCGGAGAGTGTACCATCCGGCG
>DATKNR010000026.1:0-32009 GCA_035541255.1 Patescibacteria group bacterium | reverse complement strand
ATTCGTCAATTTCGCAAATCTATCCTATTGACCCGCAAGGCCTTGGAAACTCAATTTTGCGCAACTCGCACATTCCAAAGCGGTTGGAAATTCCCCGGGGAGGGGGGTACCGGTATTTCCAATCCATTTGTTTTCTGTCGGTTGCGCGCAGCCGCGTCGCAGCTATTTTCCCCCGCCGTCCATCAGCGCGAATTCCACCCGCCGGAAGAACGGATCAATGCGGTCCGCGCGGACGCGCACATGGTCACCGAGCCGCAGCACCGCATGTCCTCCCTGCGTCACAATCATCCGGTCGCGTTCGCGGAAAAAGCAGCGCTCGCCCGTAAACTCCTCGATGGCTCCTATGGGCACCAGTCCTTCCACGAACACCTCCAGCAGTTCCACGTACACGCCCCATTTCTGTGCGCCGATCACCAGCGCCGCATATTCCTCGCCCAGATGCTGTTCCATGTACTGCGCCGTCTTCCAGTCCACCAGTTCGCGTTCGGCCCCGTCGGCGCGGCGCTCGGATTCGGATGTTTCCAGCGCCATCTCGTCCAGCTCCGGCTGCGAATACGGCCCCAGCCTTCCTGCATGCGCCGGCCCGTGTCCCGGCGCCCCCGCCTCGCGATGTTCGAGCGCCCATTTCAGCACGCGATGAACAATCAGGTCCGGATACCGGCGGATGGGCGAAGTGAAATGCGTGTAGTCTCGCGTGGCCAGCGCGAAATGTCCCGCCGTCGCGGGATCGGCTCCGTAGCGCGCCTGCTTCAGCGACCGCAGCATCAGATACGACAGAATCCGCTCCTCCGGCTTCCCCGCGATCTTCCGCGTCAGGTTCTGATAGTGCTGCGGCCGGATCGCGAATTCGGCCGCACCCGGCAGCGTCACTGTCATCGGCCGTTCGCGTCCGAAGCCGCCGCGGCGCGCTCCCTTCGGCCCGGGCTGCACCCGGCCGTGGCGCACCGGCAACCGCCGCACCGCCAAGTCCTCCACGCCGAGCGAATGGCCGAACGCCTGGGCCAGCTCTTCAAACTCCAGCACCTTCTTCGGGTCCGGCTTTTCATGCACGCGGAACAGCAGGCCCAGCCCGCGGCGCTCCAGGTATTCCGCCACGGCTTCGTTGGCCGCCAGCATGAATTCCTCGATGATGCGGTGCGCGATATTGCGTTCGCTGCGCAGAATTCCGGTCATCCGTCCCATCTCGTCGAACTCGATCACCGGCTCCGGCAGATCGAAATCAATCGCGCCGCGCCGTACTCGCCGCGCGTTCAGCACCAGCGCCAGTTCCTTCATATTCCGGAAATGCGGAGCGAGCGCGGCGTAACGCCCCGCGGCCTCCGCGTCTCCCTCCAGCACGCGGAAGACGTTTGTGTACGTCATGCGCTCCGCCGAACGGATCACGCCCGGCAGGAACTCCGCGCTCACCGTCGCCCCGTGCGAGTCCAGCTCCAGCAGCGCGCTCATCACCAGCCGTTCCACATGCGGATTCAGCGAGCAGATCTGGTTCGAGAGTTCAACCGGCAGCATGGGGATGGCGCGATCCGGAAAATAGACGGAAGTTCCCCGCACGCGCGCTTCCTGGTCCAGCGTACTCCCCGGCCTCACGTAGTGCGCCACGTCGGCGATATGCACCTGCAACTGCCAGCGCCCGCCGGGCAGCCGTTCCACATACACGGCGTCGTCAAAGTCCTTCGCCGTCTCTCCGTCAATCGTCACGATGGGCAGCGCGCGGAAATCTCCGCGCCCTTCGCGCTCCCCGGCGCTCACCTGCTGGGGAACTCGAGCGGCCTCCTCCTGCGCCTCGGCAGGAAAGCGGTTGGGAAGGTGGTGTTTCCGGATGATGATCTCCACGTCCACGCCCATCTCGCCCGTGCGCCCGAGAATTTCCGTGACTCGGCCGGCCGCCTGCACTCCGCCACGGGGAAACCTCGTCAGCTCGACGTCCACCACAGCGCCGTCCAGCTCTTTCAGCCGCAGCCGCCGGCGCGCCGTTGCGCTCGCCACCGCTTCCGGCCGCACCCGTGCGCGCAATTCCGGAGTCAGTTCCTCGCCCGGCGGGATCAGGATTTCCTGGTGCAGCCGTTCGTCGAACGGACGCACGAAATTTGCCGACGTGCCGTATTGGAAGACGCCGACCACCGTGGGGTGCGCTCGTTCCACGATGCGCACCACGGCCGCCTCCGCGCGCCCGCCTGGTTTGCGCCGCTCGATTCGCGCCAGCACCCGGTCGCCGTGCATCGCGTCGCCCGTGTCGTTGCGGCCGACGTACAGGTCGCCTTCGATGCCCTGCACCGGACGCTCCGGCACCAGAAATCCGTAGCCGTCGCGGTGCATCACCATCCTCCCGGCAACCCGGTTCGGCTCGGAGGCAAATCGAGCGGCCGCGCGCTCCGCTGGCGCCGTAGGCTTCGGACGTTCCTGGGCTCTTCCCTCTCTCGGCGCGGACGGCAGCTTGATCCGTCCCTCGGCTGGAGCCCCCTCTCGCGCGAATTTTTCTGCCGGGATCTCCGGCCCGCCGCGAGTTCGCGCCAGCCGGTAGTGGCCCGAACTCGGCTCCTCCACCGCGCCAATGTGCAACAGGTGTCCCATGATTTTTTTCAGGTCGCGCCGGCCCGAATGGGAAAGGTCCAATTTTTCCGCGATTTGGCGCAACGAGAGCGGGTGCCGGTGGGCGGAAAGGGCCTCGAGCACCTCGCCCTCCGTCAAGCGGCCGGACGTATCGTGTGACGACATGTTCGTAGGTTACGCGCCTCCAATAAGATACAGGCACCTGGCACTACACTGTGAGGAGGTTGTGGAAATCCGCCTCAATTTCTTATTTTAAGGCAACTTTCTTTGCCATTCGGGGCTCAAATGGTGTAGGTTGAATCATCAACCGCCCGCTGGGATTCCAGCGGGTATCTCCACTCCTAGGGCGCAACGAGGAGGCGACTTACGACCTGGGTCGCCTCCTTACTATTTTCTGACGCCGTTTCGAGCCGTTGCCATGTATCCCTTCTGTTCGGCTGTAGCATCTTCCCCGGTTTGGTTTTCAGACCATTCCAGACTTTCTAAAAGTGCTTGCCCTGTCGAATATTGCTTATGGTTGAAATCCACCAGCTCTGGTGGATTGCAGCCAAGAACCGGCAAACTTCCCCTGCTAAACCGGGCGAAGTCCTTTACTTGCTGTTACTTCTCCAGGGGGCCTTTGGAGACTGATTTGCACGATCTTCTCGGGGGCTTAAGGAGCAAGCCATGATTACGAGATCGATTTCCACCCGGCGACCTGCCGGTTATGGAGTTTTGATCGCCCTTCTGATTGCCAGCGTTCCGGCCTGGTCACAGAACTCGCCGGCAAACAGCAGCGGCAATTCATCCACGGCTCAGGCTCAAGGCCAGAATTCTCAGGACGGGTGGAAGCACTTCAACGGTGGCTGGTCCGGCCAATCGCAAACGGCTCAGCAGGCCACAGTTGCACCCGCGCCCACGCCGACCACCGCGAAGCTAGTGCCGCAGACCGCAGAACCGGCTTCGAGTTCAGAAGCCGATGCGAATTCTCAGAACAGCGCGCAGAATCCGCCCTCGAATGTCCCCGCGATAATCCCTACGAATCCGCCGAACAGTGCGCCTGAAAATGAACCCTCAAGCGACACGTCTGCTCCCACCTCCGCCTCGGCCTGGAAATTGACGATCCCGCAGGGTACCTACGTGACGGTGCGGCTCAATGAACCGCTTTCCTCTGACCGCAATCAGAATGGCGATGCGTTTTCAGCCACATTGGAAAAGCCGCTCATCGTCAACGGTCTCGTCATTGCCCAGCGCGGACAGACCGTTGGAGGTCGTGTGGCGGAAGCCAAGAAGGCAGGCAGGGTGTCCGGCGTGTCTCAGCTCAAGTTGGAGCTGACGGGCCTGACGCTCGTGGACGGACAGACGGTGCCCATCGACTCGCAGCTTGTATCGCTCAATGGCGGGACCACACACGGACGTGACGCGGCTGCGATCGCGGGTACAACTGGATTTGGCGCGGCAGTGGGCGCGGCCGCAGGGTGGGGAACCGGAGCCGCAATCGGCGCCGGCGCTGGCTTGGTCGCGAGCACGATCGGTGTGCTCGTAACCCGGGGCCGCCCGACGGTTCTCTATCCCGAGACGCAACTGACCTTCCAGGTCTCGGCCCCCGTTACTGTGGATACCGAGCGTGATCCGCAGGCATTCCGCCCGGCCACTTCGGCGGACTACGGACCGTCGCAGCAGGCGACATCTAATTACCAGGCGCCTGCCCAGGGCTGCGGGCCGTACGGCTGCCCGCCGCAGTATCCCTATGCGGCCTCGTATCCGTACCCCTACTACGCTTACGGCCCATACTACCCATACCCGTATTACTGGGCGCCGGGGTTCGCGTTCTACTACGGGCCGGGATATTACGGCCGCTACTATGGGTACCGTGGCGGGTATTGGTATCACGGCGGGTACCGCGGCGGATACCATCACTAGATTTTCGCTCTCTTCTCCCTGATTCCAGGTCCGTGCAACAGGCCCCTTCCGGGGGCCTGTTGCATTTTCCGCGCCCGATTCCGCGCGCTGGCCGGCGGAGACTACGGTTCGTCGCGCACCGGATTCGTGAGCGTGCCGATGCCCTCGATCGTCACGCTCACTTCGTCTCCCGCTTTCAGCCACACCGGCGGTGTGCGACCCATCCCCACTCCGGCGGGTGTGCCGGTCATGATCACCGTGCCGGGAAGCAGAGTGGTGCTCTCGCTCAGAAATGAAACCAGCGTGGGAACATCGAAGATCATGTCGCGCGTATTTCCGTCCTGCATTTGTTTGCCGTTGAGAATGGTCTGAATCCGCAAATTGCCGGGATCCGGCAGCGATTCGGCCGTCACCAGGCATGGCCCGAGCGGCGCAAACGTGTCGAAACTCTTTCCGCGGCACCATTGGCCTCCGCCGAGTTTCAGCTGCCAGTCGCGCGCACCCACGTCGTTGCCGCAGGTATATCCGGCCACGAAGGGGAGTGCTTCCTGACGGCTCACGTTTCTGCAGATTTTTCCGATCACAATCACCAACTCGGCCTCGTAATCGATTTCCACGCCCCGCGCGTGCGTAGGAATCCGGATGGCATCCTGCGGCCCGGCCAGGCAGTTCGGCCCTTTGGCAAAGACGACTGGATATTTCGGTTCCGCCATTTTCACTTCGCTCATGTGCTGCCGGTAATTCAGGCCGATGCACCAGATCATGGGAGGCTCTACGGGCGCGAGCAGTCTGGCCACCTGCGCGGGCTCGCCGGTCACTTCATGTTGCCCGAAAATATCTCCGCGAATCCTCGCGTACTTTCCGCCGGCGGTTTCCGCTGCATGATGAATTGCGCCACCTGAGTCTCGATAGCGGATGATCTTCATGGCTCCAGTCTCTCCGTCCCCGCTGCGTCACGATAAGAGGCAAGCGCCCCGCTATTGGCTCTGCGCGAAAAGCCTGTGAAGGGTATCCGCAACACCTTGCGTGTGGAAGCCGAACGGCCCGGGAGCAGTCTTGAACGCAACCCGGCCGTCGCGGCCGATTACGTAGAGACGATCCGGCCAGCCGGTGTAGGCGTGTTCCGTGGCATCGTCAAAGGTATCGATGACGGCGGGAAACTTGATGCCGAGCTTGACCAAACACAGTCTGCCCATCTCCGTGCGTTGCTCCTCATTCCGGGGACTGGCGAAAACGACGTTGTCTTCCAGGTTGTCCGGGTCCTGCCACACGTCCGTCGTGTGCGCTTCATGGATGTACACCACGTAGAACGCGACCCTGTCCCGGTATTGCTCGTACAGAGCGTTCAGGGCGGCCACCTGCCGCCGGAATGGCGGTCAGGTGTAACTTCCGAAGACAAGCACCACGGGCTTTTGGCCGCGGAAGGAAGAGAGCTGGACGCGGGAGGAATGATCAGACGTTTCCAGATTGAAGTCCGGCGCCATCTGGCCCAGGTCCACATGCCCCGCTCGCGCGACGTCCCAGAAACTCCGGAACGGATACACCATGAACGCGACGGGAGTCACGTGCCGGATCGCCAGGGCAAATTGTTCCGGGGGCCGAAGCATCAGAGCAAACACAGTTGCCGCTCCGGCAAGCCAAAGGACAGCCAGCGCTCCTGCCACGGCTAGTATTTTCCTCTTCACAGTAGGGTGATCCAGTTCTCGCCGACTGCGCCCACACGCGTCATGGAAACTATGAGCCTAACATTTCGCGCGCGCGTTTGCAGTTTCCAGAAAACAGCTCGGCCTGAGAGCTTTGGAATCTTTGGTGCCCAAGAGAGGACTCGAACCTCCACGCCGTTGCCGGCACTAGCTCCTGAAGCTAGCGCGTCTGCCAATTCCGCCACTTGGGCACGCGTCCTGAACGACGCATTGCGGATGGTAGGTTCATTTTCTCCGCCGCCCGCCGGGATGTCAATTCTCCGCGCATGCTACGGAGGGCCCCGAGGCTTGCTCTCGCCTTTTCCCACCTGTCCAACCGGCCAGCCCGGCAGGACTCGCCTGGTACTGAAGGACAGGTTGTGCAATGCGAATCGCTGTCCGCAGAACCAAATTGACCAGGCAAAGATGGCAGCGTAGGCTTGCGGTTAGCTCGAAAGAGTCCCGAAACGGGAAGGATTTCCTGTCGATGGATCTCAGCACTGAGGCCAGGCCGCGTGAACGCAGGCGCGGGGAGCGCGTCCTGATCCGGGTGGCCATCCAGATCAATGGAACCGGCAAGGACGGCAAGCCCGTCCACTCCCCGGCGGAAGCTGTGGTGGTGAACCGCAACGGCGCTCTGCTCCGCGTTCCGCATCCCTTGAAGCCCGGCAGCACGCTGGAGGTCTATCAGGGACAGGAAAAACAGGCCAAAGTGTTCCGCATCGTGTGGTGCAGCGACCGTCCGCGAGAAGGACGCCACGACGTTGGCATTGAACTGGTGGAGCCCTGCGAAGAACTCTGGGGAATCCGATTTCCTCCCGCACAGGCCGGCGCCACGACCTGAAATCCCCTCCGCTGTTTGGTTCCTGTTACCCGCCAACCTGAGTGGATTTCCCTCCTGAATCGAGCTATAGTCGCGCCCGAAAGCATGTAGAACCCGCCCGGAAGAATCAGAGTGGACGGGCGACCTGCGGAGGAATGGCTGCCATGAGTCCGAATTTTGGCGTACTTACGATCCTGGTCGGCCTGTGGGGAATTCTTACACTGGGATTGATCGGGCTGATGATCTATCGCGGGATCATCGGCCGAAACGAGGAAACGGAACTGATGGTGGACCAGGCGGAGCATCGCTTCAAGGAGGAGCAGCAGGCGATCTCGGATCGCATCGAGCGGCTGAGCACCCCGATCCGCTATCTGAGCATCACGGTGGGGGTGCTGCTCCTGGTGATCATCGCGGTCTGGGTCTACCAGGGGCTGCAGTAACCCCGGAGCGCAGCACCCCGCCCGCGCAGAACCTCCGTCTTCCCGGGGCCGCGGCACGGCCATTCCCTCGCGGACACTTCCTTGTTCGGAGCTGATTTCCCTTCAGGGCTTCGCCGGCGGTGGTGTGTTCGGCTGTCCCGTCTCTGGGGCCGGTGGCGGAACGGCCAGCGATGTGTGGTTCGTGATGACCAGCCATTTGCCGTTGCGCTTTTCGAATACGAGCGTGGTGTGGCCCCGGTACCCGGTCGGCTGGCCGTCCACGACCCCCGTAAACGTCCACTGATACACGGCCCAGGCGACGGTGCCTTCCACCTTAATAAACGTATTGGAGCGGTTGAGTTGGGGCCCCTGGATGCGCTCCCGCTGGCGCTGATATGCCTGGATGTATTTGTCCAGGCCGATGAGCGGCGGCTCCCAAAGTCCGCTCACCACGAGCACATTGTCCGCGTAATATTTCCGCAGCATTTCCACGTCGCCGATCTGCCAGGCACCCAGCATTTCCGTGATGTTGTTGTCCACCTGCTGTTCGTCCGTCAAGGGAATCAGCGGCGTGTCGTCCTTCGGTGGCGCAACTTCCTTCTGGTTTTGCTGTTTTTGCTTCTGCCCCGCCCCGGCGGGCAGGCCCGCGGCCGCGGGCACGGCAGCCAGAAGCACAGCAGCGCAGGCGAACAGAAACAGTCGGCGAATCATGATTCCTCCCCCAACGCTATTGCCATGCGGGGCGCAGTCGCACAGTCCGGAGAATACCACGATCGCAAGAACGAGCCGGGACTCTCCGCGGACCCCGTGCGGAACGATTACTTGGGCGCGGAAACGGATTTGGATGGCGGAAGCCGCGAGGCCGCGTACAGGATCGTCCGGCCGCGTCGCACGGAAACCGAAATTGTGGGATTACGGGGCTTTCGGCGCGCGTGACTGGCTGAGCAAATTCACAAACAGCCGCAGAGGCCCCTGAACACCCGCCGGCAACTGCCGGAAAAAGGAAAGGCCAGTGTAGATGTACGTCCCTTTCCCCACCGGCGCCACCACCAATCCACCGGTGAGGTCCGTCTCGCCCGGATCGCGCATGGCCACGATGGGTGTGTAATTCGAATCCATGTCGCCCAGGAAATACAGCCCGCGTTCCTGCACCCAGCCTTGGAAATCGTCCATGGAAATTTTGTTCGGGAAATTGAGCAGCGGACTCTGCGGCACCAGGAATCGCACCGGAGAATTGCGGTCGGTGATGCGCAGCGTGGGTGCTCCCACCTCGGCTTTATACGGGCCGGGTTTGAGTCTGTTCCAGTCCGTGGCGCGCTGGTATTGGACCACCAGTGTTCCGCCTGAATGGGCATAGTCCAGCAGGCGCTGATTTGCCGCGGCGAGGTCGCTGCGCAACTCGTACGCGCGGATGCCCACGGCGATCGCGTCGTACTGGCTGAGGTCGTTGAACGCCAGCGCCACGGGGTCGAGCAGGTCCACGGAAATTCCCGCCTCGCGCAGAATCTCCGGGATGGGATCGTTTTCCGCCGCCACGTACCCCACGCGGAGATGCTCCGGGACGGTGAGGTCGGGCACGCACAACGTCAGCTCCGCCGGCTCAGTCCAGAGCCACGAGGGAAGCGTGGGAAGCGGCTCGACGGATTCGCCGTAACGCTGGCCATTGAGCTGGGCATAAGCGCGGACGGGCAGGGTGACGGCGCCCGCGTCGGCCGGCACGACGAATTTCAGCCGGGCAAGCCTGTCGCCAGGGCCGTCGAATTTCAGCGCCACCGGAGAAACGCGGGGCCATGCGGCCGGCATTTCCAGTCCGACGTCCACCTGAGCGGGCCCGGAGCCGTAGTAGTGAATGCGCGCGACTTCCTCTTCTGTTCTTCCCCGCCGCGAGGGCGGAACCAGGACTTCGCGCGGCTCAAGCGCCAACGTGACCCGCGGCACGATCTGCAGCGGAAGCATCTCCACCTGCGTGGAGCTTGCGCGCACCTCCGTGGCGGCCGAAACCACGGGAAACTCGTAGCCGGCCACGGAGACGTCCACGCGCGCCTCGGCCAGCGGAGGAGGAATGGGGAACATCCAATCGTCAGTGCCGCTCGGACGCTTTGCCGTGGGAGGCACGCTGACCACAAGTTGCGCCTCGCCACTTGCTTCTTTCTCTTGAGTCTTCGCGCTCGCGGTCCAGCCGGCGGGCAGCACGAGTGTGGGACGGCTGACGGAAGTCAATGTCGCGTCCCGGTGGCGCTCGGAGACGGTGATGCCGATGGTTTCGCCGGGAACCGCTTCACGACGGTCGGCCCGCGCCTCCAGGCGGAGCGCGGCGGCCAGTTGGATGGCGCGGTCAATGCGCTTGCGCACGAGCTCCAACTCGCGCCGCGCCTGGTCCTCGTCCTTGGTCCCCGCGGCCACCGCGCGCGAGACGGCTCCGGCGGCGGCCTTGATTTCCTTGCCGGCGCCGGCGAGTTGCCGGGCCGCGGCGGGCCAGTCGAGAGAAAGCTCGGCGCGGCGAGCATCGGTGAGCGCGCTCTCCGCGCGTTCCAGCTCAGGACGCGCCCCAGCAAGCGCCGCGTACCGGGCCGCGAGCGAGGTGAGCGGCTCGGCAAACTTTGCCGGATCCGCGGCTGCGCCACTCTGCTCGTCCACTAAATCGACGCGGAAGCGCAGGAACGGTCCGGTCAGGAATCCGGCGATGCCCTGCGTGCGATGCTGGTAGTCACCCTCGCGGCCGATTTCCGCGAACGTGCGGCCCCAGAGCGGAGAAATCTGATCGGTGGGAGCGGGCCATCCCTTCTCGCCTTCGCCGCGGTAACGATCCAGGATCTGGTCCACGCGCCACGGAGCCAGGTCGCCCGGATACTGTTTGGGATCTGCAGCGGCAGCCACCGCCTGGGGCGTCAAAATTCCCGAGGTCTGATGGTGGCCATGGCCGCTGTGCACGCCGCCCCAACTGTTGATCACAATGTTGGGCTGGTAGTAGCGGATCACATGCACCATGTCGGCCAGTGCGGTGCCTCCCCACACCTGCTCCGCGGCCTCGACTGTTTTTACGAATCCGGTGTCGCGCGCGCGAGTGAAAAACAGGCGGATGCCGTAAATGCGGGTGGCTGCCAGCAGCTCATGGCTGCGCAGTACGGCGAGCTGCGGACCTTCTTCCGGGCCTAATGCGTTCTGTCCGCCTTCGCCGCGGGTGATGGAGAGCAGCGCCACGTCCGCCCCGAGTCCACGGGAAAGGTAGGTGAGCAAAGCCGCCGGCTCGTCGTCGGGATGCGCGGTGATGCACAGGATGCGCGTGGTGACGCGCGCATGGTCAATGGCTTCCACCGCATTCGGCAAATCGTCGGAGCCGGAGAGTCCCTGGGCGCAGACGGAAAGACCGGGTATCGCAAGCACCGCAAGCAGCCGGACCACCAGCCGCCGGAAGTTATTCATCGCGCCGCCTCCGCGAACGGCCACTGTTGTGACGATGCCGCCCGCACCAGAAACACCACCGCCCCCGTGGCCATCACACCGAGCCCCGCGAGTGCGGTCCTGCCGGTCGAGAGAAAGACGCCGAGCCACAATACGAT
The DNA here is from genome assembly GCA_035541255.1 of Patescibacteria group bacterium. Classification (GTDB taxonomy): domain Bacteria; phylum Acidobacteriota; class Terriglobia; order Acidiferrales; family UBA7541; genus JOPF136. Next base: position 21,094 of record DATKNR010000026.1, on the reverse strand, counting down.
CGCGAAGATGGCCGGCAGGGGATACAGCCACATGCGGAAGGGCAGCCGGTCAGGCCCCCACTTTTTTCTCAAAATCATCACGCCCACCGCTCCTCCCACGAATTGAACCAGAATGCGCATGGCCAGAATCGCGGCAATCACTTCCCGCAGCCGGAACAAAAGACTGAACACGAGCGCCACGCCGCCCAGCGCCAGCAGGGAGACGTGCGGAAAACGGCGCGTGGGATGCACGCGCGCGAACGCGCGGAAAAACGTTCCGTCCACCGCCGCCGCATAGGGCACGCGCGAATAGCCCAGGGTGAGCGCGAACAGCGAACCGAAGGCCACCCACAGCACCATCCCCGTGGCGATTCGCGCCGCGCCCGCTCCATAGATGTGTTCCACCAGCGCGCTGGCGATGAAAGGAGTGGTGCGCGCCTGCTGCCAGGGGATCACGCCGAGGATCGAGGTCTGCAACACCAGGTAGAGCGCCGCAATACCCAGGACAGAAAGAAAAATGCTGCGCGGGATATTCCGTTCCGGCGAACGAATCTCGCTGCCCAGATTGCACACGTTATAGTAGCCGAGATAGGTGTAGATGGTCTGGACCGTGGCCGCTCCCAATCCGGCGAAAAACGGCCAGGAGAGATTCCACGCGCCGGGCGGAAACGTGAATGCCATCCGGGAATCAAAGTGCGTCAGCCCGCCCCAGATGAGCCAGGCCAGTGTGGCGATCACCCCCGCCCAGAGGAACATGGTGATCTTTCCGATCTGCTCGATGCGGCGGTACAGAAGCAGGACGACGGCGGCCACGACTCCGCCGGACAACGCCTTCTGCCCCCACCATCCGAGAGGCACAAGGTACGACGCGTACTGCGCAAACCCGATTGACGCAGACGCCATCACCAACGGCGCCTGAAACATCGTCTGCCAGATGAAGAGAAACGCCATCAGGCCGCCCCAACGGCCGGGACCGAACGCCTCGCGAAGAAAAACGTAACTACCTCCCGCCTCCGGCATCGCCGCGCCCAGCTCGGCCCACACGCATCCATCCATCAGCGCCACAAGCGCCCCGGCGGCCCAGGCCACCAGGCACTGTGGCCCCGGCATGGCTTCGATCACCAGCGGCACCACCACAAACGGGCCGATGCCCACCATGTCGATCATGTTGAGCGCGGTGGCCTGGGGCAGTCCCAGCCCGCGTTCGAGTTGTTGTTCGGCCATCGGCGCGGCTGCCTCGCGCAGCGGGCTGGCAGGATACCAGAGTTGCCGGTTCGTCCGGCCCGGTTTCGTGCGTTACACTGCGGCCACGATGCTCCTGATCGGTATCTCCGTGACCGCCACCACCCTGACAATCCTTGCGCTCGAATTCTTTCGATGCCGTTCGCGCCCATTACCCCTGCGCGGCTGGATCGGCCTCTCGTCCCTGCTGGCGGCAGAGTTTTTGATGTTTCGCGGCGTTGAGCCGGTTGCGACCTATTTCACTCCGATCGCCTGGAGTGCTTACATCCTTGTGGCGGACGCGATGATCTGGGCCATCCGCGGACGATCCCGGATTGCCAGCGAACCGCGGGAGTTTGCCGTGCTGGCCGCGCTTTCACTGCCGCTGTGGATGATTTTCGAGGGCTACAACCTGCGCCTGGCCAACTGGATGTACGTGGGGCTTCCTTCGCGCTGGCTGGCGCGCGATTTCGGTTACGCCTGGTCCTTTATCACCATCATCCCCGCCGTGCTGCTGACCTCGGACCTCGTGGAATCGTTCGGCTGGTTTGCCGGCGAACGCGCGAAATGGAAAGTCCCTCGCGGCTGGCTGGGCGGGATGACGGCAGCCGGTGCGCTCTGCCTGACCGTCCCCCTGCTCCTGCCGCGGCCTGCGGGCGCCTACCTGTTTGCGCTCGTCTGGATCGGATTCATATTGCTCCTCGAGCCGGCCAACTACCGGCTGGGTCTTCCCTCGCTCCTTCGCGATCTCGAGGAAGGACGCCCGAGCCGCCTCTACTCGCTGCTGCTCTCCGGATGGGTGTGCGGCTGGCTGTGGGAATTCTGGAATTACTGGGCTGCGGCGCGCTGGCAATACATCTTTCCGATGTTCCAGAACTGGAAGATTTTTGCCATGCCCGCCCCCGGTTACCTCGGCTTTCCACCCTTCGCGATAGAATGTTCGGTGATGGCCGTGTTCGCCCGCTGGCTGGTGGAAAAGCTTCGCGCGCGGCTCGTGCCTGCCTCGCGAAGCTGAATTGCCTCGATGAAATCCATCGCGCTACTGCTGGCTCTCGCCCTTCTGTCTTCCACGATTCCGTTTCGCGCGGCAGAGGCGGAAAGCCAACTCGGCCTGCCGGCAGACGTCCTGCAGCAGTCCCACGAAGCTCTCGACCGCATCTTCCACGCGCATCCCGAAGATGGTGCGCGCATTGCTCGCGACATCCAGACGCGAATGCCTGACCATCCCATCGGATATCTGCTCGAAACGGAAGCGGACTGGTGGCGGATCTATTGCCAGTCCCTGAGCCTGCGCTACGGCTTCATTGACGCGTGGTCCCGCCCGAAACTGAAAGAGGACGACGCCTACTTCGCTATGGCCAATCGAGCCATTGAGCTCGCGGAGGCCCAGATCGCGAAGCAGGAGACCGCTCCCATGCATGTGTTTGCCGGAATGGGCTACGGACTCGAGGCCCGGCTGCACGGCCTGCGCGGCGACCATCTGGCCGTGGCCCGCACCGGCGTCAAAGGCCGCGAGCACTTTCTCCACGCCCTGGCGCTTGATCCTCAAATGGGAGACGCTCTGACCGGCCTTGGCCTGTACAACTATCTGGCCGACGTCCTTTCCGGCTTTGCCAAAATGCTCCGCTTCTTTATGGGCATCCCAGGCGGGAACAAACAGAAAGGCATCCAGCAGCTCGAAACCGCCATGAATACCGCGGAGCTCACTCCGGTGGAGGCGCGCTTCTATCTGGCGCGCAACCTGCGGAACTTCGACGAGCAGTACGAACGCGCCGCCGAGCTGATGCAACCACTCGTCGCGGAGTATCCGGACAATCCCGTCTTTCAACTCCTGCTCGGAAACATGTACGCGAAATTGAGCCGCAAAGAACCTGCCGCGCTCCATTTTCGCGCTGCACAGCAAATCCACGTCAACGATGCGGAAAGTTCCTCGCGCGTCCAGCGACTGGCAACGGTCTCATTGGCTCAACTGCAGCGTTAGCCCGGAACCCCCGGCGGCTACTCGCTCGTTACGAACACCCGGTGCGGATCCAGCCGCACGTGCCATGGCGCCGGGCGCGATTTCAATTCTTCCCAGCGGTCTTTCTGCACTTCAGCCTGGAGCTGCCAGCCGTCTCCCGGGGCGCTGTTGAGCCGCAGATAGAGGGTGCGGCGAAACGGCGTCTCCGTGCTTTCCACCACCGTGCAGGGAAACACGTTCTCTCCGCCCGGCTGGTCCGCAAAGGTGATGTGATTGGCGCGAATGGCCACGTACCGGGCCTGCGGAAGCGGCCGCGCCACGCGCATTCGCAGCCCCCAATCGAGCGCCTCCACCATCCCCCCAGCCAGTGCGCTCGCCTGGGACATATTTTTGCATCCCGTGAGGCGCGCAACCTCGCGGCTGGGCGGGCGCAGGAAAATCTCCTCCTTCGGCCCGCTGGCCAACACCCGGCCACGCGACAGCACCACGATTTCATCGCACAGCCTGTAGACCTCCTCCAGGCTGTGGCTCACGTAGAGGGCCGCACCGCGGAACTCTGCAAGGGAATCCAGCAGTTCCTTCTCCACCAGGCCGCGAAGGTGAAAGTCGAGCGCCGAGAGCGGCTCGTCGAGCAGCAGAATCTCCGGCTCCGTGGCCAGCGCACGCGCCAGCGCCACCCGCTGCTGCTGTCCTCCCGACAACTGCCGCGGATATCGCGCCAGCAGGTCCTCCAGATGCATTTTTCGAGCGGCGTCGCGCGCTCTCGCTCCGCGCTCCGCCGGCGGCAATCCGTGCAGCCCGAACGCGACGTTTTCCTCCACGGTGCGATGCGGAAACAGGGCGTATTGCTGGAATACCATGGCCACACGGCGCTCCCGCGCCGGCAAGCACACGCCACGCGCGGAATCGAGCAGCACACGGCCGTTCACTTCCAGCCTGCCCCGCGCCGTGCGTTCCAGCCCTGCGATGGCACGGAGCGTCATCGTTTTCCCCGCGCCGGATTCGCCGAGGATGCCCACGCGGCGCTGCTGTGTGACGAGATGCAGTTGCAGCGCGAATGGCCCGCGCTGCGCCACGATTTCCGCTCGAATCTCCACCGCGCTACTCCTGCTCCACTACACGCATGGCCAGCCCGCGGCGGTGGCGCGTCCACAGGTTCAGCGCGCCGAGCGCCGCCAGCGAGATGGCCACGGTCACCACGGACAGCCGCACAGCATCCGCTGTATCGCCGGACTCGACGGCGAAGAAAATCGCCAGCGGAAGCGTTTGCGTCCTTCCCGGAATGTTCCCGGCGAGAATGAGCGTCGCGCCGAAATCGCCGAGCGCACGCGCGAAGGTGAGCACCATGCCCGCCGCCAGTCCCGGCCACGCCAGCGGCAGCAGAATTTCGCGGAAAATGCGCGATTCGCGCGCGCCCAGCGTCCGCGCCGCCTCCACCAGCGGCGCGTCCACCTGCTCCAGCGCCGCGCGCGCCGTCATGTACATCAGCGGAAACGTGGTGACGCTGGCCGCCACCACGGTGGCGGGCCAGGAAAACACCAGCCGAATTCCCAGGCCGTAGAGAAACGCACCCAGCGCGCTCGAACGCCCAAAAAACAGCAGGAGGAGAAATCCGACCACCGTGGGAGGCAAGACCAGAGGCAGCAGAAAAATCCCATCCAGCAGCTCGAACGCGGTCCCGCGCCGCCGCACGCGCCAACCTGCCACCAGGGTTCCCACTAAGGTCACCACGGCGGTTGCGGCCAGCGACGTTTCGAGAGAAAGCCGGATCGGGGAGAGGTCCATCGCGCGCGCTATCTGGCCGGCGGGGTGAATCCGTACTTCTGGAAGATGGCCCGCGCCTCGGGAGTCGCCAGAAACTCAAGAAATGATTTGGCCCCCGCCGCGTTCTGCGAGCTAGCGATCACGGCCGCGGGATACACGACAGGAGTGTAGGAAGACGCGGGCAGCGCCAATGCGATGGCCACTTTCTCCGAAATCCTCGCATCGGTTTCGTACACGAAGCCGGCATCCGCGTCCCGGTCCGCCACGTAGGCGAGCACCGCCCGGACGTTCTGCGCAAACACGAATTTGGGCTTCAGCGTGTCGAACAGTTTGAGGTTGCGCAGCGCCTCCGCCGCGTACTGGCCCGCAGGCACCGAACGCGTCTCGCCAATGGCGATCGTGCGCACCTCGGGTTTTTTCAGGTCGCCCACGTCTCTCACCGTGGTCGTCCCCGCGGGCACCACCAGGACCAGGCGATTCCCCGCCACATCACGCCGCGTCCCTGCCAGCAGCAGGCCTTTCTCTTCCAGCGCGTTCATCTGAGGCGGCGCCGCGGAAAGGAACACGTCCACCGGCGCACCTTCTTCAATCTGTTTTTCGAGGATTCCAGAAGCGCCGAACGTCAGCACCGCTTTCGGCGCGCCAGGGCGCGCGCTGAATTCAGCCGCCAACGCCTCCAGTGCGTCTTTCATGCTGATCGCCGCCGCCACCGTGATCTGCCCCGGGGTCGCTTGCGCAACCGCTGGAGAACTTACGACGCCTCCCCGTGCCGCAAGCAACGCGACAACGGCAATGAAGAGACCGGTTCGGTGGATCCGCATGGAGGTGTTCTCCCGTCTCGGTTCAGTCTGCGGAATGTCTCAAACGCGCAGGATCATCACTTCGGTCGATTTGATCAGCGCCGCCGCCCGGTCGCCGGGTTTCAAATCCAGTTCCCGCGCGGCATCGGCGGTGATGATGGAGGTGATCTCCTGGCCGCCAATCGAAATCTTCACCTGCGCCATGAGCCCTTCGATGCGAACCTGCACCACGCGGCCCACAAGCTGGTTGCGCCCGCTGACGCGGCGGTAGTTCCGCCGGCGTTCCGGCCCGGGCTTCTCTCCGGCCCGGTGCAGATACTTGTCGAGTTCCGCGCGGGGAACGCGGTGATGCCCGCCCGGAGTGCGCACGGTGCGGAGTTTCCCGTGATAGATCCACTGCTTGAGAGTGGGATAGCTGATGCCGAGCAGTCGCGCGGCATCACGCGGTTTGATCAGCTCGCTCTCGGCCATGCGGCGAGAATACGCTTTAAATATCGAAATTGCAATACGATTTTATGCGATTCGGAGCCCTGCCCACAGCCTACGCCCGGGCCGACTCTTCCTGCTCGAAGGCGTGATAGGACGATCTTACCAGCGGACCCGACTCCACGTGCCGGAATCCCATCTCCAGTCCCGCGCGACGGAATTCCGCGAACTCGTCCGGATGCACGTACCGCTCCACGGGCAAATGCTCCGGGGTGGGTTGCAGGTATTGGCCCAGCGTCAGGATGGCCGCGCCCTGCGCCGCGATGTCCCGCATGGCCGCAAGGACTTCCTCGCGCGTTTCGCCCAACCCCAGCATCATTCCGGTTTTCGTCGGGATCTCCGGAGCGCCCTGGCGCGCGCGGCGCAGCAATTCCAGGGAGCGCTCGTAATCGGCGCCTTTCCGCACGCGACGGTAGAGCCGCGGCACCGTCTCCATATTGTGATTCAGCACATCGGGCCGCGCGGCAACCACCGTTTCGAGCGCTTGCCAATCCCCGCGAAAATCCGGGATCAGCACTTCCACCTTGCAGTGCGGCACGCGCCGGCGAATTTCCTCAATCGTCTGCGCAAAGATTTGTGCGCCACCGTCCGCCTCGTCGTCGCGGTTCACGGAGGTCACCACGGCGTAGCGCAGGCCCATGCGCTCCACCGCTTCCGCCACTCGCCGCGGCTCGTCCTCATCCGGCGGGCCGAGCGGCCGGCCCGACGGCACGGAGCAGAATCCGCACGAGCGCGTGCACACGTTGCCCAGAATCATGAACGTTGCCGTGCGATGCTCCCAGCATTCGCCCATGTTCGGGCAGCGGGCGCTCTCGCACACCGTGTGCAGATCCAGCGTGCGCATGATGCGCATCAATTCCTGATGGTTTGGCCCGCCGGGAAATTTCACACGCAACCACGGGGGGCGCGGATGGTGTCCCGGCACAAACGAGGGCGCGGGCGCCCCGCAGGAGCCGCCTGTTGCATTCGCATTCAGCACATGGAAAGGAGAGGCCATTGTCGTATCGCCGAACTTTCAGTCTATGACGGCTGCCCCCGTGCGGCAAGTATGCTCAGGGCTTCCGGCCACCGGCGCGCGGTTGCGCCCCCAATACACCGGGATTTGTTGCGGGTGCCGGCGGACCCGGCGCGAGCACCACGTTCGCCTCGGTGCATTCGTAAATCTTCGCGACGTGATAATTGTGATCCATCAGTCGGAGCAGGCGGGGCCACCAGCGCGTGCTCCCCAGCATTTCCAGCGATTCGGGATCGTTGTTGAGGATGATCATTCCGAATTTGCGCTCGGCCACCATCTGTTCGAGCGGCCGCCCCGGCAGCTCGTGGTGCCGCACGAGCTGATTGAGCACGAAGGGATTCGACACTTCCGGCACGCGTCCGGCCAGCACCACGGCGCCAGCATTTTCCGACAGCACATTTCCCGGAGGCGAATCGCGGACCATGGCGTTGACCTCGGCGCAGCCCGAGACGTACAGCGGCACGGCGCGCGCGTCCTGCGTGAACGCGCCGGCGTGATACAGCGCCACGGCGCCGGCAAGACACGGCAGCAACGGCAGCATGCGGGGCGCGCGGGGTGATTCCGCCCACGCCTGGTAACCGAGCGCGCCGGCGATCGCGCAAGCGGCCAGCGGCTCCAGAAAGTGATTGATGAATGATCCGGCCTTCCCGCCCGTGACCATCGCCACACCCGCCGCGCACAACAAATACAGCAGCGCGGGCAGGTGCCGCCGCGCTTTGGTTAGAAAAAACGCCAGGAGGAAGGGAACGAGCGCCACCATGCTCGGCTCGACCAGGATGAAAATTCCGAGCAGACGGCGGAACGTGTACGGGTCCGGGTGCGTGCGGAACATGTGGAAGAAAAACTGGCCTCCGGTGGCGGCCTGCATCGCCGCAAATCCCGCCACGCAGAGGACCCCGAGCGTTCCGGCCAGCAGGAGCGCGCGGCGGAATTCCCGCCGCAACAGTAAATACAGCACGCACGCCGCGGGCGCGGCGAGCGCCGTGTATTTCACGAAGATCGCCAGCACGAACAGCAACGCGGCGGGCAGCCACAATCGTCCAGCAGGACAGCCCTGCCGCTCGGCGCGAAGGCAAATCCACAATCCCGCGAGGCTCAGCGCAATGGCCAGCAGGTCCACGCGCAGCAGCGGCATCCACGCCCGCGTCACCCCGTTGGCCACGAAGTAGAGTCCGAATGCCGCGGCCAGCATGCCGGAGCCGGTCCACTCGCGAATCAGCAACACCAGCAGGAGCGCAATCAGCGCGCCGCAACCGAGCATCACCATCCGCGCCAGCGTGAAGCTCAATCCTCCCAGCCGCACGCACTCGGCGGTGAGAAAATAGCCGATCGGCCCATAGGGATCGAGCACGTTCGGATACGCACCAGGATCCGGATACGCCGTCTGGCCCCCATTCATCCGCACGGCGGCGTTCAGGATGTTTCCTTCTTCGTAGTCCAGTTGAAACGGCAGCCGCGCCTCGGCAGCCGCATGCCAGATGGTCAACAGAGCAGCGGCGACGACGCATCCGGCCATCAGCCATTCCGCGAGCGGCAGCAGGCGGACATTTCGATCGCTGGTCATGATTCGAGCCGCAGCCCCCCGCGCTCTCTCCGCTGCACGACGGCGCCCAGCGCAATCCACACACCGAGCGCCAGAAATTCCCATCGGGTGAAATGGCCGGGCAGCTCGGGAAGCAGTTTCATCACCAGCAGGCTCGCGCCCACCAGCACGCCGAACACGGCAAGGACGCGGTCCATCGTCGCAGGCCGCATGGCAAAGTACGCAGCGCACGCCATCATCCAGCCGAAGCCGGCGGCAAACGAACCGACCTCGGAGATCGGCACGAGCAGCTGTGACCCCAGCAGGCTGGCGAGCGCCGCCCCGGCCGCGATCGCCACCACAGCCGCGGAAGGCGTCTGAAACCGGGGGTGAACGGCGGCGAACACGCGGGGCACCATTCCCCGGCGCGCCATGGCATAGAGCAATCGCGTGGCGGCCACGAAATTTCCGTTGAATACTTTGACCAGCGATAGCAGCGCCGCAGCCAGAATCACGTTGACGACCCAGTGGCTGCCCACCGCGCGTTCAATCGCCACCGCCGTGGGGAAATTCGTCCCCGCCACGCTCTGCCACGGCTGCGCCCAGGCCACCACGGCGATCACTCCGCAGTAGAACACGATGCCCGCGGCGATGGCCATCATCGGCGCATAAAGGTGATGCCGCCCTGGCAACTCCGGATGAGCCTCCTCGGACGCCTTCGCTGTGGCTTCGAAGCCGGTCATGAAGTACGGAACAATTTGCATTGTCAGGAATATGGAAAGGATGGGCCCGTGGCTCCAGAGCGGGGCCAGATTGCGCGGCGAACCGCGCGCGATCCCCGCCGCGCCAAATACAGCAAACAGAAGCAACAGGCCGAACGTGGTCAGGTTCTGAAATGTCGCGCTCTGACGAATTCCCCGGTAATTCAGCAGCCCCAGAACCGCGGTGAGGGCAAGACCCAGGAGGAGGTGCGGCAGGTGCACCGGCGAGCCTGCCACCCGGTAGAGTTCCATTGAGTCGAGTGAGGGAAAAACGAACGCGGCCACGCGCCCGATGGCTACCGCCTCCCACGGGCAGACAATCGCGTAGGCGAGCAGCATCACCCAGCCGGTCCAATAACTGGCCGGCCGGGAAAATACCGCCGCGGTGTAAGCCACCTCGCCCGCCGCATCCGGCCGCATGCGGATCAGCCGGCCATAGACGTAGCCCACCGGAAGCAGCGCCGCTCCGCCGAGCGCAAAGGCAAGAATGGCGCCGGCGGGTCCGCCACGGCCCAGCCAGTCGTCCATCACCACCAGCCAGCCGACTCCCACCATGGAGCCGAAGCTGAGGGTGAAAAAATCCACCAGCCGGAGTTTTCGGGCCAGTTCAGTCATGCCGGGGGAGATTCCGTAAGCCGCGACGTTCCGCGAAAAAAGGTATGCCTGGGATCACTCTGGCCCGCGAGTGTAGGCGGGGCGCGTTGGGGAGTCAACGAGGCCGGCCGCCCGGCTGCGGCTGGTCACCCTCGTCCCAAGATCGTGGACCGGAAGTCGTGCGGCAAAAATAAAGGGCCGATGCTGAGCGGGCATCGGCCCTAGGAGAAGAGAAGGGTTGATTCTCGTTCAGTAGGAAAGCCGGCGACGCAGGGACAAGAGGCTGAACAATCCGCAGCCGAGCAGCAGCAAGGTGCCCGGCTCGGGAACTCGCCCGATGTATTCCTGCGGCACGTCTTGAGGATAGTTGGGCCAGCCATCCGTGGGGGTGTAGACCACAAGATTCGAATAATCCGCGGCCGTCCCGTAGTTGGCCGGATTCTGCGCCGCGGCCAGCCAGCCGTTAATCCCCAAGGGATCGCTTGCATTCCCCGTGGGATTGCTCGGCGTGCCGTACGGATCGCAGTTGGAAATCCCGGTACCGCAACTGCCGGGATCGAAGAGGTCCCAGATGGCCCACTGGATATCCTTCACGGTCTGAGAATTCGAAGCGGCGAAGAGATTTTCCGCCAGAAAGCCGATTTCCAGGTAGATCGTCGAATTCATGCTCCCGAGCAGGCCCGTGCCCGAGCCGCCGATCGTCTGGATGGTGGCGTTCCAGGTTTCCGGCGGATACACCTCGTTTGCAAAGATGTCGCAGATCATCTGCAGCGATTGGCCGTTCGAGGTGAAGTTATACGGCCCGACATAAACGCCGCCGTCCGTAAGCGAACCGCCGTCATTGATGGTCAACGGTACGGTGTCGGCAGACGCCGTGGCCGCGGCGGCCAGAAGCAGCAGCACAATCAGGGATATGGCTCGTAGTGGAAGTTTCATCAGTCCTCGCAAGAGACCATTTCCCTCAGGCCAAGGAGAGATGCATGTCGAGGGCCACAGACAGGCCCTGCCGGCCAATTTTCATGTCGTTGAGAAGCAACACCTTAGCCGGGCCGAGTTTGCTCTATCAGCGACTATCAAGAAGTTGGTGGGACGTGTGAGGAAAGCGTTTTCACTCGACCGGCGTTCTCGAAGACCAGGCGGTGGCTCTGCGGGATCAACTACCTTCCACTATGCCGTTCCGATCTGGAATCCGCGAAAATACGTTGCCTATTTTCGGGCGGAGTTTCGCTCTTCGACGGCGATCAGTACGCCTTGGCCGCGCTCGCTCTGCGAAACTCATCGAAGAGAGCCCGGCATTCTTCCGCGAGCAGCCCTCCCTCCACCACCAGCTTGCTGCCGCCGGCCCGCGCCAATTCGCGCGCGGGCATGCGAAGCTCGGAAAATCCAGCCGCGGCCGCGTCCGCAATCTCTGCCCCATAGACGACGCGCCGAAATTTGGCCCAGTGAATGGCAGATAAGCACATCGGGCAAGGCTCGCAGGTCGAGTAGAGTACGCACGCGGAGAGATCAATGGTGCCGAGCGCACGGGAGGCGGCGCGGATCGAGTTCACTTCAGCGTGGGCGGTGGGGTCCGTATCGCGCCAGACGGTGTTGTGCGTGGCCACCACCACCTCCGCGCCCCGCACGACCACGGAACCGAACGGCGACTGGCCGGCCGCGATTCCTTCGCGCGCCTTGGCGATAGCCACGCGGAGAAAGTCGGCGTCCATCATGCAGTCCGCTCCCGCGAGCCGCCTGGCTGGGCGCTCGATCCGGCTTCGGCCACTCCCGGAACCGCGCTGCCCGCCGGGTGCCACACCCGTACTTCGCTGCGGTCCGTGGTCAGGGCCAGCAATTCGCCCATGGTCCGGCGAAGTGTGGGATGCCGCAGGCCTGGAGCAATCTCGCGGAGAGGAATCAGCACGAAGCGCCTTTCCGTGACGCGTGGGTGCGGTATCACGAGGTCGGCCATGTTCACCACGCTGCTGCCGTAGAAGAGTATGTCCACGTCCACGACGCGCGGGCCATTGCGGACCATTCGCCTGCGGCCCATCTCCCGCTCCACCTGCTGCGTGGCGCGAAGCAGTTGACGCGGCATCAACTCCGTCTCCGCCTCGATGGCGCAGTTCAGGAACCAATGCTGCGGCCCGAATCCCACCGGCTCCGTCGCATAGAGCGACGACCGCCGCACCACGTCCACTCCCGACGCGCCAAGCCGTTCCATGGCCCGCTCGAGATTCGCGGCGCGATCGCCGAGATTCGTTCCCAGCCCGAGATAAACGGTCCGCTTCATGGCGTGATGAGAGTTCCCGGATTCAGAAAAGATTCGGCTGCCGGCCGCCCATTTCCAGGCCGAAATGTTTATAGGCCAGCGCGGTGGCCACGCGCCCGCGCGGCGTTCGGTCCAGCATCCCGAGTTGCATCAGATAGGGCTCACAGATTTCTTCGATGGCGTCTTCTTCCTCGCTCAACGTGGCCGCCAGAGTTCCCAGACCTACCGGGCCTCCCGAATATTTGTCGATGAGCGCGCGGAGCAGGCTGCGGTCCACCTCGTCCAGGCCCTGCTCGTCCACACCGAGCATTCCCAGCGCTTCCTTCGCCACCTCCAGCGTGATGTGGTTTCCCGCACGCACTTGAGCAAAATCACGCACGCGCCGGAGCAGCCGGTTGGCCACGCGCGGCGTGCCGCGGCTGCGGCGCGCGATTTCCCGCGCGCCACCTTCGTCGATCCCGATTTCCAGGATTTTTGCCGAGCGAAACACGATCTGAAGCAATTCCTCCGGCGAGTAGAAATCCAGGCGGTGCACAATCCCGAAGCGCGAACGCAGCGGCGCCGTGAGCAATCCCGCGCGCGTGGTGGCGCCGATCAGCGTGAAACGATTCAACCGGTAGGGATGAATCCGCGCTCCCGGCCCCTGCCCGATCACCAGGTCAATCTGAAAATCCTCCATGGCCGGATACAGGATTTCCTCGATTTCCGGAAACAGACGGTGAATCTCGTCGAGGAACAGCATCTCGCCCTGCTCAAGTGCGGTCAGCACGGCGGTCAGGTCGCCCTTTCGCTCGAGCAGCGGGCCCGAGCTCGTCTTGATGGGCACGCCCATCTCCTGCGCCAGGATTTGTGCCAGCGTGGTCTTGCCGAGCCCCGGCGGGCCGTAGAGCAACACGTGATCCAGGGCCTCGCTCCGGCTTTTTGCCGCCTCAATGGTGATGGCCAGCAGCTCCTTTACGCGCGGCTGTCCCACGAAATCCGCCAGTCGCTTCGGACGGACGCTGGCCTCGAGCCGCGCTTCCTCCGCCGTCGGCGCTCCGGATACGATTCTCTGGTTCGATTTGGGCATGCGTGGATTCGCTCGACCGATTCTACTTCATCTCAAAGATTCCCAGGCTTCGTTCGGAGAGCGTCAAGGCCTCGAACCGCCGGTCGAGTGCCGCATACTCATCCGCTCGCGCGCGGCGAAATTCCTCGTACGATTCGAGTGAGTCCCAACGGTCGCAGGTAATGTACCGATTGCCCTCGCCGGCCAGCAGCGTGGTGCCGTGATAGGCCACGCTGGCGGCGAAGAATTGCGCCCAGGTGCCCGCGGCCGAGTAGTGCTGTTCGAATTCATCCCGTTTGTCCGCCCGCACCAGGAATTCCCAGAGGATGGCAATCACGATGAAGCGCACTCCCGGCGGGAGCGGCTATTCTCCTGCCGCGCGGCGCGCCGCCGATGGCGCGGGGCTCAATTGCTGGAGCGCGGCGCGCAGTGCCGCATCGAAGCTTTCCAGCGTACCCTCGCGCCGCAGCTTCTCCACCGCGCGTTCCGAGTCCTTGCGGTCGTAGCCCAGATTCACGAGAGCGGAAAACAGGTCTTCCTCAATCTGCGACCGTGGCATCCGCGGTTCCGCCGTAACGGATTCCGCCGCCGCCAGTTTGTCTCGCAATTCCACGATTACGCGCTCCGCCGTCTTCCTCCCCACGCCCGGAATGCGCGTCAGCCCGGCGACGTCGCCGCGCCGGACCGCGGGGATAATTTCCTCCACGCTCAATCCCGACAGGATTTTCAGCGCCAGCGAAGGCCCTACGCCGCTCACCGATAGCAGCATCTCGAACAGATGTTTTTCCCGTGCCGTAAGAAATCCGTAGAGGGCGAGCTGATCTTCGCGCACGTGCGTGTACACCAGAAGCGTGATTTCCGCGCGAAGCGCTCCCACGGCCGCGAACGTCGAGAGCGGTATGTGCACGTCGTAACCCACGCCGCCTACGTCCACCACCAGCTGGCCGGGCCGCTTTTCGAGAAGGACTCCGCGGAGTAGCGCAATCATTTCCACGCGATTATTGGGGAGCCTGGGGCCACTGTCAACGAATGGCCCGCCGCTCCCGCGCGCTCCGGCCCGGGATGTTGCGCGGCTTTCCAGAGATGACTCGGTTGAAGTAACCATCGGGCGTCTGAACTCTTCTAAACATGTAGGTGCGGCGCTCGATGCGGCGCGGCCTTTTGCTTCTGCATGGTTGAAATCTGCGTGTTCGCATCGTCCCATTCGTCCCGGAATCGAACAGGCGCCCCGTTCACGCCAACATTCACGAAGTTTTTATGATTTACCACGAAACAAAATCGCGCGCGAAATCGTCTGAGTGAATGTAACAGCCATGCGACGCGCGGTAGCGAGGTGTTCCCCGGTACCCGCGAGCTGCGTCCCAGGGGCCTGAATCCAGAAAGAGAAAGAAGGAGGAAAGTATGGGTGTCACTCGACGCAACATCGTAGCTCTCGTGGCTCTGGTCGCCACGTTCGCTCTGGCGTTTCCTGTGCTTGCTCACCCGGACCGTGCCAGCGTGATTCTTTCCCAAACCTGCCAGGTGGGAAAATCGACGCTTTCGCCCGGTAATTACAAGCTCGAAATCAACGGCGACAAAGTCACCTTCCTCCAGAAGGGGAGGGTAGTCGCCGAGGCAACCGGGGAATGGAAGAAGACGCCGGGAGTCGCCGACAACAGCTCCGTCACCCTCAACGCAGAAGGCCGCGTCATCGAGATCCGCATCGGCGGCCGCGACTCCTACTTCGCAGTCAGTTAAGCCGCTCCATTGTTTCCCGGGGGCGCGCCAGTGATTGGAGGGGGGGACCGCGCCCCCGCTTCAAATCTTCAATTGGCTACGGGCTCGTAGCGTCCGGTGAGATAACTGCGCGCCACGTGGGACACGAAGCGGTATACCATTTCCTCGCGCTCCGATAGCGGACCCTGGCGATACCCCGCCGAGTTCGCGCCTCTCTGCACCGATTCGCAGGCGCGCCAATCCTGACGGTTGGTTACATCCCAGAACTCCACGGCGTAATCCGGCGAGAAGTCTTTCCGCGCGATCTCCTCCGGCGGAAAAAGCCAGTTGCACTCCACGCGCGTGCGGTCCGGCCCCAGCGGCTCCAGCCGGTGCGTGAGCACGTAGTCGGGATGCGGGCTGACCAGCAGATTCGGGAACAGGCCGTAGTAATACACCAGCCGTCGCTGGTCTTCGCTCAATCCGGGCAGATAATCCGCATGACGCCGTCCATCGAGCGACATCGTCTGCGCGTTCTCCGCCAGCTCCATCGAGCCGCCGAGCCATGCTCCGTTCGGGGGAGGATTGAGCCCGCTCTCCGGCGGGCTCACGCGGCACAGTTGGGGATGAATCTGCGGGCAGTGATAGCACTCGTGGTAATTCTCCGTAAGGATTTTCCAGTTGGCGGCGACATCGTACGTGGATCGCGCCGCAATACGAAGCCCCCCCGGCGCGTGCGCGGCCACCAGCCGCGTCAGATCGCCCGTCCATGCCGCCAGCGGAGGCGCCTGGCCGTCCGCGTTCACAAAGATCCAGCCGTGCCACGTTTCCGCGCGCACGGGCACAAGGCCGTTCGCCTGAGGGTCGAAGCACGCCACGTCTCCGAATCGCGCGGCCGTCTTCAGCCCTCCGTCAAGCTCATACACCCAGCCGTGGTAGGGACAGCGGATGGCCTTGGCATTCGCGCACGCGCCCGGTTCCAGCAGCTCGTGGCCGCGATGCCTGCATACGTTGAAAAAGGCGTGCAGCCGTC
The DNA here is from genome assembly GCA_035541255.1 of Patescibacteria group bacterium. GTDB lineage: Bacteria > Acidobacteriota > Terriglobia > Acidiferrales > UBA7541 > JOPF136. The sequence continues at coordinate 4,965 of DATKNR010000026.1, read as the reverse complement.
CTGCCGCGTCGCGCGTCAGCAGGATTCCCTCGCGGCCCAGCCGCACCGCGCGAAAGTCTCCTGGACGCGCCGCCTCTTCTTCGCGGCCCAGGCACACCCAGCCACCCTCGAAGAAGTGCTCCATCTCCCAGGCAAACACTTCCGCGGAGCGGTACGCTTCGGCAGGCAGCGTGAAGCTGTGGCCGAACTCGGCCGTGGAGCGCGCCACGTCCTCCGTGGGAATCGGCGCGGGATTCGAAAGCAGCGTAGCCATGGTCTTCAGATTCTATCGTGCGGCCGCTCAGTGGACAAAGCCGCGGCAGCGGCATTGCGCGGTTGTAGCTGAAATACTTTCAGCCCCCGCGCTGGATCAACAGGGCCGCAACTTCGTTGTGATTTTTGGATTTTGCCAGCGCGACGGGAGTCTGACCGGTATCGTTCTTCGCATTGGCCGCCGCGCCCGCATCCAGCAGCAGCCGCACGAGCGGCAGATTCCCGTGCAGCGCCGCGGCGTGCAGCGGCGTCCATCCCCCGTGCTGCGTTACGTTCACGTCCGCCCCCGCGGCAATCAGGGCGCGCGCAATCTCCAGCGCCACCTGGGGCTGCCGGTGCGCCACTGCCGAGTGCAGCGGCCGGAGCGCCGAAGGATTTTGCGAAACCTCATTCACAGGCGCGCCGGCCGAGAGCAGCAGCTCCACCACGGGGATGCGTCCGAAAAATGCGGCCAGATGCAGCGGTGTGAATCCGTCGTGCGAGAACGCATTCACCCGCCGGCTATCTTCCTTCACGCGTGCCGCCACCGCCTCGCGAACGCCGGCGGCCGCGGCTTCAAACACGTCCAGCGGCGCGCCGCACTGGAGCAGGAGTTCCCGCACATCTTCCTTGCCGTAATAGACGGAAAGCAGCACCGCGGATTCTCCGGACTCCGCGCGCGCACCTGCCAGCCCCGGGCTTGCTTCGAGCATCTGGCGCACGCGCGCCGTCTGGCCCTGCTTCACCGCTTCCAGGAATTCGGCCTCGATCCCCAACGGTTTTCCTCTGCTCCCTGCCTCCACCGTTTCATCGCGCAGTCTTCCGCCACGATCCACGGCACGGCGTCCGCCGGCAGCGGCGGCAGGCCATATCGCTCGCGAGACGCAACGAGCGCGCGTACCTGATCGCGTGTCAGCAGCTTCGCTCCTCCGGCCAGCTCCGCCACCAGCAGCACGCGCGCGCAGTGCTCCACAATCTCCATCCGCTGCACGGCCGTCCGCAGATCCTCTCCGTACGTCACCACTCCGTGGTTCGCCAACAGGATGGCGTTGGCCTTTCCCACGAACGGCGCAATCGAATCGGCCAGCTCCTTCGTTCCCGGTTCTCCGTAAGGCGCCAGCGGCACCGCACCCAGCAGGATCGCAGCTTCGCCCAACGCGGCTGTGTCCAGCGCGCGTCCCGCCACCGCGAAGCCCGTCGCCATGGGCGGATGCGCGTGGCACACGGCGCGTACGTCGGGGCGCAGCTGGTAGATCCGCAGGTGCACGGCGATTTCGGACGACACGTGGCGCCCCGAGCCGTTCGTGCTCGCGCCGCGCGCCGGTTTCCCGGTGGGATGCAGCCGGATCAGGTCTTCCGCTGCGAGTTCCCCCTTCACCACCCCCGACGGTGTGGAGAGAATGCTCCCGTCGGAGAAACGCACGGAGAGGTTACCCGCCGCCGCGGGCAGAAAGCCCAGCGCGCGCAGCTCGCGACCCGAGGCACAAATCTCGTTCCTCAGATGCGTCTCTGCGGAAATCGAACGCATTCTTTTGCCAGACACGTGTCCTCACCCCCTGCACTTTACGCCAGCCAGATTAAGCCAGGCGGGCAACAGCCTGAAGCGCCCTTATGAGGACATCAAAATTCCATTATGCGTAGATTCCACGCAGTTTCAACGCGCGCGCCACCCGATCGATCGCCACCATGTATGCTGCAATCCGGTTATTTACTTTGTGCGCCTCGGCATACCGCACGACGTCGTCGAAGCTGCGGTCCATCACGTCCTGCAGCCGTTCGTTTACTTCGCTCTCCCGCCAGAAAAATCCCTGGCGGTCCTGAACCCATTCGAAATAACTCACCGTCACTCCGCCCGCATTGCCCAGAATATCCGGAATGACGAACACTCCCTTGCGCTCCAGGATTTCATCCGCCGCAGCCGTCGTCGGCCCATTCGCTCCCTCGATCAGCACGCTCGCCTGCACATCCTCCGCGTTTTCGGTGGTGATCTGGTTCTCCGTGGCTGCGGGCACCAGCACATCGCACGGCTGGAAAATCACACCATGCGCGGACATGCGCGTACCGCCGCCGGGAAACTCCGCCAGCGGCTTTTTCTCGCCGTGCACCCACCGCATCACGGCGGGCACGTCGAAGCCCTTCTCGTTGTAGAGCGCCCCGGATATGTCGGCCAAGCCGATGATCTTGTAGCCCGCCTCGCTCAATAGCTTCGCCGCGTACGTGCCCACGTTGCCGAATCCCTGAATGATTACGCGAGTGGACTGCGGCTGCCTGCCCAGTTTGGCCATGGCCCGGTTCGTCACCATCAGGAGTCCGCGGCCGGTGGCTTCACGCCGTCCCAGCGAGCCTCCCAGGTCCAGAGGCTTTCCGGTCACCACTGCGGTCGTGGCCTGCCGGACGTGCATCGAGTAGGTGTCCATCACCCACGCCATGGTCTGCTCGTTCGTTCCCATGTCGGGAGCCGGAACGTCTCGCTCGGGTCCCAGCCATTCGGAAAGTTCCGCCGTGTACCGCCGCGTGATCCGCTCGATCACCGTTTGCGAGTGCTCGGCCGGATCGCACACCACTCCGCCCTTCGCTCCTCCGAACGGGATGTTTACAACCGCGCACTTCCAGGTCATCCACGCAGCCAGCGCGCGAACCTCCTCCAGCGTCACGTCCGGCGAAAAGCGGATTCCGCCCTTCCCCGGCCCACGGATCGTCGAGTGCAGCACCCGATAGCCTTTGAACACCTCGAGTTTGCCGTTGTCCAGTGCCGCAGGAATGTACAGCGTGATTTCCTTGCTGGGATATTTCAGGTACTTGTACAGGCCTTCTTCCAGGCCCAGTTTTCGCGCGGCCAGCTCGAAGCGTGCTTCCGCCGATTCGTAAATGTTCAGTTCATTGTTGACGATGATCGTGCTCATGGACTGCTCCACACGCTGGCGCCGCCCTCTTGCTTGCCCGTTTGCGGTTCCCGGCTAACCACTGGCCACTGTTCACTGGCCGATACACAAGAGGCGGGAGGGAACTATACGCCCGCCGCGCCGCGCCGCGCAAGACAACGTCCACCCTCTTTATCCACTTCCTCTGGAGCATCCCGGCGGCAACTCCATTCCCGCGTGCGGTCTCCGCTCGCCTCGTCGCGGTCTCCGCCCGCCCAATCCCTCGGCGTTCTTCCAGTTTAGAAGAATTTAGAGGACTGCCTTTCGCACTGAAGCCATTATTTTCTCTATTCCTGTAACCCAGTGCCCGCCCGTTGCCGTCTCACCGCCATTGGGGTGACCAAAATGCATCGCACTGTGATCGCTCTATCGCTGGTACTGGCGGCCGCGCCGGGAAGCTCGGCCCAGGCCACCTTTCACGGCAACACGGCCCGCACCGGTGTGTACGACTCTCCGGGGCCCAGGCAGCTGAGCGCCGTGAAATGGACGTTCAAGACCGGCGGTCCTATCGTCGGCTCGCCTGCCGTGGCCGATGGGGTTGTCTATATTGGCAGCGGAGACGGATTCCTCTATGCCGTGGATCAGGCCACGGGGAAGGAGAAGTGGAAATTCGAGACTTCACGGCAGGTGGCTTCCACTCCCACGATCGCAAACGGCGTCGTGTATCTGGTCGGCTTCGACGCGTCGCTCACCGCTCTCGATGCCGCCACTGGCAAAGTAAAGTGGCGTTTTACCTCTCAGTTCGAGCGCCGCTTTCAGGCCAACCGCCTCCACGGTCTCCCTCCCGGCTACCAGACGATCCCCGATTCCTGGGATCTCTATCTTTCTTCCCCGGCGGTGGCCGACGGACGCGTCTACTACGGGACCGGCGACGGTGGCGTGTATGCCATCGACGCGTCGAACGGCCTTATGGTATGGAAATTTTCCACGGGCGACGTTGTGCATGCATCGCCTTCCGTGGTCAACGGGGTGGTCTATATCGGCAGCTGGGACAGCTATTTTTATGCGCTCGATGCGGACACCGGTCAGGAGAAATGGCGTTTCAAGGCGGGCGAAGACACGTTCATTCACAACCAGCAGGGATTCCAATCTTCCGCGGCCGTCGTCGAAGGCGTGGTCTACACCGGATGCCGCGACGGCCACGTCTACGCACTCGATGCCGCCACCGGGCACAAGAAGTGGGAGTACATGACGAACCTTTCCTGGGTCAACGCCACACCCGCCGTGCGCGACGGCCTGGTCTACACGGGAACATCCGATTCCGGAAGGTTCTTCGCGCTCGACGCCAAGACGGGCCGCCTCCGCTTCAATTTCGCCGCCAAGGGTCAGGTGTTCTCATCTCCCGCGCTGGCCGGTGACCTCGCCTATTTCGGCTCCTCCAACGGCAGGCTTTACGCGGTCGATGCGAAAACCGGCGCGCTCGTCTCCGAATTCCGCACGGAAGCCTCCAAGAACGACCCCATGAAAATCCTGAACCCGGAAGGCGGGCTGAATCCCCCCGCGGCCTATGGCCCCTACTTCCATGACTATCAGGACATGGTCCTTTCCGTATACCGCATCTTTTCCGTGGGAGCGATCTGGTCGTCTCCTGTGGTGGATCACGGCGTGGTGTATTTCGGCAGTTCGGACGGCAATCTCTACGCCATCGGCTAGCTTGCGAGTCCGCGGGCAACCGCTCCGGCCGGCGGGCTTTACTCTGGCCGGCGCGCCACGAATTCTTCCAGCAGCAGGCGCGTCAGGCGAGCCGCGTCGTGCCGCACCACGTCGCCCTCCGCCACAAGATGATCGAAAATGCAGTGCACTCCCAGTTTTT
>DATKNR010000025.1:0-3154 GCA_035541255.1 Patescibacteria group bacterium | reverse complement strand
TCGATGCGGCCGAAGACGCGCATCGTCCTCGTTTCAAACACCAGCGAGCCATAGCGTTCGTAGGCTTCCGGAAACAGAACCGCCTCGAAGGTGCCGCGCTGGTCCTCGAAGGTGCAGAACATCATGTTGCGGAAATCCTTGGTGCCCACGTGGCGGAAAGTGATGAGCCAGCCGAGCAGGGTGAAGCGGCGATTTTTGTTGTGCGAGGTGGAGACGAGTTCATTGCTCCAGTTTTCGCCGTTGCGCGGGACGAGATCGAGCGGATGGCCAGAGACGCAGACTTCCAGCAGTTCCTGTTCGTAGCGGAGGCGGAGCTCTGGGGTGTAGTTGGGAAGAGGGATGGGGAGCGCGGCGGGAGACGGAGGAGGAGCGGAATCGGGGAAAAGAAGAGAAGAAGCCGGGTCAGGAGATGCCGACCTAGAGGTCGGCGCTACACCCGGCGCAACATTGGGAACGATATGGCGCAGGTTGAGGCGCCAGAGGAGTTCGGGACGGGTGAGGCGAGGAGAGGAAGAGGGAGAAGGCGCCGGCAGCCCTTCGCCCGTCACTGGCGGGCTCAGGGTCTTCGAGAAGCCGGCGGTACAAAATGAAGGCGCCGGAGAGATGCCGACCTGAAGGTCGGCGCTACAAGGCACGGCATCAGGACTAAAGGCGGCGCCACTGCCGACTTCGTCGAAGGCGCCGCATTTGATGAGAGTTTCGATTTCGTCGCGTTCTACGGGCACGCGGGCGAGGAAATCTTCGAGCGAGGGGAACGGGCCGTGCTCCTCGCGTTGGCGAAGGATGGTGGCGATGGTTTCGGAGCGCAGGCCGCGGATTTGCATGAGGCCGATGCGAATCGCGCGGCGTGGTTTTCCGTTTGGCGCGGCGGGCTCAGTGGAATATTCGAGGCGGGAGTGATTGACAGAGGGAAGACGCACTTCGATGCCGGAATTTCCGTCGTGGGTCCAACGCTTCGCTTCTTCCACATACGCGGAGACGTGATAGAAGCCGGCGCCGGCGCTGCACATGGCGGCGAGATATTCGGCGGGATAGTGGGCTTTGAGCCAGGCAATGCGCCAGGAAATTTCCGCGTAGGTGGCGGCATGGGCCTTGCAGAAGCCGAAGCCGGCGAATTTTTCCACCATGGCCCAGGTTTCGTCGCGGCGGGCGGAGCCGAGGCCCATGCGTTCGGCGGTCTTCAGAAATTTGGCGTGGAGTTTTTCGCGTTCGCGTGAATCCTTCCATTTCGCCTTGGCGCGGCGGACGAGATCGGCTTCGGCGAGCGAAAGGCCGCCGGCCACCTGTGCGATTTGCATCACCTGCTCCTGGTAGACGCACACGCCGAGCGATTCGCGGAGGATGGGTTCGAGGCGCGGGTCGGGATAGCGTACTGGTTCCTGGCGGCGGAGGCGGCGGAGAAACGTTTCCTTGGAGCCGTAGTCGGAAGCGCCAGGACGGATGAGAGCGAGCGCGAGGCAGACGTCCTCGAGAGTTTTTGCGCGCAGGGTGCGCAGCAGGCCGCGCATGCCGGGGGATTCGATCTGGAAGATGCCCATGGTGCGGCCTGTGGAGACGATGTGGCGAGTGGCAGGATCATCTTCCGGGATTGCGTCGAAATCGATGCGCGTGCCAGTGGAACGTTCAATATTGTCGAGGGCGAGGCGGACGGCGGTAAGGCCGCGCTGGCCGAGCAGGTCCATTTTGATGAGACCGAGGGCTTCGATCGAGTTCATGTCGTACTGGGTGACGACGATGCCTTTGGTGGCGACTTCGAGCGGAACGAGCTCGGTGAGCGGGCGAGCGGCGATCACGGTGCCGCAGGGATGGATGCCGAGATGGCGGGGAAAATTGTCGAGGCGCTCGGCGACTTCCAGGATGGTTTTCCAGGGGTCTTCGGCGACGGGCAGATCGCGGCATTCGGGCAGGGTGCGGATGGCCTGGCGAATTTCGCGCACGGGACGGTGCGGGAGACGGCGGGTGAACTGATTGACCTCGCCGGGCGATACGCCGAACACTTTGGCCACTTCGCGCACGGCCATGCGCGCCTGCATGGTGATGAAACTGGAAATCATGGCGACGTGCTCGCGGCCCCAGCGTTTGTAGACGTAATCGAGCAGGTCGTCGCGGAGCGCGCCGCAGATGTCGAGGTCGATGTCGGGAATATCGCCGCGCTCTTCGTTGAGGAAGCGCTCGAAGTAGAGTCCCCAGCGGAGGGGACAGGCGCGGGAAATTCCCAGGCAGTAGGTGACGATGGAGCTGGCCGCGGAACCGCGCGCCACGGCGGGAATGCCGCGGCGGCGCGCTTCTTCCACGATGTCCCAGACGAGAAGGAAGAAGGGAGCGAGCTTCAGCCGGTCGATGATTTCGAGTTCGTGGGTGAGGCGGGCGAGGACTTCGGGCCGCAGTGGCTGGTAGCGGCGGCGCGCACCTTCAAAGCACAGCTTCCAAAGATAAGAGAACGGCGTTTCGCCATCGGGCACGGGGAATTCGGGAAAAATCGTGCGGCCGAGCGGGAGTTCGAGGTTCGTGCGTGCGGCGATTTCCAGCGTTGCGGCGAGCGCTTCCGGATAGTCGGCGAAGGCCTGGCGCATTTCGCTGCCGGATTTGAACCAGGCGCCGGGCGGAACGATTTCCGGAGGAGCGATCTGGGAGACGAGCGAGCTGGTGCGGATGGCGTTGAGCACACGGTGATGGAGATAGTCGCCGGAGTGGAGGAAGTGGACATTGTTGGTGGCGGCGAAAGGGAGAGAGAAACGGCGGGAGAGGCGGAGTAGGGGGCGGAGGTTGGAGGTAGCACAGGCAATCGTGCCTCTGTTCTCGTCGGGAAGGCGCGCAGCCAGGAGTGGCTGCGCCACAGGGAAATTCCGGGCTTCGAGATAGAGCGCGCCGAGGAATAAATCGTGAAGTGATGCAATGCAATTGTCAGCCGCCGATGAGGTTGCGGGCGCGTAGAGGGCGATGAGACCGTCGCGGTGGGCGGCGAGTTCGTCGAGAGAGACAGGACGGTCTTCCAGGTGGCGAAGCGTGACCAGGCGGCAAAGGTTCGAGTAGCCGGCGAGGCTTTCCGCGAGAAGCAAAAGGCGAGTCTCGTTTTCAACATCGAGCAGAGTGCCGAGGATGGGTTTGATGCCGGCGGCGCGCGCGGCCTGATAAAAGGGCAGGGCGCCGTAGA
>DATKNR010000024.1:0-4654 GCA_035541255.1 Patescibacteria group bacterium | reverse complement strand
TATAGCCCGGCGTCTGTAATTATGAGTTCAGGGACGGGGTGCGTTTGTCGAAGGACGTGAAATACGTCGGTATCTTCGGGCGTATTGCTGAGAATGTGGGTATGGGCGTTGGCTGCCAGTTTCTCTCCTGCATCAGCCGGCGAATGCTTCAGCTCCAGTATCCCGCTATGGAGCCTGCGCGTTTCCAAGATCTTGGTTCCGTCGTCGGACAGCAAAAACCGGGTGTCTCCTCCAAGCGGGTAGACCTCGGCCACTGTTTGTGCTGGCACCACATAAACATAAAACTTGCCCGCATCCAGCGGCAGGACGTACGTGTTGTACGGCCGATTGGCTAGATGAGCATTCTCCAGCGCCAGTACAATTCCCCGAGCGGCAAAATAGAAGTACCCGGTGTCCTTTTTCGGTGGGTCGTATGTCTTGACCTTGTAGTCTGTCGTCCCGCGCACTTGAGTCGCTTCGTATACGATGAGGAATGCATCCTTGCTCTCCGTGAACCTGCCGAACTCGACCACCCAGCCTGCTTCTGTCTTCCTGGCGATGTACTTGGCTACCACTCCTTCATCAGGCTTGAGCGCCAGCACGGCATCGGAGGCATGCCACGCCGCCACATCATATTCCGCCAGCATCCGTCCCCGGGCAGTTGTGGCCGCCAGATCTTGCTCTGTAGGCCGCGTGTCTTTCTGTGCCCATGCCGCAGTCGCGCACATAAGGAGCGCGATGACTCTCAGCAGGTTGTGCATTCTTCCGCTCTCAACGAAGCTGAACTGTCAATTGCAGTTCCCAAAGGTCCTGAGCATACGACACGAGACTAGCATGTAGATGTAGATTTAACATCGGTGAATTGTCTTCGACAGGGGATCTCGCCTGGCCCCCGATTGCACCCGGCAAGCGAGTCACGCTGAAGCTGGTGGCTGCTAGAGCTGCCCTTGATGCTAGCGAGTGCTATTCCGACTCGCACTCTGCCCTTGCGCGTTCGTTTCAGCGCCGTGATTGGCGGAGACTAGGGACCCGGGCCGCTCTCCCCCCGCAAGAGTCCCGCCCCTTCTCATCTTGAGATTTATGTTTTCCGAATATTTTTATTGATTTGACGTAACTAGTGTGTTACTGTCCTCCGCGGGTGGAACTTGATGTCTCTCCCCATTCATGACCGCGCGATTGGACAGCATTTCGCCGCTAACCCGTTTAGCTTCTGCACTTGTGCGACGCCCGCTTTCACCGATTCTGTAACTCGCGCAGTTTCTGCACTTACGAAAATGGCGGGGTACCCCCCTCGTGATCCGCATGTGCGCCCAATTCAGTCGCCACGAACTCCGGCTCCCTTTGGAGTGCGGTGGCTCGACACCGTTCACCCGCGGTGGTGGGAGAGGCTCCCCCAGTTGTCTCTCAACCCCACACTCTCAACTGTCCACCCCGAGGATCTATCTCTATGATCTGCCGCAACTTAGAAACTCAATGTCGCCCAACCCCTTTGTATTCAATGGCGTACGCACTCCCGGGGGGAGGGGGTACCCCAGTTTCTATCCCTCGTTATCACAGCAACTTACGAACACTCCAGATCTGCTCGTCGCCGCTATTTTCAGAAAGGAGACCCGAAAATAAGAGAATCGCTCAGACGCAGGCAGGCCCCTGTTCCCAACATTCTGGAACTCGGCAGCTTGCTCTGCCGAATGTATATCGAGGCGCGGTTCCGGCGTCTAACGACTCGGGATGAACCAGGAACCAACTCCTGAAGCACTCCTCCGTCGTGCCGCTGCCGGAGATGAAGACGCATTCCGCGCCCTCTATCGCCAGCTCAGCGGAGCGATCTACCGTTTCGCTTTGCACATGAGCGGGAACGAAGGGGTGGCTGAGGAAGTCACGCAGGAGGCGTTTCTGGTGCTGGTCAGGGATCCAGGACGATACGACCCGGGACGCGCGACACTGAAGTCGTTCCTTTTCGGCGTGGCCCGCAACCATACTCTGCGCGCCCTGGAGAAGGAAAGCCATTTCACTCCATTCGCCGAGAATCCGCAGGATTCTTCCGGCGAGGAGCACGCTGAATCGGCCATTGCCGATCCCGGCGAGGATGCCAGCGCGGACCTCCTGCGGCGGGAACAGATTGCGCGTGTCAGGCGGGCGGTGCTGGCGCTTCCCGCGGTCTATCGCGAGGCCGTCGTGCTCTGCGATTTGCAGGAGATGAGTTACGACGAAGCCGCCAAAGCGCTTTCTTGCGCTCCCGGAACCCTGCGGTCCAGGCTGCATCGCGGACGCGAAATGCTGGCCACGCGGCTCCGCGCAACCGAGCGCCACATGACGGCGGCGGCAGCGGGATTGTCCCGCGGCTTCGGGACGCGGCCACGGCCGGAGTTCTCTTGATGTGGCGCGGGGCTGAAGTTGACCGGCCGGTTTTCTGGCTGGAGTACAGGAGCGAAGTTCAGCAATGAATTGCCGAGAGTGCGAGCCACTGCTGGTGGATGCCGCGAGAGGAGACGTATCCCGCGCGGACGTCGGCGCGGTGAGCCCCCAGATGAAGGCCGCGCTCGAGCACGCCGCCAATTGTCCCTCGTGCCTCGAGCGGCTGGTGGAAGAACGCGACGTGACGGCGAAGCTGCGCCTGTTGGCGGCCGAACCCGCGGCCAGTCCCTCCGCGGGTTGCGAAGCGACTCTGATGGCTGCGTTCCGCACCGAGCGCGGGCGCGAGGTCCACGCCCGGCGCTGGATTTTTGCTCTTTCGGGTGCCATGGCCGCGTCGCTGGCAGTACTGCTCGGTGCGGCGCTCGTGCTTTCCAGCGAATCGAGTTCCCTGGTGCAGACGATGACCTCCAGGTTTAGTCCGTTGGCCGCGCGGCGGAACTCCGCGAACTCAGTGGCGGGCGGCACGGCCGCGTCCCAATCATCGTCCGGCGCCGCTCAGGAAATCGGCCAGGAAGAAGTGACGGAATTCATGGCCTTCTATCCGGGCGCGGATGTCAACGCCCTCGATGGTGGAGCGCTGGTCAGGGTGCGCGTGCCGACTTCGGAGCTTACCGCGTTCGGGCTGCCGGTCGGCCCCGCCGCCGAAGACCAGTGGGTGAACGCGGACCTGCTGGTGAGCGCGGACGGGTCCCCGCAGGCCATTCGTTTTGTGCGCACGGCGCAGCAGGTGCCGGCGGCGCGGGAGTAAATGCCCACGCAGTTCAAAGAATAGAGGGAGAGGTACAGGTCATGAAGCTGCTGTCGATGGATCAGGGCAAGCTGGTGATCGCAGCAATTTTGGCGTGCTCGCTGGGCGCTTTCGCTCAGGGACTGCCGCCGGGACCGCCGGGGCCCAGGCATGGCGGCGGACCCATGGAGTTCGGCCGTTTCGAGATGGGATTGATGGGAAAGACGGTCACCGGCGCCCCCTACTCGGCGCAGGTGGTCAGCCAGTGGACTCAAACCCTGGCGGATGGCACCCACATGACCCGGCAAACCACGGGAGCCGTGTATCGCGACAGTTCCGGGCGCGTCCGGCGCGAGATGAGCATGCCGGCGCTCGGCATGCTGACCGGCTCCGATAATTCCGTCAAGGGCGTGTTCATCAGCGACCCTGTGGGGGGATTTCACTACGTGCTTCATCCCGATTCGCAGATCGCGGACCGCATGCCGATTCCGCCCGCCTTCAACGAAAAAGAGCACTTCCAGCATGGACAGCGAAACGGGGAACAGGTGGCGAAGGAGTCGCTGGGAACGCAGATGATTGGAGGCGTCCAGGCGGAAGGCACGCGCATCATAAAAACGATTGCGGTGGGCGCCATCGGCAACGACAAGCCGATCCAGATTGTCACCGAGCGGTGGTATTCGCCGGACCTGCAGGTGGTGGTGCTGATGAAGCATTCGGATCCGAGGTTTGGCGAGTCCACCATGCAGTTGACGAACATTTTGCGGACGGAACCGGATGCGTCGCTGTTCGCCGTTCCGGCAAATTACTCGGTGAACGACGTGCCTCCGCCGCCCGCTTTCGGGCGCCGCGGCGGCGCTCCGCCAAAGGAGTAGGAATCGTGCGAGCTCTCTCATGCCTTGGTCCTGATACATAAATTCTTTGGGACTGTTGCATGGGAGGTGTATGCCCCCCAAGGCCATGCGGGGCTCTCCGACCAGCTCCGCATGGCTCCCCAATCGGCAATCACGAGCCACAAAGGAAAATTTCCCGCCCGCGTGGTAGAGTTTCGCAAAGAGGTCGCGATGGACGCCGGCGAATTCGAGCGCCAGTTGCGCGCGGAAGGTTTCCGCAGAACTTACGTTTGGCAGGACTCGCCGCACACGCATTATCCCGCGCACACGCATCCCACGCTGACCGCGCACATCATCCTCGACGGCGAAATGACGCTCACCGTCGGCGGAGAGTCGAAGACATATCACGCGGGCGAGCGCTGCGACGTGGCCGCTGGAGCGGTGCACGCCGCGCGCATGGGCGCGCACGGCTGCCGCTATCTCGTCGGCGAGAAGTAGATTCCTCCACGAATCCGCGGACGACTTCCGCCGGTCTTCCTGCACTCGGAGTCAGCAACACGACGCGTTGACACTCACAAACTGTGTGTGTAACGTGACTCGCGCCCATTCCGGGCGAGCGAGGAAGAAATCCCATGAGCCGGCCGAACCTGTTGGCGACGCATCCGCTGTTTCCCGAAGCGCGCACCCTGCTTGATGCGCACTG
>DATKNR010000023.1:0-32536 GCA_035541255.1 Patescibacteria group bacterium | reverse complement strand
ATCGCCGCGGGGAATCCATTTCTTTCCCAAGGCGGTCCGCGAGCTGCGCAGATTGGCGCTAAAGTGATCTTCTAGGCCGCGTAACCGGTTCTCGCTTCGAAAAGGGAGTCTGCTACAATTGAGACTCCCTTTTTTCTTATGCGGCGGCTCGCAAGTTTATTCCTCTTTCTCGCGCTCGCTTTCAGCGGCTCCGGCGCCGGCAAGCCCAACGTCATCTTGATCACGCTGGACACCGTGCGTGCCGATCGCATGGACTTCCTCGGCTCAAAGAAACAACTGACTCCGCATCTGGACACCCTGGCCCGGCAGGGCATTGTCTTTGAGCACGCATACTCCCAGGCGCCCATAACTCCCGTTTCGCACGCCACAATCCTCACCGGCACGTTTCCGCAGTTCCACGGCGTGCGAAACTTCGGGGACCGGCTTCCCGCCAGCGTCCCTTTGCTCTCGGACCTCCTCCACGTCCAGGGCTACCGCACGGGCGCGTTCGTCAGCTCCATCATCCTCGACCCGAAGAACGGATTCGCATCCGGCTTCGAGCGCGGCTTCGACCGCTACGACGCCGGCTTTCACCGGCAGAAGACGGGAGAGAAACGCGAAGCCTCCATGCAGCGGCGCGGCGAGGCAACCCTGGATCACGCGCTCCAGTGGCTCGGCGAAAAAAAAGGCGCTCCATTTTTCCTGTGGCTGCATTTGTGGGACGCGCACGATCCCTACAATCCGCCCGAACCGTTCCGCACGAAGTTCGCCGGAGCTCCTTATAACGGATGCATCGCCTATCTGGACGCGACGGTGGAAAAACTGTTCGAATATCTGCGCCAGCAGGGGGTCTACGACAATTCGCTCATCGCCCTGGCCGCAGACCACGGAGAATCGCTGGGAGAACATGGAGAGCAGACCCACAGCATTTTCCTGTACGACTCCACGATTCATGTCCCGCTGGTCATCAAACTGCCGGGGAATCGTCAGGCCGGCCAGCGAGTCTCCGCCACCGCGAGTCTGGTGGACCTTGCGCCGACCATACTGGAAGCCTTGGGCGTATCGCCTCCTGCTGCCATGCAGGGCCGCTCGCTTCTCCCTCTCGTCGGAAATCCGAATCCGCCGGACCGCCCCTCGATGGCTGTGGGCGATCATTCCGAGCGCTCATTCGGCTGGAGCGCGCTGATTGCCCTGCGCGCCGGCCATCACCTCTATGTCCGTGCGCCCCGGCCCGAACTGTACGATCTGGCGGCTGACCCCGGCGAACTCAAGAACGTGTACGCCTCGAGTCGTCCCGCGGCAGCCCGGCTCGATTCACAGCTCGAAAATTTCATCGGGCGCATCAGCGCGGGCGCGCCCCAGTCCCTGACGGGCGGGCTCGACCAGAAAAGCATGGAAAAGCTTTCCGCGCTCGGTTATGTGGCCGGCAAGCGCGACAGCACGATAAGCGGAGTGGACCCGAAGGACCGTATTGGCGTCGCGAATGACATGCATGATGCCAGCCTCGCCATCGAAGAAGGGAGGGGAACCAGTGTCATTCCTCTCCTCAGGCGCGTGACTATCACGGATCCCCAAATTCAGGCCGCTCAGTATTACCTGGGAATTGCCTATTCGCGTCTCGGCGAGTACGCCAAGGCCATCGCGCCGCTGCGGAAGGCCATCGAGCTGCGGCCGGATGCGCTGATGGCTCAATACGAGCTGGCCATCTGCCTGTACGAAACCGGGGACCTGAAAACCGCGGCCGCTCACTTTGAAATCCTGGTGGACAACCGGCCGGACTGGAGCGACGCCCGTTATTCGCTGGCCTCGATCCAGGCCCGCAACGGGCAGCCTCAGGAGGCGGCCAAGAATCTGCTGATCGTACTCCAGCAGGAGCCGGATCATTACCGCGCCAACCTGCTACTGGGCCGCATGCTGTTTCTGAACGGCAATTATTCCGACGCGCGCCCCTACCTCGAAAAGGCCGCGGAGGTGCAAGCCGATTCCTCGGAAGCGCATGCCTTCCTTTCCGAGGACTACACGAAGCTCGGCCGTGCCGGCGATGCCGCCCGCGAGCGCGCGGCCGCAGCCGAACTCAAATCCAGCCGGAAGCCCTGACGCTGTGCGCTGCAGATCGAAGTCACTTGCCGCAGGCAACGCCCTCATCCGGGCACGATCCCGTAACTGCAGGGTGCTCCTGTTTCTCGCCACCGTGGTCGTGCTGGGGCTGGCTTCCTGTTCCCGTTCCTTCGATCCGGAGATTGCGGCACAGGCCCCCAGGGTAATCGTCCTGGGCATCGACGGCATGGATCCGCTGCTTCTGGAGCGGATGATTCTTGCCGGAACCATGCCGAATTTCGCGAAGCTCGCTGCCATCAATGGAGGCGTGCGCCGCCTGGCCACGAGCATTCCGCCGCAAAGTCCGGTGGCCTGGTCAAATCTGATCACCGGACTCGATCCCGGCGGCCACGATATTTTCGATTTCATCCATCGCGATCCGAAAACCATGGAGCTGTACCTCTCCACATCGCGCGTCGAGCCGCCTCAACACACGCTGCGGCTCGGACAGTGGACTCTCCCGCTTTCCGGCGGTCACACCGAACTGCTCCGCCGGGGAAAGGCGTTCTGGGAGTACCTGGACGCCGCAAGCATTCCCACGCTCGTCTACCATATGCCCGCAAATTTTCCGCCCGTGCCGATGCATGGCCGGTCGCTCTCCGGAATGGGCACGCCGGACGTGCTGGGCACTTATGGAACGTTTTCGTTCTACACGGACGATCCGTATTCCGCGGTGGGCGCCGTGAATGGCGGCCGGGTGTATACGGTCAAAGTCGAAAATGGAATTGTGAATGCCTTCCTCTACGGCCCGTACAACACGTTTCGCAAGGGCGAACCGGAGTCCTCGCTGCCGCTGCGCGTGGCACTCGACGCGCGAAACGCCACGGCGGATTTTCAGGTGGCGGGACGCGAATTCGTGCTCCACCAGGGAGAGTGGAGCCCCTGGATTCCGGTGCGCTTCGAACTGGTTCCGCATGCGGCGGCCGTGGACGGCATCTGCCGGTTTTTCATGAAGCAGGTGGGCCCAGTGTTCCAGCTCTACGTCTCGCCGGTCAACATGAATCCCGCGAACCCGGCCCTGCCCATTTCCACCCCGATGGATTTTTCTCACGAGCTGTGGGAAGAGTTCGGTTATTTCTACACGCAGGGGATTGCGGAAGACACGAAGGCGCTTTCCGGCGGCTACTTGGACGACGGGCAATACCTGGCTCAGGCGCATATGGTTCTGGATGAAAATCTCCGGGCGTTCCGCAAGGAGCTGGCGCGATACCGCAGGGGCCTGTTCTTCTTCTATTTCTCGAGCCTGGATCTGAACAGCCATATGTTCTGGCGCGCCATGGATCCGGATCATCCCGGCTACACTGCGGACATCGCGGCGAAATTCGGCGATGCGGTTCCCGCGCTCTACCGCCAGATGGACACCGTGCTCGGCCAAGTGCTGGAAAAGGCCGGCGACGACGCTACGGTACTCGTCGTGTCCGATCACGGCTTCGCGCCTTTCCGGCGTGCATTCAACCTGAATGGCTGGCTCCGCGACCACGGCTACCTGGTGCTGGCGGGAGGAGCAGCCACCGGCGGGAACAACTTCCAGGGAGTGGACTGGGGCCGCACGCGCGCATACGGCCTCGGCTTGAACGGTCTCTATTTGAATTTGCGCGGCCGCGAGGTTCGCGGCATCGTGGAGCCTGGCGCGGCCGCGGACGCCCTCCGCCAGGAACTCGCTCGCGAGCTCCTCGCCGTTCAGGATCCCGCCAACGGTCAGCCGGTCATTACACGCGTGGATCTAGCCGGCGCCGCCTACTCGGGGCCTTACGTCGCTGACGCGCCTGACCTCGTGATTGGATACAATCGCGGATACCGGTCCGGTTGGGGGACGGTGCTGGGGGGCGTTCCCGCCGGTGAGCTGGAAGATAATCTGGATCCTTGGAGCGGCGACCATTGTATGGATTTCCGGCAGGTTCCCGGTGTGCTGCTCAGCAACCGGCGAATCGCGGCGGATTCACCCGCGCTCACGGATATTGCCCCCACGCTGCTGGCGTTCTATGGACTGCCACAGCCAGTGGAGATGAAAGGAAAGCCGCTGCTCGTCGCGCCGGGCAGCGATTCCGGCTCGCAGCCGCGCTGATCGGACTGCGGGCTGCCGGATGGCAAAGATTCGGGACGCGGGCCGGATGGAATCCTGCGGAGCAGCGAAGGAGGCGGAAGTGTTTGGCAGAAAACTCGCCATCGAGAATGAACTCTTCGAGAAGCTGAAAAAATGCGCCGAATCTGCGGGATACTCTTCGACGGAAGAGTTCGCGCTACATGTTCTCGAAAAGGAAGTGGACCGGATTCTCGGCGGTGGCGGCGAATCCGACGAGGAGATCATCAAGAAGCGTCTCCAGGGCCTGGGCTACATTGATTAGTACGAACCAGATCCAATTCGCGCTCCCGGCGAACCCGTCACGCTGTTGCGTCGAGTCTTGCTGCGGGCGCGGTGCGCGCGTCGTCAGGGAGCGGGCCGCGTGAGCGTGATCAATTCCGTCTTCGATTCCGTTTTCCGGCCCTTCGTGGATCGGCCACCGCTCCTGTGTCTTGCTGTTTTCGCCGCTCTTTCCGGTCTGCTGCTGTTAATCAACTACCGCTTCGTGTCTAACCAGCGTGCTATCCGCCTGGTGAAGAATCTCGTGCAGGCCCATCTGTTGGAGGTCCGTCTGTTCCAGGATCAGCTCGGAGTGGTCTGGCACGCATACGGAAAGCTGCTCCGCGCCACGTTTGCGTACCTGGGCTGGTCGCTCATGCCTCTTGCGGTCGCAGCGCTGCCCATCACCATCGTCCTTGCGCAGCTGGATCTGCGTTTCGGCGCGCGACCGCTGTTGCCCGGCGAGTCCACGCTCCTGGTGGTTCATGTGGACGATGCCGCGGCGGTGGAACGCGTGGCGCTCCAGCTGCCTGACGGTGTCGTGCAGACAGCCCCGTTGGTGCGCATACCTGCGGAGCGTCGCGTCGTAGCCCGCATCCAATCGCAACTCCCCGGCCGGGCGGAGATTCTCGTCGGCGACGGCGTCACGCAAGCCTCCAAGGAAATTGTCACGGCTACCGGCCTGGAGCGCGTTTCGGCCGAACGCCTCCGCCGCGGGTGGTTCGAGCGCCTGCTCGAACCGGGAGAAGGTGCGCTGCCCGTTTCGGGAGACATCGCATCCATCGCAGTCCAATATCCCGGGCGTTCGCTTTCGCTCGGTCCCGTTTCTCTCAACTGGCTGGTGGCCTATTTCGTGCTGACGCTCATCTCTGCATTTGCCCTGAAGCCATTGCTGGGCGCGGAGTTTTGACGGTGGTGCGCCATGCCTCTCTGCGGACCGTCGCTTGCCGCGCGCTTCTTGTCGCGCTTGGTGCTCTGCTCCTGCCCGCTGCCGCTGCCGCCTACGTGGGTCCGGGTGCGGGCTTCGCGATCCTTTCGTCGTTTCTTACGTTGCTGCTCGCGTTCTTCTATGCGTTCGTCGCGGTGCTCACATGGCCGGCGCGGCAGCTGTGGCGTCTTCTCCGCGGGCGCAATGCATTTCGAAATGCGAAGGTCGAGCGCGTGGTCATCGTTGGTTTCGACGGAATGGATCCGGAACTCGCTGCGCGCTGGATGCGTCAGGGCAAGCTGCCTCATCTCGCTCGCATGGCGAAAATGGGCACGTTTCGCCCTCTCGCCACCACCCATCCCCCCATTTCGCCCGTAGCCTGGTCCACGTTCCTCACCGGTGTGAATCCCGGGAAGCACAACATCTACGACTTCCTTAACCGCGACCGGCAGACTTACCTCCCTTTTCTTTCTTCCGCCCAGGTGCTCGGGCCGCGCCGAAGGCTGGGCTTCGGCCGGCGTGCCATTCCTTTGGGCAGGCCGCGCGTCAAGGCCCTGCGTAAGAGCAAACCGTTCTGGCAATACCTGGGCGAGGCCGGAATATTTTCGTCCATTATCCGTGTGCCCGTGACATTTCCTCCCGAGCCGTTTTCCGGCGTTCTCCTTTCCGGCATGTGCGTTCCGGATTTGCGAGGAAGTCAGGGAACGTTTTCGTTTTTCTCTTCGCGGGAAGGCCCGGGCGGTCAGCAGGAGGGCGGTGTGCTCCTGCCGCTCGTGCAGGAAGGCGACGCCTGGCTCGGGGAGCTGCAGGGCCCCGAAGATCCCTTTCCCCAGGAAGGCCGGCTCGACCTCACGCTGCCTCTGCGGATCCGTCCCGACGCGGTCCGGCGCCGCGCGGAAGTGGAGATCGACGGCCAGCGCATTACCGTGCGCCAGGGGGAATATTCGGAATGGATCGCTGTGCGCTTCCGCGCCGGATTTGGAATCAGCTCTACGGGTATCTGCCGTATGTACCTGAAATCGGTTCAGCCGGATCTGGAACTTTACGTCACTCCCGTGCAAATTGATCCTCGGCGGCCCGCTCTGCCGATTTCGCATCCGTTCGCCTATTCCGTCTATCTCGGAAAGGTGCAAGGGCCGTTCTCTACCCTGGGCCTGGCGGAGGACACCTGGGCATTGAACAACGGTGCGCTCGACGATCCCGCGTTCCTCGACCAGTGCTACCAGATTCACGCCGAGCGCGAACGGATGTTCTTTGACGCGCTTGAGAAGACCAGACGCGGCGCCTGCATTTGCGTCTTTGACATCACGGACCGCGTCCAGCACATGTTCTGGCGCCACATGGAGCCCGGCCATCCGGCCGCGCCGAAGCACGAACCGCCGGACTCCGGCGTCATCGAAAAGCTCTACCAGCGGATGGATGCGCTGGTTGGCCGTGTGCTCGACCGCGCCGGACCGGATGCCCTTGTGATGGTCGTCTCCGACCATGGCTTTAAATCCTTCCGCCGCGGCTTCAATCTGAACGCCTGGCTGCATCGCCAAGGATATCTCTCGCTCGTTTCCGGCAGCACGGTCAGCGAGCCGTGGTTCCGTCACGTGGATTGGCAGCGAACGCGCGCTTACGGAATGGGCCTGAATGGCCTGTATCTGAATCTGGCCGGGCGCGAGCGGTTCGGCATCGTCCAGCCAGGGGATGAGGCGGATGCGCTGCTCGCCGAACTGCGCGAAAAGCTGCGCGGCATTACCGATCCCGCAGACGGCCAGGTGGCCATCCGCGATGTGTTCGACACGCGTGAGGTTTACGACGGCCCCTATCGCGAAAATGCTCCCGATCTGCTGCTGGGCTACGCATCGGGCTTCCGCGCTGCCTGGGAGTCGGTGAACGGTTCCGTGATGGGTGACGTGTTCCTGGACAACACGCGTCCATGGAGCGGCGACCACTGCATTGATCCCCATGACGTGCCCGGCGTGCTTTTCGCGAACCGGCCCATCTCCGGCGACAGCTATTCCATCGCCGACGTCGCCCCGACAGTCCTCCAGCTTTTCGGCCTGCCCGTGCCACGCTACATGGACGGAAAACCTTGGACCGTGCGCACGGAACCGACTCCAGCTTCCACAGGGCCTGTGGCGGCTGCGGCGCCGACGGGCTTCTGAACCATGGCCGTGGCAGAGCCGAGCGTCCCCGCCATTGCCCTCCGAGGCACGTCCTACCATTTGCCTGGCCGCCCCGCTCTGCTCGAATCCCTGTCTCTCGAAATCCGCGCAGGCGTCACTCTGGTGCTGCTGGGCCGCAGTGGTTCCGGGAAAACCACCACGTTAAAAATGATGAATCGCCTGCTGGAGCCCACTGCGGGCGAACTATTGGTGGAAGGCAGGCCCGCTAGAGACTGGGACCCAATTCAATTGCGCCGCCGCATGGGCTACGCGATTCAGGACGTCGGCCTCTTCCCGCACTACACCATCGAGCGGAATATCGGATTGCTGCCCGCCGTTGAAGGTTGGCCGGCGGCGCGCATTCGTCAGCGCGTGAGCGAACTGATGGCGCTGGTGGGCCTCGAACCCTCGCTAGCCGCGCGTTTCCCGCGCGAACTCTCCGGCGGGCAACGCCAGCGGGTGGGCGTGGCGCGCGCGTTGGCTCTCGATCCGCCCATTCTGCTGATGGACGAGCCGTTCGGCGCGCTCGATCCGCTCACCCGGGCGGAGATTCAGGGCGAATTCGCCCGGCTGCAGCGGCGGCTGGGAAAAACCATCGTCCTCGTCACACACGATTTGCGCGAAGCATTGCTCCTGGGCACGGAGATCGCCCTGCTGGATGGCGGCCGCCTGGCCGGACTCTACACTCCAGTGGAATTCCTCCGCACGCCCGATGCTCTCGCCTCCGCATTCCGCAAAGCGTTCTCGGCGGATAGCGTTCACGCTGGTACGGCGCCGGCATCCCACCCGGGGAATTCGCGGTGAATCTGTTCGCATACATCCTGGCCCACCCGCACGAGGTGCTCCGTCTCACCTTCGAGCATGTTTCGTTGGCCGGCATTTCCGTCGGACTTGCGACTCTCGTGGGTCTTCCGCTCGGCGTTGCCATTGCGCGCCGCCCGGCGCTGGCTCGTACCGTTCTCGGCGCGGTCAACTCGATCCACGTCGTTCCCAGCCTGGCTCTGTTCGGGTTTTTATTCGCTGTTCCCTGGATTGGAGCGCGCGCTCCACGCATGGCGATCCTGGCCCTTACTCTCTACGCCCTTCTTCCCATTCTGCGCAATGTTTGCGCGGGGATTCTGGGTGTGGATCCCGCGGTCGTCGAAGCGGGGCGCGGGCTGGGCCTCACGAATGGCCAGCTCCTCCGCCGCGTCGAACTGCCGTTGGCTCTCGGCGTCATCGTCGCGGGCATTCGAGTGGCTGTGGTGCTCGCCATCGGGATTGCCACCATCGCCGCAGCCATAGGCGCCGGCGGCCTGGGCGAATTGATTTTCCGTGGACTGGCCATGGTCAATGATTCCCTGATATTCGCCGGCGCGCTACCGGCCGCTCTTCTCGCGCTGTTCGCCGATCTCTCGCTCGGCTGGCTCGAAGGCCGCCTGCGGGAGCGTGTCTGATGCCCCGTCTGCTCGTTGTTGGCGCCTTCCTTGCTGTTTGCGCAACGGCTTCCTGCAGCGGGCAGCGTCCCCGGGCCGTGGTCGTGGCCTCAAAGAATTTCACTGAGCAAGCCGTGCTCGGCGAGCTTCTCGCCCAGCGCATTGAAGCGTCTGGCCATCTTCCCGTCGAGCGCCGCTTCTATCTTGCCGGCACGTTCATCTGCCATCAGGCGCTTCTTGCCGGGCGTGCCGACCTCTATGTCGAATACACGGGCACGGCTCTCACCGCGGTACTGAAGGAACAGCCTGCCGGCGGCGCTGCGGCCGTGCTCGCGCGCGTGCGCTCCGAATACGCACGTCGCTGGCAGCTCGCGGTGATGCCGCCGCTCGGTTTCGACAATAGTTTTGCCGTGGTAATCCGCGGCGATGACGCCCGCCGCTTCCATCTCGCCACTCTCTCCCAAGTCGCCGCACGCGCTCCGCGATGGCGGCTCGGCGTCGGGTACGAATTTATGGAGCGCCCGGATGGATACCGCGGATTGGTCACAGCCTATGGACTTACGTTTCGCGAGGCCCCGCTGGTGATGGATCTCGGCCTGCTATATCGCGCGCTGCAGGACCACCAGGTTGACCTTGCCGTCGGCAATACCACCGATGGCCTCATCGAGGCTCTCCATTTGGTCGCGCTCGCCGACGACAAGGTTTATTTCCCGCCCTATGAAGCCGTCCCCATCGTTCGCCGTGAAGCGTTTCGCGAATTTCCCAGCCTGCGCGCGGCACTGGAGGGTCTCGCCGGCCGGATTTCCGCGGAAGACATGCGCCGCATGAACTATGCCGTGGACGGCGAGCATCGCGACGTCGCGGAGGTCGTCCGCGAATTCCTGCGTAGCCACGGGCTCTGATTCTTTGGCCGGCACGGGTGGCTTTCCGCGCGGCACTGAGATAATCTCTCTTCTCTCGTCCGGCAGGGAGCTCTCATCTGCCGGCGGCCAGCCAGAATGGCGAGCAAACGCGACAACATCGTCCTCATCGATTCCCACGAGCAGACCCGACAGCAGCTCGAACAGGACTTACGCGCCGCGGGATATGAGGTATTTGGCACCGAATCGTGCGCGGAGGGCGTCGAAGCCGCCCAGAAGGCCGAGCCCGAGCTCGTTATTATCGACGCGGGCGAAGCAGGCAGCTGCTGGTCGGATTCCGTGGCGCAGTTGAGGGGCACCGCCTCCACACGCTCTGTTCGTATCTTGGTGCTTTCCTCACTGGGCCCTGCCGAGCGTGCCCGTGCGCTCGACATGGGCGCCGACGACGTCATCTCCCGTCCCTGGGACAATCAGGAATTCCTGGCCCGCATCCGCAACCAGCTCCGCACACGCCGGGAGACTCAAGTGATGCTCGACCAGGTGCGCATCGCGGAGGAGGGCCAGCAGATTGCCCGCACCGCCTTCGACGCCCTCGCCGTCACCGAGAAGATGACGAAGGATGCCTTCTCGCTCGACCGCCGGCTGCGCGTTGGCCTGGCCGGTGTCCTCGGCGGGGCCCTGTTGATGGCCGGAATCTTTTATTTCTTCTCGCGTCGCGTGGAGAAGGAGTCTTCACGGGCCTACTCCATCATCTCCCAACTGGAAGACAACCTGGCCGGCCAGCAGAAATTGCTGGCGAGTGCCGCGCGGCTCCGCGAGGAAAACCGCGCCAAACCCACTGGCATTGAAGAGGAAATGGAGAAGCTCCGCGAACAGACCGATGCGCTCAAGACGGAAATCAGCGCCGCCAGCGGCGACGCCGGAAACGTGGCCACGTTGCGCCGCGAGCTCGATGAGACCACCGGCCGCCTCAACCGCATCGAAGGCGAGAGCAAGATCGCGCAGGGAATCATTCACTCTTACTACCGCAGTGTGTGTCTCCTTCACGTTTCCGTGGCCTTTCGCGAGAAGCAGAGCGGCTCCCGTATCCGGTACGCCGGTGTCAACCAGCAGGGCCAGCCGATTGTTGATAGCGACGGAAAGCCCGTGCTTTCCCTCCAGGGCCGCGGGCCTGAGGTTCGGGTCGATTTTTTCGGCAGCGCCTTCCTCGTATCCACCAACGGACTCATGCTCACCAACCGGCATGTGGTTGAACCTTGGTGGAAAAATGACGAGCTTTCCGGCGTCTCCCAGGAAGGAATGGAGGCCGTGCTCGCCGACATCGAATGCTATTGTCCGGATTCCCCGCGTCCGCTGCACACTTCCGTCGACAAAATCTCGGACCAGGCGGATCTGGCCTCCGTGCGCGTCACGCTCGATGATGTGAGGCGTTCTCCCCTCAGCCTGGACTCACAGGCCAAGGGCGCCATCAGCGGTTCGCCGGTCATCCTGATGGGCTATCCCACCGGCCTCGATGCCATCCTCGCGCGCACGGATGACGATACCGTGAAGTCCATTGTCCAGGGGAGTGGCGGAACTCCCGCCGGCATCATGACCGCTCTCGCCAGCCGCAAGCTCATCCGCCCCGTCACCACGCAGGGCCACCTCGGCGACATTCTCTCCGATAAGCTCGTCTACGACGCGCAGACCACTTCCGGCGGTTCCGGCGGTCCTCTCTTCAACGAGGACGGCAAAGTGATTGGAGTGAACTACGCCATCCTGAAGGGCTTTGGCGGTTCGAATTTCGGGATCCCAATCCGATTCGCGGATCCCCTTCTGCAGAGGTAGCGGGTCGCGGCAGCCCTCTGCTCGGCGCCCGCGCCTGGCCGTCGGAACCACAGGTGGACTCGGCACGCGGCAATGTTCGAACGCCTGCAAGCTCGTGTGGAGTGGCAGTTCTTCGGCATTCTCCCGAAGGCTAGCCTCTCGCTCGCTTCTGTTTGGTGGCTGCTGCTTGCGCTCCGCGGAGTGTTGCCCGCCCTTTTCGCCGTTGCCATGGGCGTGCTCGTCGGCGCAATCGGCCATGGTGCATCGCTCGCCTTGCCCCTCGTTTTGGCGGGATCTGTCTTTCTGCTGCTCAACGTACTCTCTCCGGTGCATCTGGCGGTGGGCACCAATCTGGGCAGCAAGACCGCCGCATGGCTCTATGACCAGCTCACCGCGGCTTGCATTTCGCCACCGGGCATGGGCCATTTGGAAGACGCGCGGCTCACCACCGATCTCGCCATGGCCCGCGATTTCGATCTCGCCATTACCGGACCGCCTCTTTCCATTTGCATGGACTTCATGGCCGCGGAATTGGTGGCCATGGTGGGCGGCCTGGCATCCTGCGCAGTTCTGGCGGCCTACGCGTGGTGGGCGCCCATACTTCTCGCTGGCGCGTGGCTGTCCACGCATTGGCTGCTCCGCGAAAGCGCCGTCTGGCGCGACCGCAATACCGAAGAAGTGCGCGCGGCGCAGCGGCAGGCTGAGTACGCGTATCGCCTGGCCGTGGACGCGCCCGCTGCCAAGGAGTTGCGGTTGTTCGGGCTTTCCGCGTGGACCGTGGATCGCTTCTATACCGCGCGCCGCAAGCTGCTCGAACTGCAATGGATGGCCACTCGCCTCCGCGAACGGCCCGTCATCTGGAGTTTGTTCATCGTCCTCGGCGCCAATGTGCTCCTGTTCTGGTTGATGGCACAGGATGCCGCCGCGGGCCGCCTGGCCCTCGGACGCCTGGTGATGTTTGCGGGCGCGGCCATGGGGGCGGGGACCATCGCTTTCGGAGGCCTCTCCTGGGCGCTCGATGGAGCTGCCGCCCCCGCCGGCGCCGTGCTCCGGCTTCGTCCAGCCATGGCCGCCGCGGGCAATCTCCTGCGCGGCACTCGCGACGCCGCGGGAAGGCCCGCCCGCGAGATTCGCTTTCGAAACGTTTGTTTCGCCTATCCCAATACCTCCGAGCCCGTGCTCAGCGGATTCGATCTGACGATTCCCGCCGGCTCATCCCTCGCCATCGTCGGCCAGAATGGAGCCGGCAAAACCACGCTTGCAAAACTTCTCTGCCGCCTCTACGACCCGCAGGAGGGCGCGATTGAAGTGGACGGCGTGGACCTTCGAGAATTCGATGTTGACGCGTGGCGCGCCCGCCTCGCCGCCGTCTTCCAGGATTTCATACACTTCGAGCTGCCGCTTCGCGACAACGTAGCTCCTTCCGGCGCGCCCGATTCCGTAATTCAAGCCGCACTCGCCCAAGCCGGCGCCGCGAAGCTCACGGCTCTCGACACCATACTCTCCCGCGCCTACCCGGGCGGCACCGACCTTTCGGGGGGACAGTGGCAGCGCATCGCGCTGGCCCGCGCTCTCTGCGCTGTCAACATGGGCGCTGGCGTGGTCCTGCTGGACGAGCCCACCGCGCAGCTCGACGTGCGCGGTGAAGCCGAAATCTTCGAGCGCATTCTCGCCGCTACCCGCCACGCCACCACCATTCTCATCTCCCACCGCTTTTCTTCCGTGCGCCGCGCAGACCGGATATGTGTACTTGAGCACGGCCGGGTGATCGAACTGGGCACTCACGATGAGCTCATGGCCGCCGGTGGCCGCTACCGCACCATGTTTGAGCTCCAGGCCTCGCGCTTCGGCGGCGAGGACGACGAAGGAGTGTCGCTCGATGCCCCCGCCTGATGCGCTGCCGCCCCCGCTCTCTTCCATGTGGCGCGCGCTCCGGCGGGCCTACGACGCCGAGCCGCGTTTGCTGGGTGTCTCGTTCGGCCTGGCGATGCTTGCCGCACTTCCGGATGCGCTCCTCGCCCTCTGGCTGGAGCTGCTCGCCAACGGTCTGGTCCAGCACCGCTCCGTTCTCGTCGCCGCGTCCGCCATTGGCCTCGCGGTTTCCGTTGTCGCCACTTGGTTTCTCAAGGTCACCAGCGACCGCACTCAGCGCCGCTTCCGCGACCGGGTCGCCGCCGCGCTCGAGTCTCACGTCGCCCGGCTACAGGCCTCCGTTGCCACCATCGCTCACCACGAGCGGCCGGAATACCTCGATCGCCTCGCGATGCTGCGCGATCAGGTCTTCGTCCTCGACCACATGTACATGTCGCTGTTTTCCACCAGCGGCTGGCTGCTTCGCCTCGGCGTCACTCTCGCTTTGCTGATGTCCGTCCATCCCGCTCTGGCCCTGCTGGCCGTGTTCGCGCTTCCGACCGTGCTCAGCTCCACGTGGCGGCCAGGAGTCGAACGCACCACCGAAGAGCGCGTGGCTTCCACCAATCGCCTCGCGCGGCACCTCTTCCTCACCGCCACTACCGCGCCTCCTGGAAAAGAAGTCCGTGTTACTCGTATCGGGCCTCGGCTGCTCCGCGACAGGCGCGACGCCTGGGAGCGCTGGTACCGGCCGGTGGCCGCCGCACGCTGGGCCACCGCTCTCTGGAACTCGTTGGCATGGGCCGTTTTCGGCGGTGCATACATCGCGGCCATCGCGATCGTCTCCGCGCGTCCCGGCGCCACTCCCGGACAGGTACTGCTCGTGCTCGCGGCGGGAGCCCGGCTGTCCGGCTACATTGCCGCCACCGTGGGAGAAATCGGCTTTCTGCGTGGCTTTTGGCTGGAGGGCTCGCGCCGGATGGCCTGGCTCGAGGATTACGCCGCCTCCCTCGAGGAGCATGCCGATTCGTCTGCCCCTGGGCGGCTCGCACAAGGCATCCGCCTCGAGTCGGTTTCGTTCGTCTATCCGGGCACCGAGCGGCGTGTGCTGGACGACATCAACCTTGAGTTCGCTCCCGGTTCCGTCGTCGCCATAGTCGGCGAAAATGGGGCAGGGAAGAGCACTCTCGTCAAACTTCTCTGCCGCCTCTACCATCCCGTTGCCGGTCGCATCCTCGTCGACGGCATTGACCTGGCCCGCATTCGTCCCGACGAGTGGCGCGCATGCCTTGCCGGCGCCTTTCAGGATTTCTTCCGCTTCGAGTTTCGCGTGCGCCACACCGTCGGCCTCGGCGACCTGCCGCGCCTCGACGAGGAGCCCGCAGTCGTCACCGCCGTCGGCCGCGCGGGCGCAGAAGACGTTGTCGCGAACTTCGCCTCCGGCTTCGATACCCAGCTCGGCGTCACATGGCCCCAGGGCGTTGAGGTCAGTTTCGGCCAGTGGCAAAAACTCGCGCTCGCCCGCGGCTTCATGCGCGACGCTCCCCTTCTGCTCGTCCTCGATGAGCCAACCGCCGCTCTCGACGCCGAAACCGAACACGCTCTCTTCGAACGCTACGCCGCCTCCGCGCGTGCCGCGGGCCGTATCACCATCCTGGTTTCGCATCGCTTCAGCACCGTGCGGATGGCCGACCAGATCGTGTTTCTCGATGGCGCTCGCGTTGCCGAAGTCGGAACGCACGAAGCACTCATGGCCCGCGGCGGACAGTACGCCGAGTTGTACAACATTCAGGCGGCCGCCTACCGGTCCTCCGCTGCGCCCCGTCAGCAAAATTGACTATCCGTCAGGCCGCCGATAGCATGGTCGTTTCCCGCTTTCACGGTTCGTCAGCTTGGGGAGCGCCGCTCTGAACGCTCATCCACAAACCGGCACGATTCTGGACCGAATCCTCGAAGCCCGCCGCGAGGCCATGGAGAAACGCCGGCGGCTGCATCCTCTGCCGGTGCTGCGCATGGCCGTACAGCAAGCCGTTCCCCCACGCGATCTCGCGGGGGCGCTGAGCCGCCCCGGTATCAACGTAATCGCGGAATTAAAAAAGGCGTCGCCCTCACGTGGCGTGTTGCGCACCGATTTCGACGCGAAAACACTGGCGATTTCGCTCGCCTCCGCGGGTGCTTCGGCCCTCTCCGTGCTCACCGAGGAGGAATTCTTTCAGGGATCGCTTACGAATCTCCGTGTGGCCCGGGCGGCCGTCGAACTCCCCGTGCTCCGCAAGGATTTTCTTTTCGACCCGTGGCAGATATGGGAAGCCCGGTCGGTGAACGCCGATTCGTTCCTCCTCATCGCCGCCATTCTTTCCGACGGCCAGATCGCCGATCTGCTTGCCGCCGGCCGCGAACTCGGCATGGAGCCGCTCGTCGAGGTCCACTCGCATCAGGAATTGGAGCGCGTCCTTCGTGCCGGCGCGCGCATCATCGGAGTGAATAATCGCGACTTGCGCACGTTCGACGTGCGGCTGGACACGTCGTTTGAATTGATTCGCGAGATTCCGCCCGGCTGCGTGGCCGTAAGCGAATCCGGAGTGCGCGCTCCCGCCGACCTCGCCCGCCTTCGCGACGCCGGTTTCCACGCGTTCCTCGTCGGCGAAAGCCTGATGGAGGCGCCGGATCCCGCCGCTGCGCTACGCCGGTTGCTTGCCGCGCCTGGGACTGTGGATTGAATCCATGTTCCGCGTGAAGATTTGCGGCATCACCACCTGGCAGGATGCCCAGCTCGCTATTGAAGCTGGCTGCGACGCGCTCGGCTTCAATTTCTGCCCGCGCAGCCCGCGCTACCTCCCTCCGCAGGACGCCACGGCCATCCGCGGGCGCATGCCGCGCGAAATTGCCGCCGTCGGCGTGTTCGTCAACGAATCCCCCGCTGCGATCCGCGAACTGTCCGAGACCGTGCGCCTCGATTACGCCCAACTCCATGGCGAAGAACGTCCCGCGGCGGCTCGCGCCGTCGGCCAGTTGACCCCGGTCATCAAAGCATTCCGGGTAGGCCCGCGTTTCCGCGCGGTGCGCCTGGCACGCTATCCGGCAGCCGCATTTCTGCTCGACAGTGCTCCCGCGCGCGACGGCATACGTGGCGGGACCGGGCGCAGCTTCGATTGGAATCTCGCGCGCCCTGCGGCGCAATTCGGCCTGATCGTCCTGGCTGGCGGGCTTACTCCGGAAAACGTCGCGCTCGCGATTCGCACCGTGCATCCCGCGGCCGTTGATGTAGCCAGCGGCGTGGAGCGCGCTCCCGGCCGCAAGGATCCGCGTAGACTTCGTGCCTTTCTTGATGCTGTCGACTCCGTCCGCCAGGAATTCGCATGAGCACCGCTCCGCAAACACTTCCCGCTGGCGAATGGCCCGATGCGCATGGACGTTTCGGCCCGTACGGCGGCCGTTACGTTCCGGAAACGCTCGTCGAGCCCATCGAGCAGCTCGAGCACGCCTACCATGAGGCGCGCTCCGATGCCGCTTTTCGCGCCGAGCTGGACCATCTCCTCCGCACGTTTGCCGGGCGGCCCACGCCGCTCGATTTTGCCGCGCGCCTCTCCGCGCACCTGGGCGGCCCGCGCATCTACTTGAAGCGCGAGGACCTGCTCCACACCGGCGCGCACAAAATCAACAACTGTATTGGCCAGGGCCTGCTCACCCGGCGCATGAAAAAACCTCGCGTCATCGCGGAAACGGGCGCGGGCCAGCATGGAGTGGCCACGGCCGCTGTGTGCGCGCGCCTCGGACTCGAGTGCTGCGTTTACATGGGCACGGACGACATGGCCCGCCAGCGCCTCAATGTGGGCCGCATGAGGATGCTCGGCGCCACCGTTGCCGCCGTCGATTCCGGCAGCCGCACGCTCAAAGACGCGATCAACGAAGCCATGCGCGACTGGGTGACCAACGTCCGCACCACCCATTACCTGCTCGGCTCTGTGCTCGGTGCCCACCCCTATCCGCGCATGGTGCGCGATTTCCAGTCCGTCATCGGCCGCGAAGCCCGCGAACAGATTTTGGCCGCGGAGGGTCGTCTGCCCGCCGCTCTGTTCGCCTGCGTCGGCGGCGGTTCGAACTCCATCGGTCTCTTCCACGCGTTTCTCGGCGATTCTGCGGTGCGCATGGTGGGAGTAGAGGCCGGAGGTACGGGCACTCATCTCGGCGAACATGCCGCGCGGCTCGCCGCCGCCGCGGGATATTCCGGTGCTCGCCCCGGCGTGTTGCAGGGAACCTACACGTGGGTGCTGCAAACCGAAGCAGGGCAAATTGCTGCAACTCATTCCGTTTCCGCCGGCCTCGATTACCCGGCTGTGGGTCCCGAGCACGCGTGGCTCGCCGGCCGTGGCCGCGCCGAATACACCGCTGTCAGCGACGCAGCCGCCATCGATGCCGCTCGCACGCTGGCCCGCACCGAAGGCATTCTATGCGCCCTGGAGACGGCTCACGCCGTCGCCGAGCTGATCCGCCGCGCGCCCTCGCTGCCGCGCGACACTGCCGTCATCCTGAACGTTTCCGGCCGCGGCGATAAAGACATGGAAACCCTTTCGCGCCACCTCTGACCGATGCCGCCATTGCTCACATGACGCATTCCCCCACTCGCATCTCCCGCCGCTTCGACGAACTGCGCCGCGCGGGCGACCTCGGCCTCGTCGCCTATGTCACCGCCGGCGATCCCTCGCTCGACGCCACTCGCCCCATCGTGCTCGCCTCCGCCGAGGCGGGCGCGGACGTGATCGAACTCGGCGTCCCGTTCAGCGATCCCCTGGCAGATGGCCCAGTCATCCAGCGCGCCAGCGAACGCGCGCTCAAGGCCGGCACCACCCTCAGCGGTGTTCTCGATCTCGTGCGCGATATCCGCGCTTACTCCCAGGTGCCGCTCGTCCTGTTCACTTACTTCAATCCCGTCCTGCAGATGGGCCTCGAGGCGTTCGCCGGGCGCGCCCAATCAGCAGGCGCCGACGGCGTGCTCATCACGGACCTGCCTCCGGAGGATTCCACCGATTATCGCCGCACGCTCCATTCTCGCGGGCTGGATACCATTTATCTGGCTGCTCCAACCACCGGCGACCCACGCATGGCCCGCATCGCGGAAGCGTCTTCCGGCTTTCTTTACGTCATTTCGCGAACCGGCGTCACTGGCGAGCGCGATTCGCTTGCCGATGAGTTGCCTGCGCTGCTCCGCCGCGCACGCCGCGCCACTTCACTTCCCATCGCGGTCGGATTCGGCATCTCGCTCCCGGGCCACGTCTCGCTCCTCGGTGGATTGGCGGACGCCGCCGTGGTCGGCTCCGCCCTCGTCGCTGAGGTCGAACGCGCCGGGACCGCGGAGGAAGCCGCCGTCAATGTCGCCGCACGCGTTCGCGTGCTGAAGCAGGCTGGCTTGCGCGGCATGAGCCGCCGCGAAGCGTCAGTCACTGGCCAGGATACGAAACCATGAGCGAAGCCCCGTTTTCGAGCCTTACCGTGCTCGGCACCGGCCTGATTGGCGGCTCCTTCGCCCTCGCCGTCCGCGAGGCCTTTCCGCAGATCGCCGTCATCGGCTGGGACCGGCCCGAAGTCCTCGAGAAAGCCGCAGCGCTCGGTGCAATTACGCGGGCAGCTTCCAGCCTGGCGGAAGCTCTTCGAGCCTCACAGCTCGTCTACATCGCGCTCCCCATTGGCGTCACGCTCGATCTGCTGCCGGAAGTCGCCCGGCACGCGCCGGCGGGCACGCTCGTTACCGATGCCGCCAGCACCAAGGCCGCCATCTGCCGGGCCGCCGCGCGACACTTTTCCGGACGTCCGGAATTTCTCGGTGGTCATCCGCTCGCCGGCCGCGAACTGAGCGGCATTCAGCATGCTGATGTCTGCCTGTTTCGCAGCGCCAAGTATGTGCTCGTCAGGGATCCCGGTACTCACCAGGCTACGCCCGCGGTGACGTCTTTCGAGGCTCTGCTCCGCGCCATCGGTGCCGAGTCTGTCTGGCTCGACGCGGACACGCACGACTGGGCCGTCGGCATCATCTCCCACCTGCCCCAGTTCGCCTCCGTAGCTCTCGCCGGCGTTGTGAACGATGAGACGGATGAAACTGGTCTGCCACTCTCGCTCGCCTCAACGGGCCTGCGGGATGCCCTCCGCCTGGCGGGGAGCCCCTATGCCCTCTGGCGCGACGTATGCCTGACGAACCGTGACAATCTGGTGCGCTCGCTGGACCGGCTCGTCCAGGCGCTTGAACACCTGCGTGGCTCGCTGGCCAGCCGTGACCTCGAACCACAATTCGACGCCGCCAACCAGGTGTACAAATCCCTCCGCGAAGTGGATTAAACTGATTTCGGTTTTTGCTGGAGTTTTCGAATGCCGGGCGATCCCGCGATGCTGTGGCAGCCGTCGGCGGAGCGTGCCGCCGCCGCGAACGTCACGCGCTTCCGCAAGGCGGCTGAGACCGCTTCCGGCAGGCGCTTTGCTGATTTCGCCGCCCTCCGGCAATGGTCCGTGGATTCCATCGCTGAGTTCTGGCGGCTGGTATGGTCGTTTTGCGGCGTCATCGGCGAAGGGCCCGGAGAGGTCGCGCTTGAACTTCCCGGCCATATGCCGGGAGCGCGATTCTTTCCCGGCGCGCGCCTGAATTTTGCCGAAAATCTGCTGCGCCGTTCCGATTCCTCCGACGCTTTGGTTTTCTGGGGCGAGCAGCAGGTCCGCCGGCGGATGAGCTGGTCCGATTTGCGCGACGCCGTCTCCCGGCTCCAGCAGGCGCTCGCTGCGGAAGGCGTCCAGCCCGGCGACCGCGTGGCCGGAATCCTACCCAACATGCCCGAAGCCATCATCGCCATGCTGGCGGCCTCGAGCCTTGGCGCCATCTGGTCCTCCTGCTCGCCGGATTTTGGCGTTCAAGGCGTGCTCGACCGTTTCGGACAGATTCAGCCGAAGGTACTTTTCGCCGTCGATGGGTGTTTCTACAACGGGAAGCGGATTGACGCGCTCGGCAAGCTCGCGGAGATTCGCGGGCGCCTGCCCTCGCTCGCTCGCGTGGTGGTTGTGCCTTACATTTCTGAAAATCCCGCAATCGCGGCCGTTCTGGATGCCATCGCGTTTCCTGACTACGTGGCTGGATATGCCCCCCGCACGCCCACATTCACGCGAATGCCCTTCAATCATCCGCTCCTCATCCTGTTCTCCTCCGGCACCACCGGTATGCCGAAGTGCATTGTGCACGGCGCCGGCGGCACGCTGCTCCAGCATCTCAAGGAACATCAGCTCCACTGCGATATCAAGCCCGGCGACCGCGTTTTTTATTTCACCACCTGCTCCTGGATGATGTGGAATTGGCTGGTCTCCGCTCTGGCATCCGAGGCTGCTCTACTGCTCTACGATGGTTCGCCGATGCACCCGTCAGGCAACGTGCTGTTCGATCTCGCGGACGAGGAACGGATGACGCTGTTCGGTACTTCGGCGAAATTCATCGATGCGTGCGCCAAGGCCGGCCTGGAACCCGTCAGGACGCACAAGCTCGCGTCCGTACGCACCATCACGTCCACCGGCTCGCCGCTCGTGCCCGAAAGCTTCGACTACGTCTATCGCTCCATCAAGCCGGACGTGCACCTCGCCTCCATCTCCGGGGGCACGGACATCGTTTCCTGTTTTGTGCTCGGAAATCCCGCGGGCCCCGTCTATCGCGGTGAGATTCAGACGCGCGGTCTCGGCATGGCCGTGGATGTGTTCGACGAGCAGGGCAAGCCGCTCCGCGGCGCGAAGGGCGAGTTGGTTTGTGTCAAACCCTTTCCCTCCATGCCCGTCGGTTTTTGGGACGACGCCGAGTGCAAAAAATACCATGCCGCGTACTTCCAGCGGTTTCCCGGCGTTTGGTGCCATGGTGACTGGTCGGAGATTACGCCGCACGACGGCATCATCATCTACGGGCGGTCCGACGCCGTGCTGAATCCTGGAGGCGTGCGCATCGGGACCGCGGAAATCTACCGGCAGGTGGAGCAGGTGCCGGAGGTCTTGGAGTGCATCGCCATCGCCCAGGACTGGGATCACGACGTGCGCGTCGTTCTCTTTGTGCGCCTGCGTGAGGGATTGCAGCTCACTGCCGAACTCGAAAGGAAAATCTCCGATCAAATCCGCAGGAATGCCACTCCGCGTCACGTCCCTGCGAAAATTCTTCAGGTGGCCGATATTCCGCGCACCAAGAGTGGCAAAATCGTCGAGCTGGCTGTTCGCGAAGTCGTCCACGGCAGGCCTGTCAAGCAGAGGGAAGCACTCGCCAATCCGGAGGCTCTCGATCTGTATAAGGACCGGCCGGAGCTCAAGAAATGAAACGGGACGGCATCTTCGCTCTCCCCCGCAGCGCATCCCGCCGCCGCGCGGCGTGACCCTCCGCCCAGTTCGCGTTACACTCTGGCAGGCAGCAGGGGAGCCTGCGTGGAACTTCATTCCATTGTCGTCGTGAGCCTGCACACTCCCAAGGAAAAGGTCTGGGGAGAGCTCATAGACATTTCTCCCGCCGGAATCACGGTTCGCGGCGTGAGTCTCGAGTCCTTCGATGAATTCGTGCGCCAGGCGCGCGATCCGGATGGCGAATCCATCGGTCTTCCTACCGTGTTTTTCCCCATGCTCCGCGTGGAGCGCGTGGCCATGGACGAACGCCAGGGCTCGGTTCTCTCCATGGCCGATTTGTTCGAACAGAAGGTCGGCTGCTCGCTTCCGGCTTATCTGGCGCGATTTGGGTGAGGCGCGCGAGCGAACATGCGCCCGCCCTTTTGGACCGTCCCCAACCAGATCACGTTCCTCCGCTTCGTACTGCTCCCCGTGTTTCTGATTTGCTTGTTCTACCAGCGGTTCGGATGGGCGCTCCTGTTGCTGGTCACGGCGGCGGCCACGGATGCGCTGGACGGCCTGCTGGCCCGCTGGCTGAATCAGAAGAGCGAACTGGGCATGTTTCTCGATCCGCTGGCGGACAAATTCATGCTCTCCGGTGCTTTTGTCGTTCTCGCGTTTCGTGGAGTACTCGGCTGGTGGCTCACCATTCTGGTGCTGGCGCGCGACGTGATCATTCTCGCCACCGGCGCGGTCATTCTTCTCGTGGTCGGCCCGCGCACTTTTCCTCCGTCCATTTTCGGGAAATTGACCACAGGGCTGCAGATTCTGTTGATCCTCGTGGTGGTTTCTGCGGCCGCATTTGATCTGCCGGCTCTGCGTGCCGCCGAGCGCGCTTTTGTCTACGCGGTCGCCGTCGCTACGATCGTGTCTGGTGTGCACTACAGCATCACCATTGCGCGGCGGCTGAATGCGCC
Source organism: Patescibacteria group bacterium (assembly GCA_035541255.1). Classification (GTDB taxonomy): domain Bacteria; phylum Acidobacteriota; class Terriglobia; order Acidiferrales; family UBA7541; genus JOPF136. Next base: position 9,807 of record DATKNR010000023.1, on the reverse strand, counting down.
TTCCTGACGGCCGGAAGCCCGCATGGACGGCCGAATCTCGGCCGGGTTTACCTCCCGGGTCGCACCGGTTGGCACCGCCTGCGGGCTTATGCCATACTCCCCGCGATGGTAAACGTCTCCCGCATTCTTTGCCCGATTGATTTCTCAGCTACTTCCCGCCGGGCGCTTCAATACGCAGTCAGCGTGGCGCAGAAATTCGGCGCCGAGCTGACCGTGCTCCATGTGCTGGAGCAGGTGCCGCTCCCCACCGCCTATTCCGGACGTCCGGAAGTGGACGAAATTGCGCGCGCGGAAGAGACAGTGCGCAGCCAGTTGGCCGTCTGGATGGCCGCGGAACGCGATACGCAGTTCAAACTGGAGCTGGGCCGCGGCCCCACTGAGGAAACCATTCTCAAAGCCTGTGAGCAGGGTCGCTACGATCTGCTGGTGATGGGCACGCACGGCCGCCGCTTGCTTGACCGTGCCTTGTTCGGCTCCGTCACCCACCGCGTCATCCGCAAGGCGCCCTGCCCGGTGCTCCTCGTCCGCCTGATCGGTCCCACGATCTATTAGGTTTGGGCTGCGACGGCGCCTTATCGCGAACGGGGCGCGTTACGAGAAGCTCTTCGAGTAGTGCAGGATCATCGCGGCAAAACTTCCCACCACGGCGAGCACCGCGGCCAGGCCCAGCAGATTGGCCCGCCGCCGCTCCACGATGTCCACAGGCTCGCGGTCCGCGGAAATCCTGCCGAGCAGATAGCCCGCCACCAGCCCGCCGAAATGCGCCGCGTTGTCGATCCCTCCCCAGAAGAACCCGATGGCAAAGATAATCACGATCCATTTGATGAGCTGCGTCCGGATCATTTGGAAGTAAGGTCCCCCGCGCTGGCTGCTCACCGCCAGTTGCAGCCCGATCAGTCCCATGATCGCGCCCGACGCCCCGATGCTCTCTCCCGGCACTCCCCGAACCACGTCCCATCCCGTGCTGAACACGTAGCCTAGGATTCCGCTCACCATGTAGAAAAACAGGTAGCGCGCCGAACCGTACAACTCCTCGACCGCCGGCCCGATGTCCACCAGCACCCACGTGTTCATTCCGATGTGCAGCAGATTGGCGTGCAGAAAGATCGGAACCACTAGCCGCCACCACTGGTGCCGCACCAGCAGCTCCAGCGTATCCCGCGCGCCCATCCGGTAGAGCACCTGGCCGCTGATCGAACCCATCATCGACAGGTGCTGGGTGGCGGAAAACGTCGCCGCCATGCATACCAGGTACATGAAGAAATTCATTCCCGTCACGATTTTCGTCACTGGATGCGGCTGCGGCATCAGCCCGGCCAGCCCCCGGCCCGCCGCCGCGAGCGAAAACGTCATGCTCGTTCCGCAGGCCCCGCAGCGGTTCTGTTCCGCCCCCACCAGCTGTCCGCACAACGGGCACAGCCGGGGACGCTTCGGTCTCTCCTCCCCGCGCAGCATTCCCTGCACTTGGGACTTCCAGCGATCCAGCTTCCATCTCAATTGTGGTGGCAATGGCATCCGTATTCCTTGCTGTCACTCTCCCGCCTCCCTATAATAGCGGAAAATTTCGCATGTTCAGGCAGGAGCTCATGGAGAATCTCGAAGAAGTTGTTCGCGCGCTCGAACAGGAAGCCCGCCGCGTCCGCGATCTGTTTGAATCCGAGGTGCTGCCACAGTCCCGTCGCGTTGCCGCAGATTTCCTTCGCACCGCCTCTCAGCGTCTTGCCGAGCTGGCCACCGAACTCGATGAAATTGCCCGCCGCGACCGCGCCGCTAATCCCTGACCTCGCGTGAGCCTCCCCGGCCGAGCCTGCGACGCGCCGATAGTTTCGGAAGCCTCAGTTGCGCCCAATTCCGTTTTCGCGCCCGCCCGGCGGTTGGCCTTGGGAATTCTTGTATGCGCGGCGTTGATGGCGGCGGCCGCCTGCGCCCCTCATCGCACCGCGCGTCCGTCTCCCGTTCCCGCCAGTGCGCCGCCCTCTCCCAGTCCGTCTCCGGCGGGCCCCGCCCCCGGGCGCGTTCCGCCCGCTCCGCCTGCGCCCATCCCCCCTAATTACACGGAAGAAGGTCTCGCATCCTGGTACGGCGTTCCCTACCACGGCCGTCGCGCCGCCAATGGCGAAATTTACGACATGTATCAACTCACCGCGGCCCACCGTACTTTTCCGTTTGACACCATGGTGCGCGTGACAAACGAGAAAAACGGGAAGCACGTGGACGTGCGTATCACGGACCGAGGACCCTTTGTCGAAGGGCGAATCATCGATCTCTCCCTCGGTGCGGCACGTGAGCTGGACATGGTGGCCATGGGGATCGCTCCCGTCCGCCTCACCGTCCTTTCCAGCCCCGGCAGTCCCACCGCCGGCTTTTTCACCGTTCAGGTCGGGGCGTTTCTCTCTCACGACAACGCGGAACGCCTCCGCAAGCAGATGGAAGATCGCTACTCCTTTGCTGTCATTCAGGAGTACGATGCGCCGCAGGGGTTGTTCTACCGGGTGCGCGTGGGCAAGCTCACTTCCGAGGATTCGGCCAACGCGTTTGCGGGAGAATTGCGCGACAAGGAACACGTCCAGCCGTTCGTGGTGCGGCTGGATTCCCCGCCACAGAAGTGATGGTGCGGGAAGCCGGGCTCGCTGGGGGAGGTTGTTCATGGACGACTGTTTGTTTTGCAAGATCGGCGCGAAAAAAATTCCCGGCAAGATCGTTTACGAGGACGACCGCGTCTTCGCCTTCGAGGACATCAACCCCCAGGCGCCCGTACACATCCTCATCTCCCCTTGGAAGCACTTCGTTTCCCTGACGGAAGCTTCGCAGGACGACGAAGCGCTGCTCGGCCACATCCAGCTCGTCGCCGCGAAGCTCGCCCGCGAACGGCAGCTGCTGGAAGGTTACCGCACCGTTTTAAATAATGGCCGCGCCGCGGGACAGAGCGTTTTCCACCTGCATCTTCATCTTCTGGGTGGCAGAAATTTTCGCTGGCCCCCCGGATAGTTGCGGCCGCCTGCTGTTTGCCGGCCGCGTGCCACCGGCCGTGCCCCACGGTCTTTATTCCGTGACGGCCAGTAGCGTGTGGCAGGGATCAATCAAGATGTGGCTCGGCTTTACGGGGGAGCGGAACTGGAACGCCGTGTTCGGCCCATCCGTCACCACCGAGCCAAGCGGCACCTGTTTTCCGCCTCCGCTGGCCGCGTACAGCGGCACTCTCGCCAGGAACGTCTCGGACACTCCCTCCTGTCGCAGAGTTCCGTGAACCGTGTATCCCTTCGCGCTGGCGCTCACCTTGTATTCCACCGAATAGTGAGGGATCCCCGTGGCGTGCACCCACTCGTCAAAGAACCAGTCCATGGAGTGCATGGATTCCAGGTCCATCTCAGGGGTCATCATTCCGCTTACTTCACGCCGAAAATCTCCCTCAGTCAGCGCCGAAAATTTGTATTTCTCCAGCAGCCTGTGAAGCAGCGCCCGGAATTTCGCGTCCGGGTCCTTTGCGGAGGGTTCCTGCAGCATCATCCGCAGCATGTGAAGCACCCACGTGCTTTTTGGATAGATCACACGCGAGAAGCCCTCCGGCGTAAGCGACGAATCGAGCCGTTGGCCGAGAGACAGCGGGCCGATTTCATCCGTTGTTTCCGTGCTATTCGGCAGCCGGGCCAGCAGGTCGCTCTGGTAGCCTTCCAGCGCGTGCGCCAGCGCATGTTCTCCGGGACGGCGCGAATCCAGATAGAGTAGCGCGCAGTAATTCGCCAGCCCTTCCATGATCCATTCCTCGCGATAGCTGTTGTACCCCGCCAGGTTTCCCCACCACTGGTGCGCCAGTTCGTGGAATGGCATCAGATCCGTGAACGAAAAGGTCGTACGCTCCGCCACGCCCGCTCGCTGCTGGGCTGTTTTGGGAACAAACGTAAGCGTGGAAAGGTAGATGAGTCCCGGCCAGCTCTGTCCCATCGCTGCGGGCAGCGGAGACACCTCGAGCCGAGTAAAGGGGAACGGCCCGTTCCACTGCTCCAGATTCAGCATCGCGTCGCCGATGTCCGTCGCCAGTTGCCCAATCACCGCTTTCGGCATCGGCGGTGGCACCGCCTCCTCCAGGTTCGCGCTCCTCCACGCATCCAGAGTTCGCCTCCACCCGATGGGGCCGCCAGAGGCCGTCGCTCCCCGCCGCCAGCGAAACAGGCCGTAGAGCGTCTGTTCGAGTTGCTGGTTGGCATTTACGGTGATTTGAACCGGGCCGGCGTCCGCGCTCGCTTCCGAGTATTTGCCCAGGTTGAATCCAGCCACGACCATGGGCGAATCGGAAATCCAGTGGGCTACGCGCCATTGGCCTTCCTCATGCTGGTCCCTGCGCCTCCCCGTGGCCACCAGTTCCAGATTCCGCGGCCACCGGAACGTAAGATCGTAATTGCAGAAATGTGCAGTTCCGAATGGGTGCGGATACCACGTCCCCCGTTCTCCCACGTAATACACTCCATTGCCCGCCTCGGTGATCACGTTTCCGCCGTACTTCACGTCCCAATCGATGATCTGGCCCTTTTTCGTGGGTTCCGGCAGTACCACATAGAACAGGTCGTCGCCCCGTTTCAGCACTTCCTTTTCGCTCAGGTCCTCGTTCTGGAAGAAGTCCAGCGGTTGTCCCGATGCGCCGGTCACGCTCTGTACACGAAGTTCACGCGAGAGCGTCAGCGGCAGAATCCGCTCTCCGTCGCGTACCGCGCGCAATTCAAGTTTGGCTTCCGCCCGCAGCTCCAGGTTTTCTTCAACTGTGGTATCCACGCTATACCGCACCGGCACCACCGGTTCCGGATTCCCCGCTCCCTCCGTCCGCGGAAACATCGCCCACAGGTCGTAAAATCTTCCCCCTTCGCGATAGCGCACCTGCCCCATCATCACCTGCTCCGCCCTCCGGTCGTCCACGGACACTTCGAACACCCCGTGCTGGCTGTCCACCAGCACCGCCTGAAAAAACGGGAGTGGATCGGGCGAATCCAGGTCGAGTAGCGTGCGCAGCGAATTGCCCGGGTTCAGGTTCGGCAGCACCGAGTTCCAGTCCGCAAGAAATTCGGAATCGTCCACCGGTTTGGCGTGAGCTGAGCGCAGATAATTCTCGATCTGCTCCGCCGTCCCGTCTGTGAACCGCAGATGGACTTTTGACACGGGTGTATCCAGCAAGGGCGCGCCCAGAAACCGCGCAAGCGACTGTCTTTCCGCCGGATCCCGGGGCGTCGCCAGCACCCGTCCCCTGCCCGTAAAGACCGCGCCGAGAACCCGCCCGTGGAATGGCTCCAGCAGGCCCAGCGTGCCTTCCTCGAATACGAGCCGCACCGCGTCTCGCCGGAGCGCCAGCTCGCGCACGTGGTACACCTGCGTCCGGTCCACCCGCAGCGCGTTCAGGTCCTCATACAGCTTTCGAGTGGGTGATTCCGCCGGATGTGATGCCCTCGCTCCCAGGCCGGCCAGGCACACGGCCGCGGCCATCCACATAACCCCCAGCGTGCGGGTCACCCTGCGATTGGGAACACCTGCCGACACGCGATGCTGCGCCCCCCCGGCCGCGTTTGCTAAAGTCCTAGTATGCGTGAGTGGCTCGCGAAAGTTGCCTGCGTCCTGGCCCTCTCCGTCGCATTTTCCCTTACCTCTCATGCAGACACCATTGTTCTGAAGAATGGCCAGCGAATCCACGCTTCTAACGTCCTGGTGGACTCGAAGCATGTGAGCTTCGAGACCTCTGCGGGGAAGATGAGCATTCCCCGTTCACGCGTGGATCACGTGGAGCGCGACGCTTCGGCGGACATGGCCGCGTCCGGCTCCGAACCCGGCCAGGAGGCCGCCGGCGCGATTGCTGCATCGCCTCCGCCCGCTCCCCTTACCTCCGCGGACGCGATCGCCATTGCCAAAGCCGTGGTTGTGGACGGTTCCATCGACCGGAACTATATCTCTCAGCTCGAGTCTCAGGCCGACGGCGGGGTTAGAGCCGACGCCGACCGCGTGGCCATCGCACACCACATTGCCGCCCAATTCGAGCTTTCCCACGGCAACATCAAATCCGCCACCGCTCATTACCGCCGCGGCCTGATTTATGCCCCCGACAATGTGGGCCTGCTCCTGAACCTTTCCTACCTGCTGCTTCGCCAGAGTGAGTATGCGGAAGCGCTCGAATATCTGGAGCATGCCAAACGCCTGGAACCGGAATCGCCGGATGTCGCCAAATTCCTCGGCTGGGCCTTTGCCGGGCTGAACAAATTCGATCAGGCCGTCGCCGAATGGAGGCGCTCGCTGGCCCTTCGCCCCGACCCGGAAGTCGAACGCGCACTGGCCAAAGCCAGCCGCGATCAGCAGGAGGAAGCCGGCTACCGCGAGGGCTCCAGTTCCCATTTCCAGGTCCGCTACAATGGCGCTGCCGCTCCTCCCTCCCTGGTCCGCGATATCCTCGCCACGCTGGAATCGGACTTCTCGCTTGTCTCCTCCATCCTGAACTACACGCCTCCCGATGCGATTGGCGTCGTGCTGTACACGGACCAGGCATTTACGGACATCACCCGCGCTCCCGCATGGGCAGGGGCTCTCAACGACGGCCGCATCCGCATCCCCGTCCAGGGCCTCCGTGCGATGAACGCCGAACTCAGCCGCGAACTGAAGCACGAATTGACCCACAGTTTCATCACGCAGAAAACCCGTGCGCGCTGCCCCACCTGGATGCAGGAGGGCGTGGCCCAATGGATGGAAGGAGCCACCGCTGCGGATGCCGCTCCCGCGTTTGTCGCGGAGTTCAACCGCACTCACCAGACGCTTTCGCTCGGAGCGCTTGAGGGCTCCTGGCTTGCTCTCCCGGGCAACGACGCCCGCCTGGCCTATTTTTGGTCGCTCTCGGTCGTGGAATTCATTATTCGGCAGGGCGGACCGGAGGATATCAACCGCATCCTCGACCAGATTGCGGCCGGCTCAGACGCGCAGGCGGCGGCAAAAAATATCCTCCGCATGGATTATCCCGAGTTGGAAGACGAGACGCTGAGGTACCTTCGCTCCACGTACGCGCGTTAGGCCCGCCGCCCCGCCGCGCCAGGGCTCTGCCGCCGGCTTGCAACAAGATTCGATCTTTACTTCGCGCCGCTTCCCTCGGCGCCTCGGACGAACCAGTACCGTTTCATCATCACGAGCCAGAAGATCACCCCGGCAATAAAAAGCGCCAGAAACATCGGGAACACGTTCCACTGCGTTTTCACCGCGAACTCTTCCGGATGAAAATAAGTTTGCAGGTACGCGTCGCGCAGGATGTCGCGCATCACGGACATGCACAGGATTACGAACGCCGTCAGTCCCGAGCCGGCGTATGCGCCCAGCCGGACGTTATCCTTCTCCAGCGCTTTGCCCACCGCCACGATTGCCGCCAGCGCTCCCGCGATCCCCAGCATCAGGAGTGCTGTAGCCAGCGTGTTGTCTCCCAGAAACAGCATCCGTTTGTCCTTCGGAAGGCTCACCAGGAACCACGTGCCCACCAGAAACTGGGCCATCGTCGCGTACCGGAACGCGTTACCCCCGAACCGAAAAATGTAGCGCGCGTACTCCGTCTCTTCCTTCCATCGTTTCAGTGCGATCAGCACCAGGAACAGCCCGCCCACGGCCACCGCTGCGGTGAAAAAGTGCAGATAGCGGGGAACGAGCGTCGGTTCGGAAAGATTCAGGTTCCATCCCCGGGGATCATGGAAATATTTGGCCGCCCATTTCGATGGCGTCTGGCTCAGCATCAGGTTATTCGTGAATAGAAAGCCGATCGAGAAGATCAGCAGCAGGCTCACCGACAGAATCCACCCGGCCCGCCCGAAATTCCCCTCGTCCTGGCTGGCGGCCAGATAGAAGCCGTAATACGCGAAGGTCAGCATGGCCAGCAGCAGCAGCCAGGGCCACCCCATCACGATCGACGACGTATAGAAGTACTGCCCGTAGATCACTTGAAGGAAAAGCAGCGGCGCGATCCCCAGCGTAATGGTCGCCGCCACCAGCGACGGCAGCTTCCTTCCGACATCGAAGAACGAACGGATGGCAAACGCCCGGTTCCCCGAGCGCCATCTTCCCACCAGCGCCATCACCGCCCCGCCCATCAGGAAGTTCATCGCCAGGATGTGCAGATAAAAGGTGACGATCAGCAGAAGTTTCAGCACCCAGTAGGGCGCCGGCAAGGGATTGGGATCTGCGGTGGGAATGAAATTGGGCGCCTGCATTCTCGTTGTCCTTCCTCCGGCGGCTTCCCGCCTCTCGTCGCTCTCCGCTTATTTCCGGTTGGGGAGGCGCGCGTTGATCCATTGCACCAGTGCGCTTCGTTCCTGGTCGGATAGCTTCAGGTCGGGCATCAGCGGAAATATGCCTGGCAGACTCTTCAGAGCCTCGTCGGCCGCCGCCGGATCCTTCGGCAGACTGCTGAACAGATCGGGCTGCGTCAGATCCTGGTGGCACATGGAACAGTTTCTCTGGAAGACCGTCTCGCCGTCGATCGCGCCCTGTGCCCTGGAGGACGCCGGCTGCTCCGCACTGAGGTACGCAGCCAGTGCCTCCCGTTCTGCGTCCGTGCCCGCGAACGGAGGCATCACGCCGTTGTGCATCAGGTTCAGTCCGCCCAGCATGGCCGCAAGCCTCTCCTGGTCCCACTGCCGCCGGATGAGATAGGGTCGCAGCCCGCGGTAGGCGCTGACCGTGTGGCAGCTTTCGCACTCCACGCGGAAAATTTCATGCCCCGCGGCAATCTGGTTGTTCGCCGTCAACTGCCTCGTCTCGATCCACTTTCCCGTCTGGAGCACGCCGGCCTGGTTGATGTGATCCACGTCGAATCCCCCGTCTCCCGGCATGGCTTGCACGTAGATCGAGTTGGAATAGAGATAGTTCTGGATAACGTACGGTTTCCGGATCGCCTCCCGGACAAATTCGAACGATCCCATCGTCACGAGCGCGGAGAGGAGCAGCACCAGACTGAATCCGAGCCGCAGCCGCGCCGGCCGCACCAGTGCCGCAAGCGCCAGCAACAGCGTCACCCCGGAGAGGACGGCCGCCAGGTAGGCGAAGTGCGTGGCCGTGGGCATCGGCCCGCGCGCGCTCGACCACAGTTCACTCGGGATTGTCCGGATATACCACCACGTGAAGACGGGGATCAGCACGAACGATGGCAGAATCCAGGCCTCGCTCCACTTCACCAGTCTCGCCTTCAGGCTTTCGTCCCTTTGGCGGCTGGCGGTCAGCAGCGCGTAGACCCCCGCCAATGCGAATGCAATGCACGTGCGCACCAGTAGCGACGGGAAATAGGTCGGGTTGAAGAATCCGATCCAGAAGCGGTGCGTGTCCACCCACTTCCCCGAAGTCAGCATGAAGGTGATGATTCCGTTGATTACCACCAGGCTGGCGTACGCCGCGACGAAGTACACCCACCCGTACCACATGTGCAGCGAAGCGGGCAGTTTCTCCCAGCCGTATAAGTACAGTAGCGCCGAGGTGATTTCGATGAAGAAAAACACCCATTCAATCGCCCAGCCCCACACGTAGATGTGGATCAGGTTGCTCGTCGCCGTGGGACCGATCAGTCCGATCGTGAACCAGATCGCCACACCGCTGATCGCCCCAAACACTACCGTTACCAGTACAAAGAATTTGCTGTGGATCTTCAGCCAGTCGAGCATTGCGGAGTCCCCGCTCCGGCGTGCCCGCCGCTCCGTCATCACCAGGAAGAGACCTCCGCCCACCGCAAAATGCGAAACAAATACGTGCAGGATAGCCACAAGGGCAATCAGCAAGCCGGCTCCAAACGACACTTCCCATACCGGAAAATTCATT